>JBBRPK010000105.1:0-20111 GCA_038228235.1 Verrucomicrobiota bacterium
GAACGCTCCGTCAAACCGTTAGCGAGCCAGAAACCTCGCTGGCGGAGCGCCACGTGTGAAAGTCGGCGACCGCCGCCATCACGCGCAACCAATGCTTTTTATCCAAAAATCCTCAGCCTTACTGCATGGTTACGGCTAAGGTCATAGAGGCGGCCAAGCCGATTGGCGGTAAAAACGGAGAATTGTTTCACCGCCTCGGGTCGCCGTCCTTGAATTGCTTGAGCAGCCATACAACTTAATTAGCCACATCTGACCTTGGAATGCATCAAAAATTCTTTCCGATAGGCACGAATTAGTTCTTGCGTCCCGAAACCAAGTAATGGATTCCGCCATAGGCGGCGTGGAACGTCCCGGCAGCAATGGCGGCTTGTTCGCGGCTAAAATGCTCGAGGAGGTCGCCGAAGACCTCGGCGAAGCCATCCGCCGTGCCACCTCCAAGCAGGAAAAGCGTGCGGAGTTCTTCGCGATTCCAAGGGCCAGTGGGGGAGCTTTTCCACTGTCGTTCCTGTTGGATTAGAGCCTCCTGTTCATCGGTGTTATACGGAGGAAAAAACGCGGCAACGTGATCCGACTGATGCGCTGTAATCTCAGTGACACCCAATTGGGCGAAGTAGCCGGGCAGCAAGTCCCCAATGCTGTGGTTACCCCGGCCCCCCGCCAGCCGGCCCCGATGGCAACGCAGCCAAAAATCGAACCGGCGCACGATGGCTTCCACCGATTCCTCGGCAGTCAATGATGTGAAGGCAAGGTGGTTCCAGAGATTGTTCGGCTCCACGCAGAGCAACAGTCCGCCGGGACGGAGAATGCGGAGCATCTCACGCAGTGCGTCCAAGGGCGAAGGCAAGTGCATGAGCAGCGTTTGGCAGGTGACCACCTCGAAAGAGTTGTCCGGCAAAGGAAGGCGGGTGGCATCTCCTTGCTGGAAATTCAGCAGATTGGAGGAAACCGCGGGAAAAGCGCGGCGAAAATGTTGCGGGGCCTCGGTAACCCAGCGAACCTCCTGATCCACACCGGCAAAGCGGGCGGGCGGGTGGAGATACCCGTAAAGCAGACGTGACCAATGGCAAAGCCCACACCCGATGTCTGCGAGGGACGAAGCCTCGCTCAGCCTCCAGCGCCTAGCCATAAGATCGAGAAAATCCCGGTGCCACCAGAAATCGCGTTGCGCCCCGAACCATTCGGCAGAATGCGGCTGAGGCTCCGTGGCCGTTGGGAGGTCAGCGCGCGTCGTTTTCATTGGGCAGGGTTAGTTTGGTGTTTTGTTCAATTTGCGCAACCGCAAAGGTTTCGCTTAGTGTGCTTTTCTTGATTGATTGAGCTTGAAAGATGGGTCGGTTTCCGGGAAGTTCTGGAACCATGAACAAATTCTCTTTTCCCTGGCGGATCGTCTGCCTGCTGGCCATTTTTCAACTCACTTCATTGGCCGGGCTCGCCGCCGAACACCGACTGCTCTATGTTGCCGAGCCAGGCATACGCAATGATTTGTCCTATGGCGGCCACGGGGTTCTAGTCTTCGAGATCGATCACGGCCACCAGTTTTTAAAACGCATCAAAACCTCCGGAGTGGATGAGAAAGGCGCGCCTCTAAACGTCAAAGGCATTTGCGCCAGCGTGATCTCGAAACGGTTCTATGTCAGCACTACCCGGACGCTCACCTGTTTTGACCTCGTGACCGATAAAATTCTCTGGGAGAAACCCTATGAGGGCGGCTGCGATCGTATGTCCATCTCGCCGGAGGGCACATTTATTTACCTTCCCTCGCTTGAAAAAGATCACTGGCACGTGGTGAACGGTCTCACCGGCGAGATCATCAAGAAGATTGTCCCAAAATCTGGCGCGCATAACACGATCGTGGGACTCGACGGGCAACACGCTTACCTGGCAGGCCTGAGATCGCCAATCCTCCGGGTGACGGATTCCAGCACGCATGAGGTGAGCCGCGAGGTCGGCCCCTTTGGCAATTTCATTCGGCCCTTCACAATTAACGGGCAGCAGACACTTTGTTTTGTGAATGTGAACGAGTTGCTGGGGTTCGAGATCGGCGATCTAACGAGCGGCAAGATGCTGCATCGGGTGGAGGTGCGGGATTTCAAAAAAGGCCCCACCCAGCGCCACGGCTGTCCCAGCCATGGCATTGCACTGACTCCAGATGAGAAGGAAATCTGGCTGACGGACGCCTTCAATCGACGGCTGCATGTTTTTGATGCGACGATTATGCCGCCACGGCAAGTTGCGAGCATTAAACTGCGCGATGAGCCGGGCTGGATCACGTTGAGCATTGATGGACATTATGCTTATCCATCCACCGGCGATGTTATCGACACCTCCAGTCGCGAAATCGTTGCCGAACTAAAGGACGAGAAGGGGGCCGATGTGCAGAGTGAAAAACTCCTCGAGATTGATTTTGACGGCAGCCAGCCGACGCGAGCGGGCGACCAATTTGGTTTGGGCAGGAAGGGTGTAAAGGGATGAGAGCGTTACCCCGACTAAACGATTTGTGCACAGGGAGATAGGACTGAAATCGGGCATAGCTCTTTAAAGCACCTACTTGGAGGCAGAGACAAGAATTAGAAATCATTTTTCTGCCCCCTCATCTATTCTGCCAAGTCCTGGCCCGTGGTCTGCGCCAACTTCACCTCCCAAACATCCCCTTTTGATTGGGGTTAAGGAAAAAGATGGCAGAAAAATGGGAGAATTCATTTTCCGACCCCCAGTGTTTGGGCCAGCACCTCCGGCGGCAAATTCCTCCTGATCGGATGGCCGCAGGCTTGCTCCCAGTCTCGCGAGAGGCGCTGGCTCCCCAGCGCCAAGGCGCGGCTCCACTTTTTTCTGCCAGTCTTTTACACTTTGTCAATCGCCGTGCCCGCGACGACGCTTTCTGCGTAAAATGGCTTGCTTTTTAAGCTCGGGCCCTGCAGTATCCAGCCAAGCCTTGAGTTGTGCCGGAGCTATGGCAAACGCCCGGCACGCCTCTCCTGAAAGCATTCCATAACATGAGTCGCATCGCTGTTGTTCTGTTGTTCCTATGCCTTCGGGCCTCGGCACTGGCCGATAGCGTCGTGGTTTTCAACGAAATCATGTACCATCCGGCTACCAACGAGCAGACCTTGGAATGGGTGGAACTCTATGACCAGAACTCGGTGGATGTGGATCTCTCCGGCTGGCGTCTAGCCGGTGGCATTGATTACCTGTTCCCCGATGGCGCCGTCATTCATGGGGGTGGCTACTTGGTCGTGGCTATCTCTCCTGCCACGCTGATGGCCAATACCGGACAAACGAATGTGCTCGGGCCTTTCTCAGGTCGTTTGTCCAACAGCGGTGAAAAACTGGAACTTCGCGACAACCATAACCGGCTAATGGACTCGGTGAGCTATGGCGTGGACGGCAATTGGCCGGCCGGCCCGGATAGCTCAGGCGTATCGCTGGCCAAGAAAAATCCAAACCTCTCCAGCAAACCGGCTGTGAGCTGGACCTTCAGCGCACAAACCGGTGGCACCCCCGGCACAGCTAACTTCTCCTCCATCCCCCTTACCGGGGCTCAGACGGATCTACTCCCAATCAGCGCTCAATGGCGATATGATGACACGGGCACTGATCTCGGCTCCGCCTGGCGCGCCCCTGGGTTTGACGACAACGCTTGGGCTTCAGGAGCCGCTTTGTTTTTCGCAGGAGATGGGATGCTGCCTGCGGCCAAGAACACGCCGCTTACCCCTGGCCGCAACACTTATTACTTCCGGAGCACATTTAATGTTAGCGGAAATCCGGCCATGAGATTATTGAGCTTCCGGTCTATTCTGGATGATGGCGCAGTTTTCTATCTCAACGGAGTCGAGATTTATCGCTTGAACATGCCGACTGGCGCTGTGAGTTATGCGACGATGGCTGCCTCCGCGGTGGGAACTGCCAGCTACACAGGGCCGTTCGCTATTGCAGCAAGCAATCTGCTCGCCGGCCAAAACCTGCTCGCGGTCGAACTGCATCAGACCACCGTGGTGACCAATGCCGGTCTGCGGATTGTGTCCGGGAGCGGCTATGCGGTGAGCTGGGAAGGAAACGAAGCTGACTTCTCGACCACAATGAGCCCAGCGCTGGCTCCAACCAACTCAGCCCTGACTTCATTGGGGGTGGAAGTCTTCACGAGCAGCAACACCAATCTGGCATCCAAACTTAATGATGGACAATATGGCAGCGGCAGTTCATGGAGTCCGGCGACCAACGACTCAAGCCCCTATCTGGTTCTGCGCTTCAATCAGACAATCCCACTCTCCAGCATCGCCTTGGGTCGCGATAACGGGGATACGAATGAGCCCTCATGCGGTGGCACTTGCACCGACCGAGCACTGGGCAACTACAACCTCCAGTACACGCTGGTGACGAACCCCGCGACAGTTTTCGTTAGTTCCAGCAATCCTTCCAACGGATGGACGACCCTGGCCACCGTCCAGTATCTGAGCGCGCAACCCGGCTTCACCCCTTTTCTGCGGCACCGGTTCGACCTCGCCGCCACCAATGGTAATCCCATTCAGGCCACAGGAGTCCGTGTCCGGCTCAACACGACCAACACCATCGATGAAATTGAAATTAATCCCCCGGTGCTGTCTCACTCCGATGCGGCCTTCGGAATGCAATTAATTTCTACCGATATCCTGCCGCCACCCCCTCCACTTGCCTTTAATGAAATCTCGGCTGCGAGCACCTCCAGTTTTTGGATTGAAATAATGAACTATGGGCCTGCGCCGTTGGACTTGAGCGGGGTGCAAGTTGCCCGTGCCAGCGGCACTAACTCATCAAGCTACACCTTCTCCTCTCAAGTGCTGCCCCCCGGCGGCTTTGTCTCTCTCACCCAGGCGCAGCTAGGCTTTGGGGCGGCGAAAGCAGACAAGCTCTTCCTCTATACGCCGGGTCGGTTCGCCTTGATCGATGCTGTCACCGTCCAGACCAATACTCGGGGACGGTTCCCGGATGGCAGCGGCGACTGGATGAAACCCGAACTGCCCACTCCTGGCGCGTCAAACGTCTTTGTTTTTCACAGTGAAATCGTCTTCAACGAAATCATGTATCATCATCGCCCCTTTGATCCCATTCCGGCCGTGACGAGCAACGCGACCCTGTTGCCGATTACCGGCGTTTGGCGTTTCAACGATTCCGGAACCGATTTGGGTGTCGCATGGCGCGCACCGGGCTATGACGACAGCGGGTGGGCGAGCGGTCCCGCCCTACTCTCTGTCAATCCCGGCTCACTCCCAGCCCCTACAAACACCTCGTTGATGCCCGGTCGGAGCACGTATTATTTCCGCACCAGCTTTAATTTCAACGGTTCTACCAGCAATCTGACACTGAACCTGCGCGTCATCGTAGATGACGGCGCGGTTTTCTATCTCAACGGGGTAGAAGTATATCGCCTTAATATGTCCCCGGGGCCAACGTCATACGGGGAATCGTCATCGACGGCTGTCGGTGATGCGCTGTTCACCGGACCTTTGAACCTCGGGACAGCCAACCTCGTGCAGGGGATGAACGCGCTCGCAGTGGAAGTCCATCAAGCCAGTTCAGTCACAAATGGAAGCGGTCTCACCCTCAATGGTGGGGGACTGCGGTTGGTGGATGAAGGTCCTTTAGGTGGCAACGTGCCGATGAATCTGGCTCGCCAGCCGGGGGCGGCCCCGTTCGTAATCGATTCCCTTTCTGGGTACCCCATCCACAATTATTTGCACCTGGACGACGGGGTTTATGGCAACGCCAACAGTTGGATTGGCAATTCGGGCAACCCGGGTTTCGCAGGCCTGCGTTTCGGCGGGCTTTTTACCATCAGTAGTTTTGCGTTTGGGCGCGACAATACGGGAACTTACGCTGATCGCACACTTGGTTTTTATGCCTTGCAATACACGCGGGTCGCTTCACCCGGCGTTAGCACAAGTTTCACGGGCAATGCGGACACTGGCTGGGCCAACCTCGGCACTTTGAACTATCAAAGCGCGGGCACCGGCCTTTTCTCGAACCCGTCCCGGCGGCATCGGTATCTCTTCGACCCTGTGCAGGCAACGGGCCTTCGCTTGCTCGTGCCCGGCACGGGAATCAGCGCCGGCACTTGCATCGACGAGCTCGAAGTGAATCCTCCCGACTCCACCGGGGATATTGCATTTGGCGCGGAATTAACACTGACCACCACGCTGGCTCCTGCCGTCCCCTTCACCAAATCCCCAGAACAATGGGTTGAATTCTATAATCGCAGCGCCAACAGCGTCGATCTCACCGGCTGGCAAATCGATGGCGGCATTCGCTATTCCTTCCCGGCGACCACCGCGATTCCCCCCGGGGGCTATCTCGTGGTGGCCAATGACGCGGCCGCCCTAAAGGCGAAGTGGCCTGAGGTGGCTCTGGACATCGTGGGGAATTTTTCCGGCAAGTTAAGCGCGGGCGATAGTGTTAGCCTAAAAGATGCGGCGGGCAATCCGGCGAACACCATTCAAATAGTCTCCAGTGGCTGGAGCGATGGGGGCGGCTCCAGTCTGGAATTAGCCGATCCTCGGGCCGACAATAGCAATCCGGCGGCCTGGGCGGACAGTGACGAAAGCAGCCGAAGCTCCTGGCAAACCGTGACCTACCGCATGGTGGCGGGCCAAAGCTTCGGCAATAATTTATGGAATGAGTTCCGTCTGGGCCTCCTCGATGCGGGAGAGGTGCTGGTGGATGATGTCAGCGTTATCCAGGATCCCGATGGCACGCGGCAATAGTTGGTTCAAAATGGCGATTTTGAAAGCAGTAGCAGCAACAGCCATTGGCGGATGCTGGGCGACCACCGAAACAGCCAGATCATCCCCGACCCCGATAACCCTTCCAACCACGTCCTCAAAGTCTCCGCCAGCGCGCCGCCCAAAACCAGTCACAACCACATCGAGTCATCTTTCGCCGGGAATACTCCTCTGGCGGACGGCCAGCTTTACGAGGTTAGCTACCGCGCGCGCTGGCTGGCTGGCTCGCCCCAGGTAGGAACCACGGCTTACATGCAACGGCTGGCCCGAACAACCCTGCTCACCCTTCCCCCACGCCACGGCACCCCCGCCGCTCCGAACTCACGGTTCGCCGACAATGCAGGGCCAACCTTGAGCAACCTGAAACACCTGCCAGTCATCCCCCAAACAAATGAAGCGGTGATCATTTCGGTTCGCGCCAGCGATCCAGATGGCGTCGCTTCGGCCACTCTCAACTACCGCGTCAATCCTGGGGCCGCTTTCACCAACGTTCCAATGTCACTTCAGCAGGATGGTGTGTGGGTGGCAAGTATCGCTCCTCTAGGCGCCGGAAAAATCGTGCAGTTTTATGTCGGCGCAGTGGATAGTCTCGGAGCGACTGCCTTTGCCCCGGCCCAAGGCCCCGATTCTCGCGCGCTCTACCAAGTGGCCGATACCCAGGGCACGAAACTTCCCGCGCACGAGTTGCGCCTCATCCAACTCGATGCGGACCGCGATTTCGTGCTCAATGCGACAAACGTTATGAGTCAGGGTTTTATCGGGGGCACGCTGATTTATGATCGCAGCGAAGTGTTCTATGACGCTGGAGTGCGCCTGCATGGTTCAGCAGCAGGCCGTGCGCGCGATGGCGACGATTACATAAGTTACACCGTCGCTTTTCCTTCCACGCACCTCTTCCGCGGTTTGCAATCTGAGGTCAATATCGACCGTTCCGGCCGAACCCCGGTAGTCCGCCAGCAGGATGAAATCTATATTCTCCATATGTTCCACCACGCCGGGATTCCGTGTCATTACAGCGATCTTTGTTACTTCATCGCCCCAAAAGCTTCCCATACCGGCACCGCCATCCTCCAATTGGCGGCTTACGGTGGAATTTTTGTGCAAGAACAGTACAACGTGGATGGTTCAGTCTTCAACTTCGACCTCACCTATGAACCCAGTGTGACAGTCAACGGAAATTTCGAGGCAGTGAAACTGCCGGTGCCCCTCCAACCCCAGGTCGGGACCGACTTTATGAACCTGGGCAATGACAAGGAACAGTACCGCTCTCCCTATGACATGCGGCATGGAACTCGCGAAGATGACTTCTCCGGAATTATTCGCCTTTGCCAAACCACAGGACTGCCCCAGGCGCAACTGGACAGCCAAATCGGAACCGCGCTGGATGTGGACGGCTTCTTGAGAATCACCGCTCTGACGATCCTGTGCGGCATCGGAGACATCTATTTCAGTCCGATGCCGAGCAATCCCCACAACCTGCGCATCTTCACGCCGGCTGATGGCGGGGCCGCTCATTTTCTTCCCTGGGACATGGACTTCATTTTTTATGATTCCGCCTCTAGTTCCATCTACCTGGATTCATCTTTCACCCTCTCCAAACTGCTCAATAACCCGTCGATCCGCCGGGCCTACGCGGCCCATGTCAATGACCTTTGCCAGACGGTGTTTAATACGACTTATATGACCCCCTGGCTGGCCCACTACGGCAGCGTGGTCGGACAAAACTACACCGGGGGCGCGAGCTACATCCAGACCCGCCGCGCCGCTGCGCTCAGCCAAATCCCCGGGCGCCAACCTTTCGCCATCACCAGCAATGGTGGAAATGATTTCCTAACTAACAGCCCGATGGTCACCATCACTGGCAGCGGCTGGTTGGACATCAAGGAAATCCGCCTTCTGGGCAGCACCAACCCGCTGGCGCTGGCGTGGCCGACGCTCACGAATTGGCAGGCGACCGTACCCCTGTTGCTGGGGGCCAACCTGCTGACCTTCGTGGCTTACGATTACAAGCTCACTCTTCTCGCCAGCAAGAGCATCACCGTAACCACGACTGCCACCAATGGAGGAGTGGACACGGATGGTGATGGCATGCCCGATGCCTGGGAGCTGGCCAATGGCCTCAATCCATTTGTGAATGATGCAAACTTCGACAACGATGGAGACGGCTTGACCAACTTGCAAGAGTACCTCGCTGGCACGAACCCCAATGACGCGCATAGTTTTCTACGCATAGGCGCGACCCTGGATCCCGGCGATGCGCGCCTGAGCTTCTTTGCGGTCGCCGGCCGAAGCTACTCGGTCCTCTACCGGGACGACCCAGGAAGCGGGCCTTGGTTCAAATTTTCCGATACTCCCGCCCAAAAGACAAATCGGGTCGTCGATCTCATAGTGCCGCAACCACTGCCGGCGCCGCGGCGATTTTACCGGCTAGCCCTTCCGCAACAGCCTTGAAAGCATTTTCCGAAAGGAAGGGATGGTGGGAATCTGCCAGGTTCATGGCCGGTGAGCAGGTCCAAAAAAAACCGGAACTCTCCATGGACCCTCTCTCCGTAACGGCGTCTCGGCAGAGCGCGGCTCTCTTCGGAAACGGAAGTTTGCGACGCTCTGCCGAGACGCCGCTACGCAAGGAATTCCGGCACCTGGCTGTGCTTTGGCCATGCTCTCCCGAGACCGCATTTATTGCCGGGTGCGGAATGGATTCCGCCCACCGATCTATTTTTCCGCTCGGACCAATAACACCGGGACCGAGGTGCCATGCCGGACTTTGTGAATAGTGCTGCCCAGGATCAGATCACCCAGGAAACGATGCCCGTGAGAGGTCATGGCGATCAAGTCACATTTTTCGCGCTCGGCGGTTTTTAAAATCTCTGTCGGTGGATCGCCAAGGGCGAGTTGGGCGGCGACTTCGAATCCGGTTTTGCGCAGTTTGGCCGCAGTGGCTTCGAGATAAGCGCGGTCCGCTTTCATCTCTTCGGACTCGGCGAGTTTGAGGAGGTTGAAATTGCGCGCCACCCAGCCGTCGGCCACATGCACCAGCAGCAATTGGGAGCGCATCAGCCTGGCCAGTTGCTCAATGTGAGGCAATAGGCTGGCGTCGGCCCGGCTGTTTTCCAAAGCGACGAGAATTTTGCGATACATAGAACTTATTTTCTCGCTATGGGAATAGTCCCACCAACAGGGTGGTGAGGCCAAAGAAATCGGAGAGCAATTTGAGGTTCAAACCGGCAATGATGGCGGCGGTGAACCAGCCCAACAATTTGAGCCAGGGCCGGTTGGCGAATTCCCCCATTTTCCGCCGATCGCCAGTGAAGCAGATTAGGGGGACGACCGCGAACGAGAGCTGCAGACTCAGAATGACCTGGCTCAGCACGAGCAATTTGGCGGTGCCGCTTTCGCCATAGAATGCGGTCGTCAGGACCGCCGGCACGATAGCAATGAGGCGAGTGATCAACCGGCGCAGCCAGGGACGCAGGCGCAGGTTGAGAAAACCTTCCATGACGATTTGCCCGGCTAGAGTGCCAGTCAGGGTCGAGTTTTGGCCGGAAGCCAGCAGAGCGACCGCAAAAATGATGCTCGCCCCAGCCACGCCAAGGGTGGGCGACAAGAGTTGGTAGGCATCCTGGATTTCAGCGACACCGGTTTGGCCACGGGTATGGAAAGTGGCGGCGGAGACGATAAGAATGGCGGCATTGATGAAAAGCGCGAACATCAGCGCCACCGTCGAATCGATGGTGGCGAATTTGATGGCTTCGGCTTTTCCCCCAGCAGTTTGCTCGTACTTCCGGGTCTGCACGATGGACGAGTGCAGGTAGAGATTATGCGGCATGACGGTGGCGCCCAAAATTCCGATGGCGATGAAAAGCATTTTCGGATTTTGCAGGACCTCGGACCTCGGGAGGAAACCACCGAGCACCGCCCCAGTCTCCGGCCGGGAGAAAATAATTTCGACCAGAAAACAACCGCCAATGGTGAAGATGAGTGTCACGACGAGAGCCTCGATATAACGGAAACCCTTGTTCTGCAGATACATCACAGCCAGCACATCCAGCGCCGTGATGCAGACGCCGAGAACGAGCGGTATTTTGAAGAGCAAATTCAAGGCGATGGCCGAGCCGATAACTTCCGCCAGGTCGCAGGCACAAATCGCCAGTTCACACATGACCCACAGCGAAAAGGAAACGGGTCTTGAATAATGATCGCGGCAGGCTTGCGCGAGGTCGCGGCCCGTAACGATGCCGAGGCGGGCCGACAGGCACTGGAGCAAAATGGCCATGAGGTTGGAGAGCAGGATGACACTCAAAAGCGTATAGCCGAATGCGGAACCGCCGGCCAAGTCGGTGGCCCAATTGCCAGGGTCCATGTAACCCACGGCCACGAGATAACCCGGCCCGGAGAAAGCGAGCATCTTGCGCCAGAAGCCAAGCCCCTTGGGCACAATGATACTTCGATGAACCTCAGGAAGGCTGGGCCTGAGATTGTCGATTTCCCCGTCGGTTTGAGGCAAGGTTTTAGGCGCTGCTTCCACTGGCTTCATAAATGCAGAGCAAAAAACGCATAGTGGAGTATGACCCGATGAATTGTTTGAGTCAAGAAAGAATTTTAGGCAAGCCTATATTTCGGGTCATATGCCTGCCTTTCAGGTCTTGCGGCGTTCGCGCGCCTCGGCGAAAAGACGGTCGATGCTGTGTCCGCGCGCGGCGGACAACTCCTCTGTGAGGCGCCAGATTTCCCGCAAGACCAAATCGCCTTCGGTTGTTTCGATCGCGTCATTTTTCAATGTTTTCATAGGTCACTCATGAATTCTTCCGGCGTGGCCAAAGCCGGAAGTGTGTTCGGCCAGTCGCCGCAGCCGTTGTTGATGGCGACATTGGCAATGTGCCGACAATTCCATGTCAGAAGCTTCACGTTTTTGCGTAAATCTCGTTTCCCTTTTCGGAAAACTCGCGGCTCTTTTCTTCCATTCCCTTTTTCAACGCCTCTTCCTCTGCGATTCCCTGCTCCGCGGCATACTTCCGCACGTCCTCGGTGATTTTCATCGAACAGAAATGCGGGCCGCACATAGAACAAAAGTGGGCAGTCTTGGCTCCTTCTTGTGGCAAAGTCTCGTCGTGGAATTCGCGGGCAGTTTCCGGGTCCAAGCCCAGATTGAATTGATCTTCCCAGCGGAATTCAAACCGCGCCTTGCTCAGGGCGTTGTCGCGGTATTGCGCCCCGGGATGGCCTTTGGCCAGGTCAGCGGCGTGAGCGGCGATTTTGTAGGCAATCACGCCGTCTTTAACATCTTTTTTATTGGGCAGTCCCAAGTGCTCTTTCGGCGTGACGTAGCACAACATCGCGCAGCCGTACCAGCCGATCATGGCCGCGCCGACGGCGCTGGTGATGTGATCATAGCCGGGGGCGATGTCGGTGGTGAGAGGGCCGAGAGTGTAGAAGGGGGCTTCGTGGCACCATTCAAGTTGCTTGGCCATGTTTTCCTCTATCATGTGCATCGGCACATGGCCGGGGCCTTCGTTCATCACTTGCACGCTTTTCGCCCAGGCACGCTCGGTGAGCTCGCCTTGCGCTTTGAGTTCGGCGAATTGCGCCTCGTCGTTGGCGTCGGCTATCGAGCCAGGCCGCAGACCGTCGCCGATGCTGAAGCTCACGTCGTACGCGGCCATGATGTCGCAGATGTCGTCCCAATGGGTGTAGAGGAAATTCTCCTTGTGATGAGCGAGGCACCACTTGGCCATGATGCTGCCACCGCGGGAGACGATGCCCGTCATGCGGTGCGCGGTGAGCGGAATGAAGCGCAGCAAGACGCCCGCGTGAATGGTGAAATAATCCACGCCTTGTTCTGCCTGTTCGATGAGAGTGTCGCGAAACAGTTCCCAAGTGAGGTCTTCGGCTTTGCCGCTTACTTTTTCTAAGGCCTGGTAAATCGGCACGGTGCCGATGGGCACGGGGGAGTTGCGGATGATCCATTCGCGAGTGGCATGGATGTTCTTGCCGGTGGAGAGATCCATGACAGTGTCCGCGCCCCATTTGGTGGCCCAGCGCATCTTCTCGACTTCCTCCTCGATGCTGGAAGTGACCGCGCTATTGCCGATGTTGGCGTTGATCTTCACAAGGAAGTTGCGGCCGATGATCATCGGCTCGGATTCGGGATGGTTGATGTTAGCGGGGATAATAGCGCGACCAGCGGCGACTTCGGAGCGGACGAATTCGGGTGTGATCGCGGCGGGGATGCGCTGCGGGAAACGATGGAAGACGGAGGGAGAGTAATCAGGAATCACTTGCTCAGCATTAAGTGAGTGCTGCCCGGCGCCAGCGTGCTGCTTGCTTAAATCGTCGCGTCTCAGGTCCGATTTGAGATTCGCAATTTGCGATTTTTGAGAATCGCGTCCCAAGTTCTCACGGATGGCGATGAACTCCATCTCCGGGGTGATAATCCCCTGCCGCGCATACCAAAGCTGCGTGACCGGATGCCCTTTGGAGGCTCGCAAGGGCCGGGGACGCCGCCCCTCCAAGCCTGGGAACTCGGCCAGGCGGTTTTTCTCGGCGCTGCTCGCATATTCCGCCAGCTTTCCTGTCAAATAGCCGTTATCCTGAGGTTTCACCTTGCGGCCATCGTACTCGGCCACGTCGCCACGCGCGCTAATCCATTCGCGACGGTGCAGCGGCAACCCTTGCTCGACGTGGCCCAGGAAGTTTTCATCTCCCCACGGCCCGCTGGCATCATAGACGCGGACTGGCTCATTGGACTCGGCCTGGCCATTGAAAGATTTGCTGGCATGAAGCTGAATCTCTCGCAGCGGCACGCGGAGGCCAGCGTGGATTTTGCCCCGCACGTAAACTTTGGCCGAACCGGGCAAGCGGTCCGAGCTCTGCGGCTGAATCGAATCTTTGATCGCAATCATACATGGTCCTTCGTGCAAAAGCGCAACGGAAGTTGCGGCCACAGGGAAAAGCTGGAAGAGACCTCCCTTCGCCAGCATTACCTGGAGCAGGTTCAACGGGTCTTCTGCGGACCGGCGCAGAACTCTCAGCCTTCGTCCCGCCTTCGCGGGGCTGGTCGGCTCCCCTGAATGCGCAAAGCTAGGGCCACGATTCCAAACCGTCAAGCTTGCTTTGGCCGAGCACGGCAGTTCTTACCATGGCAATTTCAATCCATGGCGGTTTTGGCGGCGATTTCCACGAGTTCACTTTTGCTTACAAGCTCGGGAACTCACGGCATTCGTCCTTCCGAGACTGTGCCTATCCGCTATCAAAATGAGAATTGCTGCGGCAGATGGTTGGGGTCTGCCACTTCTCGACATGGGGTGCGGGGGGGTGGTATTTTGAATGTTGATGAGAACGCAATCGCGTGACACGAGCCCTGAAGCTGAGCGAGTCTTGATCGAACTGCTGCGTCAAGCGCCTGCGTGGCGGCGCGGCTCCAACTGCGTTGAAGTCACAACAGGGTGCCGCGCAGAATCATATAAGCCACATTAAAGTAGATGATGATGCCGGTGACATCCACCAAAGTGGCCACGAAAGGCGCGGAACAGGTGGCAGGGTCCAGCCTGCAGTAGCGCAGGAGGATGGGAAGCATCGCTCCCACCAGGCTGCCCCAAAGCACCACCCCCACCAGGCTGCCCCCAATGGCGGCGGCAACCAGAATGTAATACTGTCCATAATCCTTGAACCCGAACTTCTGCCAAAGGAAAATCCGCGCGATGCCCAAAAACGCCAGCACGCATCCGAGGGCGATTCCTCCCAGCAACTCGCGCCGGAACACTCGCCACCAGTCCCTTAATGCCACGTCGCGCAGGGCCATCGCCCGGATGATTAATGTGGTCGCCTGCGATCCCGAGTTCCCGCCGCTGGAAAGGATGAGCGGCAGGAAGAGCATTAGCACCGTCGCTTTCTCAATTTCTTTCTCGAAATAGCCCATGGCCGTTGAGGTGAACATTTCGCTCACGAACAGAATGGAAAGCCAGCCGGCGCGCTTCTTGATCATTTGCGGCAGGCTAATTTTGAGATAGGGCGCATCGAGCGCTTCCATGCCGCCCATTTTTTGCATGTCCTCAGTGGTCTCCTTTTCAATGACGTCGAGCACATCGTCAACCGTGACTACCCCAACCAGTTTGTCGTGTGAATCCACTACAGGGAGGAGGGTCACGTCGTACTTTTTGAAGGCGACGACCGCGGTTTCCTGATCGTCGGTCGCGCGCAGGGTGATGATCTGCGGCTCTAACAATTCAACCACCTGCGTATTCAAATCCGCCACGACCACATTGCGAAGACGCACCCAGTTGATGAGGTGCCCTTTATCATCGACCACATACAACTGGTTCAAGGATTCCCGATCCCGGCCCACCTTGCGCAAATGTTCCAAAACCCCGGCCACGGTCCAGTTCTGCTGGATGGCGACATACTCGGGTGTCATGCGCCGCCCAATCGAATCTTTGGGATAGCCCAGCAAGGACGCCGCAATCTTTCGTTCTCCCGGGGAAAGGAGGTTGAGCAACTTTTGCGTGGCGGCGGCAGGCAACTCCTCCAGCAGCGCCGTGCGGTCATCCGGCGCCAGGTCGTTCAGGATTTGGGCAACTTGCTCATGGCCCAGAGCATGCAGCATCTCCTCCTGATCTTCGACCGAGAGGTATTCAAAAACCTCCGCCGCCACGTCGTGCGGCAGGATGCGCATCAGCACCGCCTCTTCATCGGCGCTCAAGTCGGTGAAAATCTCCGCGAGATCCGGCGTGGAAAACTCGGCCAGGATTTCCCGGAGGTGGACGAAATCCCGCTGTCGAATCAGTTCGATCAGTTCGGGCTGGAGCAAGTTGCCTATCACGCTCCGCCAATAAAACGTGGAATCATCCCGTTGCCAAGGAAACTCGCAGCCGAAAAAGAGGCATGTCTCCCAAACCAACGAAAGGGGTGCAGAGATGGTTCCCGGCCAGTTCCCGGTAGCGAGATGAATTTAACCGCAAAGAACCTGAAAGGGATTTTGCAAAAGCAAAGGCTCGAATCAAGCCGGCCCGGGTCCTATCCTCGCCTATTTTTGCGATTTCTCAATAGCCCCGCGGTAATATCGGTCGTCATGCGGCTGTTTCCAGCTATTTGTGGATGCAACGAGTCCGGGCCTGTGCCTCGCCCACATTTCATTGACGAAAGCGTCCCAACATTGGCCCTGGCGCGCCCATTCCTTGTCGTAGTCCTTGCCGGTGGCCTCTTTGATGGTTTTGACGAAGGCAGCGTCGTTCTCGTACATCCAGCGATCAACATAATCGAAGAAGGCATCATGGTTCCAAGTTTTCTCGGCATGCAAAAGCCTCAAGGCCAAGGCTTGCGCGACCCAGCCGACGCTGGTACAGCAGCGGCGATAGCTTTCGCTGGTGTTTTGGCCCTCCTTCCACTCGGAAGGAGAGGTGTGCTCGTAAGGACCCCATGGATTGCCCCGGCCTTGATTGCGACCTACGCCCGTGACGGCGTCGATGCCGGAGTGTCCGGCGAAGACTACTTTCGCGCCAGTCCAGCAGTCTCCGTAGGCGGTTTGCTCGTCTTCGCCAAAGCTGGCTTTGGGAAAAGATTGAACGATGTTAGCCAATTGGTCGTCGCCCAGAAGTATCCCGGCGAAGACAATGGGCAGTTTGCGGCCGCTGCCATGTCCGCCCCAGCAGGTCCAGCCGGGATGACCGGCGCGGACCATGCCTCCCAGATCAATACCCACCTGAACATAGTTTACCAGGAGCGGCTCCTTTTGGTCGGGCTGGAGGCCGGCGCAGAGCAGCAACGCAGAAAGACCTGAGACGCGGCCATACTCCAAACCATATTGGGGCATGTTCTCGACCGGCTCTTCGAAACCGAAGAAGCAGGTGCCTACCCAGGGCCGCTGGGTGAACCGAACGTATTGTTCGATCTTCGGAATGCTCTTGGTGGCGGCCATTGGCAAGAGATCCCGTTTGAGGTTGCGAGCGAGATAGATTTTTTGCGCGCGGTCGCAGAAGGCCGGGCGAAAAGCGTCGGGCGGCTCCGTTTCATTCACACAAGTCAGCACCGCGGCGGTGCGAATAGGGCTGCTGTCATCTTCGCCGCGCTCGATCTTGTTTCTCAGTTGCGCGTGGATCACCAGCCCTTTGGGCATGCTGATGGTGGAGACGAGTGAATCACCGGGTTTCATGGTCACGGGCAGTTTTTGAACGAGCGCAGGGTCGAACCAATTCCGCACCCCGCTGTCGTAGGCGACTTTCATTTTTGCCGGGGGATTGAGCATGAAGCCGTTCCGGACCCGTTGTTCTTCCCGGCGCTCTTTATCCATGCGGTCCAACTCGCGCCTGGGAATATCCACTCCGTAAAGCGGTTTGGGATCGATGGCTTTGATCGTGACGGGACCAACAACATACCAGTCGCCATTGATAAACTGTCCGGCATGAACCGGTTTATCAAAGGTCCAGGTAATTCCGTATTGCGAGACGCTTCCCTTCACGGGGACATCTTCGATCTTTGGCGTTAACGGAGTGTTAGCAACCGTATAGATCGTGGCTGGCTGTCGCTGGGCTGTCGCGGCTGCAACGGCTTTTTCGTCGTAGGGGTCCTCCTCGGCCGCAACGGAAGGCTGTACCGGGCCGCCCAGCGCGGCGGTCAGGTCGGAAACCCAGATCGTTTGCGCGTTGCCCTGACCGTCATCACCCCAGAAAGCAATGGCGCTAAAACCGCTTAGTCCCGTTTTGTTGGAATCGACCGCCTGGACCTCTTTATCATTGTGGAGCACCTGAAGACCGGCCTCCACATCGAAATCGAAAGTCCATTTGTGCCAGCCCGCCGGGGCCCGCTTCACCCCCATCCAGAACAACTGTTTGAACCAATCTTTGGCATCGCAGGCGGTAGCGGTGTAGCCCTCCGAACCGTCCAGATAACTCGCGTAAAGGATGCCAGCGGCCAACAGATTCCCGTTGCTCTGGACGAGACCCCAGCGCGGGCCGACGCGGGGCGCTTTTACAACCTGCGGGTGGGTGCCATCGTCATAAACCCAAAACTCGACCTTGCCCGATTCATCTTTATCGCGAAGCTTCAGGAGGGCCTTGCCGTGAGGACCCACTTTAAGAGACGCACCAGTCCCGTGGGGATCTCTGGACATATCTATTCCCACATCACCCGTGATGTTCCAGTCGGCCAAGGTGGCTTTGTCAAAGATCAACTTCCTGGCTGGCTCCGCTGCAACCGCTGTGGCAATGAAGGGGTTGATTGGCAAAGAAAATAACAGGAGCACAAAAAAAGGGGATAATCGTTGCATGGCGGTTGGACGGGGCGGGGGATGAGCGGATTCACGAAGGCAGCCGATGTGGTGTGGAGATTGCGAGCCTGGGCCTCCAGGACGAAACCTGTTTTTTCGTTTAGTGGGCCCAGCAGGATTTGAACCTGCGACCAAGCGATTATGAGTCGCCTGCTCTAACCGCTGAGCTATGGGCCCGGAAATGTCTTTTTACCGAGGCCAGACCGGGTTTTGCAAAACTCGCATGAGCTTTTGTATACTGCTACAGTTTGCCCGGCAAGCCTTGATGACAAAGGGAGTTGGAAATTGCCTGAGGCCCGAATTCTGCGTGGAATTCTCTTGCAATTGATGGCGGGGCTGTTAACATCATGTTTTTTGTGCTTTTATATGCATGGAACAAATATATCTCCTTGGATGACGCGCCGCCAGGCGGCGGAATACTTGCGCTGCAGAGTGGATGAGGTGGATGAAAATCTGGTGCGTCTGGACGGCTATCCAGCGCAGGTGCCCGGCAAAATGCGCTATCTGGTTATGGACGTGGAGGGCGCTCGAAGAGTCAAGATTTTGGCCGCAGATGTCTTTTCTGTTTTGCCACTGGCTCAACAAGCCAACTTTCAGCGAGAAAGGCCGTCCGTGGCCTTAAGAGGTTAAGCGCCCGGGATTTCACAGGATTTCCCTGCGAACATGGGCCGATGTAATGGGGAACTCCAAATCCGTGCTCATCGTCGGCGGTGGCATCGTCGGGCTTGCCACGGCTTACCGTGTGCTCGAACGCTTTCCCTCCACCGAAGTTACTCTGCTGGAGAAAGAGGCGACTGTCGGGGCGCATCAGAGCACTCATAATAGCGGCGTGCTGCACGCTGGGCTTTATTACCAACCCGGTTCCACGAAAGCCGAGTTGGCGGTGAAGGGTATTCGACAGATGGTCGCGTTCTGTCGCCGCGAGGATATTGCCCACGAAATTTGCGGGAAGCTCGTGGTGGCGACCACTCCCGAGGAAGTGCCGCGGCTGGACGAACTACTTCGTCGGGGCGCCGCCAATGGGCTGCTTGGATTGCGACGACTTGATGCGGGGGAGATGCGTAAGATCGAGCCCCACGTCGCGGGGCTGGCCGCTGCTCATGTTCCCGAAGAAGGGATTGTCGATTACCGGCAAGTCTGCGATCGACTCCTGGCTCGCGTGCAAGAGCGCGGCGGACGCGTCCTGACGAATGCCAAGGCAATCCAGATCCGGCACTGCGGTAATTCCTGGCGTGTGCGGGCGAACACCGCGGAACTGGGGTGCAGCTTTCTGATCACCTGTGCCGGGCTGCAAAGCGATCGCGTTGCAATGTTAGCTGGCGAAAAGCGCGAAGTTCGCATCGTTCCTTTCAGGGGTGAATACTACAAGCTCACACCGTCTAGCAGGCACCTGATTCGAAACCTGATTTACCCCGTGGCCAATCCCGCGTTTCCATTTCTGGGCGTCCACTTTACCCGGCTCGTTCAAGGAGGCATTGAAGCAGGGCCCAACGCAGTCCTGGCATTTGCGCGGGAAGGTTATACCTTTCAAACCATCAACCCCGCCGACCTTTTGGACGCGCTTTTGTTCCCCGGGTTGTGGCTTTTTCTTTGGAAGCATCCGAGAATGATTCGGCGGGAGTTGGCGCAATCATTAAGCAAGGAACGATTCTGCCAGGCTCTGCAAAAGCTGGTTCCGGAAATTCGCAACTGTGATTTAGAAACGGGAGGGGCAGGAGTGCGGGCTCAAGCCATGACCGCCTCCGGCGAACTGGTCCAGGATTTCAAAATCGTCCAACGTCAGAATGCGCTCCATGTGCTCAATGCGCCAAGCCCAGCCGCGACCGCTTCGCTAGCCATTGGAGAATATATTGTGGACAGGATTCCAAGACTCTAAAAGGAAGGACGGGTTCCACGAGTCCCTGGAATACCCGCTTAGAGCCTGTTTTAAAATTGCGTGGGGTCCTGCGGCGAGTGATTTTGGCTGTGGCCAAGGCGGCGAGGCCGGAGCATCCCCGCAGCGGGCTGTGATGGCCGAGTCAACGCAGGCCGCAGACAAAAGGCCCGCCGCCCGGAGGGTTTTCGTACGCCCACTGGCTTTGTTGCTCCTCGGTCACAGACCC
>JBBRPK010000106.1:0-20083 GCA_038228235.1 Verrucomicrobiota bacterium
GGATCCCAAACGCCAGCCCAGCTACATTTTAACACTGCTGCGGTACCACACCAGACGCAACTATCAGGCCTACGAATCCCACCGTAAACGCCGCATCAAAGAACTCAAAAAATGGAAATCGCTTAAAACGTCGCTGTAGTGTTAATATAAAATGTGGCGGAGTTGATCGGGTCGGTGCCGAGGTTGATTGTGCCCAGGAAATTGAAATTGCTCGCCGTCAACCCCGCCGGATTCAGAACCGTGCCGAACAAACCCACGTAACCATCCGCCTGCCCTTTGTTGACGCGTTGCTCGTAAGTCGGTGAATACGTGTAATTGAACGTGAGCGCGTTGGTGATGACAGAGTTGAGATTGTAGGTGTTGGCGTCATTGGGCACGGAGATGACGAAAGAATCGTGGCGCACGTTGCCAATGGTGACCAGGTAATTGCCTTGTTTGAGGGTGACGGAGAAGCTGCCGTTGGCGGCAGCCACTACGTTGGTGGAGGTCGAGGCAATCGTATTGTTGCCGCTGGCCAGCGGTGTGGAGAGCGGAGCGAAAAGTGCGTTCGTCGCGTAGGGGTTGCCGCTGGTATTTTGGAGGTTGCCGGTGATGATTGAAGCGATGCCGGATGCAGGAAGCAGCATGCAGTTGATGAGGAGCATGACCGGGATTCCCTGTTTCAGCCACCATCGGCTGGGGCCACGCCGACGGTGCAGGCGAATGGCGGCTTGGCTAACATTTGGGCGCCGTGTAGGCCCGGTGCCGTCACCGGGCTTGACCCGGCTCCTCTCGGGGGACGCCGGGTCGCGGGACACGGCCTCCAAGGCGCGTGTGTGGGAGGACACCACCATCCGATGGCGTCCAGGCTTCGAGAACGCTTTATCAAGAGGTGGGGGGGAGGTTCGCATTTCGTGGTTGCTCATATATCTCACATTCTCTATTTCTAGGAAGCGCCTTCGGGCGGTGCACTGCGGGTAAGGAGCGCCGGGGTTTCTGAGTTTGGGTTTTCCCCGGCGCTTTTTTCATTGAGGAGTGTCGTCATAACGGACCGTCGCAGCATTGACCCGGTTGGAGAGCGTCCCCGAGGTGCTCATCCGTAAACTCAAAGGCGCTCTCCGTTGCGTGGAAAACAGACTCTCTCCTGCAAGGCGGACCGTATTGCTGCCTACAATTGTCCACGCGATATTAGTGCAGACCCATAACGTGTCATTCGTCAAAACCGGCACCGAATTGGTCGCGGCCATGAAGATGTTCGTGAATTGGTTCGTGAAAAGAACTGTCAGCGAGAAGATTGTGTCATCCGCTCGCTGAATGAGAACCAGGGCATTCGTCTGAACATTGGTGTTGGCTGCCACTACCAGGTTCGTCACATTGATGATGCCTGTGATGGTCAGTGGCTGGGTGCCCGAGTACATGGTCAATATGGCCGTGTTCGTGTCGCCGTTGACATCGTAGGAAACCAGTCGCATGAGCTTGATCGGGTTTTGTGGCCAGAACACTTCCGCAGTGTTGGTCGAGGCAGTCAAGCTGCGCGTAACATAACCCTCCTTAATCGCGGCGCCCCATGAAACGATAAGGATTCCCAGGAAGAACGTGAGAGTGATGAGGAACGGATTCATGATTACCCGGAAGGACGAGTTCCATGAGTCCCTGAATTTTCTGAGTTCGGGAACTGCGGGGGCGCGTCCTTTCGTGAGGAATGTTTTGATTTTCATAATTTTGATTCGTGTTAAGTAGTGTCGAACTTCAGCTTAGGCCGGTGCCGTTTGGAGCGCGGCAGCCGCCGCCACGTCCATATAATCGAAGTCAATTTCCTCGATGAATCGGACCGCGAGTTGGTCATTCACAAAAAACACCTGGTCAGAAGTGTCGATCCGTGGGCTGAGGTGTTCCCCCATCCACCAGAAGCTCAAATCACCAAAGACGGCCAAAGTGGTGTTTGGGACTGGAAGCAGTCCGAAGGGCTGCAGTACTTCCGTCCAGATCACGTCGTATCCATCAAGGGTGGGCCGCCCGTTGGGACCTTGTTGATCATAGATCATTGGGTCTGGTTGGGTTTTGAATTGCCGCAATCGCTGTTCCCAGGTTGCGTTCATGTAGTATCGGCCCGTCGCTAGAACTGGCGTGGCGACACTCAATCGCATGGTGCGGAAATCGGCCAGCGTCGCATCGTTGGGCGAGGTTTTGGTCGCGCTCATCACGTTAGATTTGTTGTTGTCGGAGGCAATTTTGACCACTCCCTTGACTTGCTCATACGTATTGGTCCCATCGGCCAGAAAACCCCAGGTGTCTTCCGCTCGCGCAAACTCCACCGCCCCATAGCGCGCCAGGAATTGCCCCATCGGGACGATGCTCTGTTCTTCCAGCTCTCGCGGAACTCTTACCAGTCCCCCGATCTTATGCGACTCCAGAGCCGCAAAAGTAATGCCAGGGGATCCTTCGGGGAGGGCCCCGGACATCGCAATCGATCCGAACTGAGGACGCGCCCCCATCCGGGGCGGTTTCGCCGTCCCCATCCCGATGGGATAAGGGAACATCGCTTTGCGGATGACCCCGAATTGGGCGATGAGCGCGCGCAATTCGCCCGAATATCCGACGGGCAAGGGAATATCCACCGACGTGAGCGCGGCTTTGATTTCTAGACCGAGGACTTGACGAGCCGAACTAAGGAGGGCGTCACGCGTCGCGGCGCTGGCCGAGAGAATCTCCAATTTGCCGGATTTGGCGCACTGAAGCACGAACATGGACCCAAGATGGGCCGCGCATTCATCGCTCACCATGCCACGGCTGGGTGTGGTGACCCCTGCCGCAGCGCGCGCAACGCAGAGACGCCGGATTTTCGTAAGTTCTTGCTCAAGCCGTTGGTTTTCCGTCTCGACGGCTTTAAGAGCGAGGTTCATTTCGGAAAGGTTCTTGTCACTGTTAGTGACGCCATCTTTGATTTCGGTGAGTCCTTTGCGGAACTCTTCAATTATTGCTGTTTCCATAGTTTTTGGGGAATTGCCGATTAGCGACCAACGGAAGGACGAGTTCCACGAGTCCCTAAGCTCCCGAAGGAATCAGGGTCTCGTCGGCCTTCCGAAATCGGAAATCGCAAATCATTCATTTGGTTTGTTTGGTTTTACGCGCGTTTCAAAAGCGCGCAGATTTCATTGAGTTGTTTGTTTAACTGCAACAATTGCGCTTCATGGACCCCGGCACCCAAAGCGCCGGTCACGGAATCGGGGTCTGCCTGATTGTTGCAAAATTGGTTTTCGGTAGTGGGCTGGGCGTTGAATTCGCCGCCCTCAGTCTTCGGTCCTCCATCTCCTGGGATCAGTCCCCGGTGCTCCGTCATCGGTTCTCGGTCCGCCGGCTGCAATCCTCCTTCCTCGATGCTCCGTCTTCCGTCCTCTGTCCTCAGCCCTCGGTCCTCCGTCATCTGTTCCCGCTCCTCCCAGATCACCGTTCGGTCAACCGTCCCCTGATCTACGTGCCATCCTCCAACCTCTGTTTTCAGCTCTCGGTCCTCAGTCTTCAGTCGTCCGTCCTCGCTACTTCGAACACAAAGCGCCTCCAGCATCGCCGCCAAATCTTTGAGATCGCTCTTGTGGATCGCCCCCGCTTTCAGAGCGAGGGTAAGGGCGTTTGGGTTCGCCGGAACGCTGACCGCTGAAACTTCTAATAATTCCTGTTCGAGATAGATGCGGCGATAACCTGCGTCTTGATTTCCATTTTCCCAGCGGAGGGGAATGAAGCCCACCGAAACCGCGTTCAGGAAGCCGCCTTTGTAGAGGTCATAGGCCAATTTGGCCATCGGGTTTTCATCGACTGCGAATAGAATACGCTGGAAAAGGTAATCGCCACGGACTTCCGTAATCAGGGATTTGCCAATGGTATCGGCAAGGCTGCAATAACTATGGGCATTTTGTACAATCGGATTTCGACGGTAATTGTCCAATTGCCAGCCGCTCACACTGATGAGTTCTTGGTAGCGGTCGAGGGTCTCATCGGAGCTGCGAAAGTCGATGGTGTTCGCGGGAGCCTGCTCGCTCGCCGGAGGAAGGCTCGCCTTGGGATGAATTTCTCGGCGGATCATTCGCCACGTCGCGGCTCCGCCAGCAGTCCTCCGCCCTCCGTCCTCTGTCCTCGTTCTCTTCGCTCTCTGCGTTCTTTTCGTTCTCTGCGGTTGAATTTCATTTTAGTGTCTTCTCGTGCATTTTTGCGGCTATTCGTTTTCTCGGTCGTCAGTCCTCAGTCTTTTGGTCGCGACTCCTCGCGCTTTTTCGTGGCTATTCTTTGCGTTCTCTGCGTTCTCTGCGGTTCAATTTCATTTCCGCGTATTCCGCGGTTAATTATTTCTTTGCGTTCTTTGGGCAATCGTCAGTCGTCAGTTGGGAATGGGATAAGTCCAGCATCGGCAGTTAATCACGTTGTCCGCGCTGCCGCTTGGATCGCCGGGGTACATGAGGGGTTCCCCACCAACAATGAACGGATCATCAAGCGGGATGCCATCCGCGTAGTCTTCTTGCGCCCGGCTATGGGCTGAGCGAACCCTCCCGTCGTTCATCGTCTGCCAGCCTTTCTTTTCCACATTGGCGGCTTGCATTGTGAAGAACCGGCCGGTGTTGACGGCCACACTCGTTTCAGTCGTTGCGATAGTTCCCGCTCGTGAGCGGCTGGCATCCTGGAAGAGCCGTTTAACGCGATCCGCAATTCCAGGAAACGCCTCGCTGTTTTCCAGCCCTGCGTGGAGAGCTGATTTAAGGGACTGAAAAGTAATTGCGTTAATTTCCTTTAATTTGATCATTCGTTGGGCAAGGAAAGCCGCAATAAGTTCCGGGGCCAGGTTGAGGTCCGGACGCGAGACTTCGGTGCGGATGCTCGCGCAGCCGAATCCGACATCCTCGCGCAAAAGAGGTGTCAGTTTTTTGCAGAGCCGTTCGTCTTCGGCGACTCTGTTAAAGATCTCAGTTAGCAGGAGAAGAACACTAATCGGTGTTCCTTGCATGGAATCAATCGAGCTAAGAGCAGGAACGGGCTTGCTCAATTCCGCCAGCTTTCCCAAAACCCGCTTGCGCTGCTCGAAAAAGAAGGCGCTCAGTTTCGATTTCTTCTGCCTAATCCGACGATTAAGTAATAGTTGATCTGCCACCGCGCCAGAGCATGTGTGACGATTTCCGATCTCCTTTAACTCGCCGCGCGTCGCGCCTGGCGCAGCGGATCGGCAATCGGAATTCGGCATTTGGCAATCCAAATTCCCCAGCATCCTCTCAAACACGCTCGATCCTCCGTCTTCCGTCCTCTGTCCTCTGTCTTCTCGGTCCATTCGGGTAGTTCCATCTCGCTCAGTCGCATTCGGGTCTGGCGAAGGCGCGGCCTCCACACCCCTCCCCGCTTCTTGCACCGTAAGGGGCAAATAACCCTTATCTCCCCAGGGAAGGTGAGGCAGGCCGAGGTCAAGGCTTTGGTTGATGGAATTCGCTGGGTACCCCAGGGAAAATAATTTGAGACCGGTATCGACCCTGTCTCTCCGCGCTTGTTGCAAAATGGGCAGGGAGTCAATATCAAACCAGCCAAACAAGTCCGCCCCAAATGATTTAACAATGGGCTCGACGGTCGCTTCCAGACGCGCGCAAAAGGGCGTAATCGAATTCTCGATAAAGTTTAACCGTTCCGATTGGTGAATCGCCCGGTTGGCATCCTCGGTGAAGCCCACCAGCGATTGCGGGGTCCGAAAGAAAGCCGCGCAAATCTCCTGCCGGTTGAATTTACGATGTTCCAGAAACTGCAAATCCGCGCTCGAAAGAGTGGGCTTGATAATCTGTGCTCCCCCCCAGAGCAGGAGGGGCCGATCCGCAGTGCCCGCGCTGCGCTTCCGTTCGTTCAAGGCGGACATGATTTGTTCGCGTTGATCCGGCGAGAGTTGCTGATCGGTGCGGACGATGACCCCCGTATCCGCGTTATTCAGCATCAAACCCTTCATGAATTGCGCGCTCGCATAGTCGGTTTGAGCAGCTAGCAGTGCGACCGATAGAGGGGACATCCCCCGCCAAAAAAGGTAGGGATTGGGAAGGAAATCGTGGACTACCTCATCAGGGGTAAAGCTCTGTGGGCCAATCGGGCCTGAGAGAGGCGCGGAGGTAAATTGCCAGCCCGCCAGGTCATACCCGTTGACGATGTGCCGAAACTGGTCGGGAGGCAAAACCAGCAGTTGAGCAGGCGCTTGTCGCGATTTTTTGATCGGCAAAATATTGCCGTTCTTATCCTGTCCGATCAGGAAGACCTCTCCCCGCAGACAATACCAGGTGACGATGAATTCCCAAAAGCGAAACCGGTTCAAGGATTCATGGGGACGGCTAAACAGATCGATTATGGGTCCTTGGGTGACGAGGTGTTCGCCGGAACGATCGCCTCGCGAAATTCGGAAGGGGATGGCGGAGACGGTCTGGGCCAGAGCGGAAACCACGGTGTAAACCCAGACGCTTTGCTGAAAGGGCGAGATCAAGGCTGCGTTTCCCCCGCTGCCGTTGCCCTCCTGCCCTCGCAGCCAGGCGGCTGCCAAACCTAAGCCACCCGAAGATTTGGCAGCCGTCCCGAGGCCGGAATTCGCCGTGCCGACCTCGAAATTGATTTTGCCGAGTTGGAAACTAAATTTCATTTCAGTGCTCAGCGGTTAAATTCCCTTTTCGAGTCTCGTTGTGCATCTTTGTGGCCATTTTTTGTGTTCCGGTTTTTCCGCCCTCAGTCTTCAGTCTTCAGTCCTCCGGCCTCAACCAACTAACGCCCCAATCCCACCCTGGCCACTGAGCGCATGTTGCCGCAAAGCCTTCGCCCAAAACCGATCGCAGTGGCTATCCTCGCTCTCGCCCCCGAAACGAATGTTGCCGCTGCTGGTAATTTCCTTTCTGATGCCGCGCAGATCTGCCCGCAAGGCCGCATCAGAGGCGATGCGAATAGTTTTATCTTCAAAGGCGGCGCGGAGCCGATAGGCCATCTCCTCCTTTATCGCCGAGGTGAAGGTGATGGGTTCAACTTTCCATCCAAAGCGCTGCCGCGCTCGCTCCGCAAGTTGCATGCCCAGGCCAGTGGCATCGAGGCAGGCCCGTTGTAATTTCGGTAGGGCAAGGAGGCGGTAAAGCTCAAACTCCTGCTCGGCGAAAGTTTTGTTATGTAATTCCAAACGCAGACGATCCCACATCACATCCCCGATCAATTCCCCTGCATCAATTACGCTTAGATCCTTTTTGCGGCCCGTATCCATGCCCAGGTAGATTGGGTAGTTGCTATTGAAGAGATAAGAGTAGTCCCTCAGGCAATTGGCTTCACAGCAATGAAGCATCTCAAAGCTAATGAACGCCGCCGCCTCGTCCGCTGGCTGGCAGCAATATTCCTGGAGCCACTGTTCCTCATCGATGCACTCCGCCCGCAGACGCGCCAGAAAAGCTTGGCGGGATTCTATCCGGCCCGACTTCGCGTTGATGCGCTCGACAAGTCCCTGTTCGACCGCAGTTTGAATCGGCACTGTGTGGAGGCTCCAGCCCATCGGATTGTGGTTTTCGGCGATGTCCCGAATCAGTTGGTTGAAAACGGAATTGGCGCCCCGATGCGTCGAGATAATCGACAGTTGCCCACCCCACATCGTGACCGGTTTGGCTACCCGATAAAGCAGGCGCTGGTCCTGGTGCAGCGCAAATTCGTCGAGTTTTACATGGCCCCGCTTCCCAGCCAGGGCGTTCGGATTCGACGACACGCAATAGATGCGTTTTCCATTCGTGAATTGCAGGACGTAGGCCGAGAAGTTGGTTTTGGCATCAAGAACAAGTTCTCCAAGATCAATCGCGGCCAGATGCAGCAGATTAGCCCAGTACTTGCAGTCCTCCAGGTAGAGCTTGGCTTGCGCCTCGTCCCGCGAGGAAACCCAGACATCCAGCCGGCCTCCGTTCGGACTCGCTTTTTTCACCGAATCGTAAGCATCTGCGTAAGAGATCCCGATCTGGCGCGATTTCTGGATGATTTTTAAACTCGATTCATCCTCGATCCATTTCACCTGACAGGGCAGGAAATATTTTCGGTCGCAGTTCATAATCGGAATCAAGTCCGGTCAGAGGAGATTTAATTCCTTTTCAATTCGGGCCAGCGTGGCAGGCGTTATGGCGCGGCTGGCGGGATCGGCCTTTGCCGGATCCAGGCTGGCCTTGCGCTGAAGTTGTTCAATCCGCAGATGTTCGCAGGTGATGGCCCCCGCGGTGAGCCGGGTGAGGGCGTTGAGCACGCGCACGTAATTATCGGGGTTCTTTTCAAGGGCACTCTGGAGGCTGGACGGCCCCATGCTCCTGAGCGCTTCCCAGATTTGTGAGGTGGCGATTTTATTCGTCGCCTCATGCAGTGTCGTTCCTTCATTCTGCTGCAGGAGTTCCGTGGCGTTCTCCTGCCGGATGCGCATCTCGGCCAAAACATATTGCGCCTTGAGCCAATCCTGGTAGCCGCCCTGTTTCCAGTTGCCGAGGTTGTCCTCGTTGAGCAGATGCCCATCCTCGCCGAGCGTGGTGAGGATTTCAGCGTAGGTCGCGCCATCTAAGATGAGAAGGTTCACTTTGTCTCGGATCAGTTTGGGTAATCGGGCTACTCTGCCGGTGCGTTGGTTTCGCAGGTTTTCGGTAATACCAGCGATTGCTGATTCGGAGGAGGTAATGATCGAGAGGCCAGGAGGAATGGTCTTAGAGGATGCCTGCTCAACGGGAGAGGCGTCGCCGGCAGAATTACCCTGGGAGTGGGAGGGTTCCGGATTATGATGAGAGGAAGGGTTTATTGGATTGTTCATAAGTGTTAGGTTTTAGGTTTTAGGTTTGGATTGAGTCAGAAATCATCAGGCCCGCTTTACGACTTGGACCTTTCATCGACACGCGCCAGGCCTGATTCCAGTTCGTTCAGGCGGCGGTGTATGGAGCTGCCACGCTTTTCACCGGCAGTGAGAATCTCCCATTTCATTTGTTCTATTTTTTCGCCGAGGATGAGAAAGCGATCGTCGATTTTATCCCGCAAGACCGTGAGTTCGCGCTCGATCTTTTCCTGTGCAAGGAAAAATTCCCCTTTCTCCGCGAATTGACGTTCCAGGGGCGTCTTGCGGAAAAACAGCTTTTTAAAAAGTAAGGCCATGGAGGCGAGTGCAGCGGCAGAGATGAGCCAGTTTTCAATGGCCCCGGAGGGAGGGGTTGGAATTTGCGCGAGCAACATCATAGGTTTGAGAAGTCAGGAAAGGTTTCCCGGATGTGAGTAGAAAGAAGGCCAGTGGTCCCGTTCGCGGGCATCGCACCCTGGGCATGAACCAGCCTTATGCTTTTCAGCAAAAAATTCCTCAGCGGAGCGCGGAAATTCCTGTCAGCGGCAACCTCCCCATCGATCTCGTAGCAGCCGAGGTGACTCGGCTCACTATTTACCGGAGGGCGGACATTCCTGTCCGCAGCAACCTCCCCATCGATCTCGTAGCAGCCGAGGTGACTCGGCTCACTATTTTCCGTACCTCGGACATCCCTGTCCGCAGCAACTTCCCCATCGATCTCGTGGCAGCCGAGGTCACTCGGCTCACTATTTTCCGGATCGCGGACATCCCTGTCCGCAGCAACCTCCCCATCGATCTCGTAGCAGCCGAGGTGACTCGGCTCACTATTTTCCGTACCTCGGACATCCCTGTCCGCAGCAACTTCCCCATCGATCTCGTAGCAGCCGAGGTGACTCGGCTCACTATTTTCCGTACCTCGGACATTCCTGTCCGCAGCAACTTCCTCATCGATCTCGTAGCAGCCGAGGTCACTCGGCTCACTATTTTCCGGACCGCGGACATTCCTGTCCGCAGCAACTTCCCCATCGATCTCGTAGCAGCCGAGGTGACTCGGCTCACTATTTTCCGTACCTCGGACATCCCTGTCCGAAGCAGCACGTCTCGGCTCTCGGCCCAGGAGGGCAAGCCCGGGAGAGGCACCGTTCGGCGAATCCCATCTTCCAATTCGCCTCCGGGGCACGGAACCCGCGCCAGTTCCTCCCTCGCCGCTTGGAGTGCCGGCGTCCCCGCCGGCTTTGGGTGCTCCCCCGCCCCAATAGGGAGTGGGGGCTGTCAATTGCAGGTTTCGTTCTTGGTGGTCACTCAGTTTCATGGTTTGCCTTTTTCCAGGGATTCGATTTTGTCACCGAGGGCTTCGCGAAGTTCCAACCAGCGGGCGTCGGGCACAAACCAGCCGTCCACGGGCGCTATGAACTGACTATGCGTTTGGAGGCGGCGGACTGCCTTGTCCCCGTCGATCACTTTGTAATGAGCGCAGCTTGTCCAAATCAGCATCGAGGCTGCGATTGGCAGAACTTTCATCATTGCGGACAATTTCTTTTGCGATTTCTTCACGGTGGTTTTCATGTTGTTGCTGGGGATCAACTTGAGTGGCGGCGTGGCGCTTGTACAACCAGATGGCAAAGGGTACGAGCGCCGCCAGGATGCCGAGAATTGCGGTTGTCATTTTTGGAAAAGAGAAGCCACGGATTGACATGAATAGACACGGACTGAGAAGGCCCCAAAAGACACCCGTCCTCCGTAGCCGAAGTACTGCGGAGGGAGGACGACCTACACCAATTTTCGCGAATCTCTGTTGGAAGCACACAGTCTCCCGGATTCGGCCTAATTCGTGTAAAGGGTTTTTGCATTTTAGTGTCTGTTTGTTTTAATCAGTGTTAATCAGTGCCCATCCGTGGTTAAATTGCTTGTTGATCAGGCAGAGGGTGGGCCTGGGGGCTTCACAAGGGGGAGTTTGATGGAGGCGCCCACATCCAGGACGGTCGCAATGGCTTTGTAGAATGGCCCCGCCTCGAATTTCTGAACGGCGGCGAATTTAACGGGGTCATTCTTCAAGGCGTTCTCCACGACCAACATGATGGGTTTGAAAAGGATGCGAAGGGACCCGATCGCCAGCAGAACAGTCGTGAGCCAGCCATATTTGCCCAACAACCCATCCAGGAAGGGTTGGAAAACGCCCGGATCAATGCCAGGGAGAGCGGTTGAGGGCACGGGCGTCGAAGCAACCGGTTGCGCCAGTATTACTGGCCCAACGAGTGACGCGAGGGTGCCAATCACGACTGCGGCTGCCAGGCATCGGCGCCGCGTAGAGCATCTGTTAGGCGTGATGGGAGGATTCTTTTTCATAATCATTGTTTTTTCTTTCGTTCTGGGCCTCGTAACTTCATGTAACAGGCCTCTATAAATGGGGGAACGGTCAGAATGGTGGAGTGGGTCGGAACTAAAGTGGTTCAAGCGGAACGACTTATAGCCAATCTGACCGGTCAGATGATCGGTCAGATTTGTTTGAGTTCTGGAGGAAAGTTCGGGAAAAAGGCGGCCTCCAAGCCTTTGTAGGGTGGCCACGCTTTAGGGTGTCCGGGCCTCCCGACGGAAACTCAGGGGCGAGTTCGCTCTGGAGACTAGCTTTTGATCCCGGAGGGATGGAGGAGATTAGCCGGGGGCAAGTCCGCGCAGCCGCCGGAGGCAGAGACCAATTTTAATTTCGCCCCGGCAGGGGCGATGGATTGTCAGGCAAGGTTTCATGACTCCGATTCCTCTGTGTCCGTATCTTCATCGTCCGACGTACTGCCTGGTCGGCCGTCGTGACTCCGTGCCCCAGCGAGGGATTTTTCGATGGTTTTAAAATGCTCGGAATAACGGCGCAAAGTCACCGGATGCTGGCCGAGCTTTCGATGCAACAAGTTCAATCGGCTGATAACCGTGGCCTTGGAACAGCGGCATTTCTGGGCAATCTCGGCGGCGCTGAGTTCTTCCTGGCTGTACATGATCAAAACCATGAAAGCAGTCGGGAGTTTCATTGGTTGCTCCGCATCCAATCGTTTGGCGAGTGCCAAAACCTGCCTCGCGCTACTCTCAGCGATGGAATCACCCGGCGGCGGCGCGAAGCCCAGGAAGATTTCGCCCGGCGGTTTCGTCGCTTGGAGATTCCCCTGTTCTGTGATGATAATATAGGCATCCAGCGGAAAGAAGCCCGCTCCCACGTGCGCCAACAGCTCCTGACAATGGGCGTCAAGATGCGCACTGGTCGGCGCTAGCAGAATGAAGGGACACTTGAGGCGAAACACGAGCGCCGCTACCACCGATCGGAATTGTTGTGGATCCCATTGGATAGTGAGGATAACAGGCACTGCACTGGCGGACCACGAGCCGATTTGCCGTGTGCAGGTCAGGCCGAATTCGACCGCTTTGCTTTCCAAACTGAGCGCTTTGCAGAGAGCCCGGCCAAATTTAGAAAGATTAAGGTCGAGAGGGATAACATCAGCAAGGGTCAACGAAAGGTGTTGGCATTTGGGAGGATCGCATTGGCACACAGCCACTATCGAACCGTCCCGGTGAGCAACCACACGCTGGCCACAGCCACAGTTGTAGGGGCAGGGATAGGATTTAACCGTCCCCAGTCCCGGTTGAAGGAAAACATCTATGAAGCGTCTGGAGTCATCATCCAGTCCGAAGCCCCAGCCGGCAGGGACACTGCTTAATCCAGGAAGCGATTGTAAAGCCGACCAAATTCTCATAGGATTTATAAGGCTAAGGGACTCGAAATAGCTGTTTCATCAGCCAGGTTCCGACGAGCGAGGCGTCGCCGCACCATTCCAGTTTGAGTCTGTTCGGCGGATAAATCTCCACGGTCCGCGGCTTGGCCCATCCCGAAAAATAGAAATCGAAGGCTGCATGGGAAAGGCTTCCCCTCCGGGGAATAACTTGGGCCAGAATGCCGGAACGAGTTGGGTCGAAGAAACCATTATCGCACATTCTAATAAAGATGTCGTTGTTGGCATTTGCAAAGCGCTCCTCCCAGTTCCGGAGGACGATTGCCGCTAAGGCTTCAAGACTCGCCGCGTCGAGGGCGTCCTGGCCCTCGTTCCACAATGGATCGAGGCTGAAGAGGTCGGTTCGGTAGAAATAGTCTGCATTCCCTTGGAAAAGCAGACCAAGCTGCGCCCGATAAAGCTGGCACTCTTCCAGGGTTCCGGCTTCGATCATAATCTCATCGCGGAGATGTGAATACAAAACCAGATCCACTTTTCTAGGATGATACTGAAAAAGTTGGGTATCGTGCTGATCGGAAGTTTGTACGCAGGCCAGAGGACGCCCATGTCGAATTTCAAACCAAATGTTATCTCCATTCGCTGTCACGTGGATCTTGGTTATCCCCATCCCCCGTTGGTGTTGGACGAACCAGGTGCTCAAGGAACGCGTCATGTCGGTCAGCTTCGAGGGGTCAACGATCAAACAGGGCGCTCCAAGCTCGCGCGCGCGCGCGCTTGCGAAACAATCCAGGCAGGTTCGGCGCTTTACGTTATGCTCAAAATGAGCTCGCATCAGTAAGTCAGGGGCCGCAAGCCAAAGTCTTAGGGCCACCCCCTCGGGCGATGCTTGCGGGTCGAGAATGCCATGCGGGAAGGCGGTAACCAGTGCCGTTTGCAGGATTTCGCGGGCCTTGGGCGTCGCAAATTGACCGACGATAAAAAGAGTCTCCGCCAATCGCGCAGGTAAGCCTGGCGTATGGCCTAATAGGGAGGCTATCGAGTTGAAATATGCCTCGTCACTCAGCAGGGAGGCTGGCAGATTTAGGTTTTTCGCGGCCAGTTCCTCGGTGAACTGCGCCAGGAATTGCTCAAGGAGGCCCCGCCCGATTCCTTTTAGCACAGCCGGAGCCGCCAACGACGTGAATCCCACGTGTCCCATATCAAGGAACTCCTCCTCGCCATGCCGCAGGAATCGTACCATTTCCTGTCAGGGAGCCAAAAACAGGGCAAATCCGCCTCAATGTCGAGTTTGGTTAGCCCGAAGATGTCCAAATTAAGCTCAGAAGCCCAGAAAACACCCACAACCCATCCCGGAGCGCGGACATCCCAGTCCGCAGCCATCCCCCCCATCAATCTCGTAGCAGCCGAGGTGACTCGGCTCACTATTTTCCAAAACTCCCCAAACCGGAGGGACGAGTTCCACGAGTCCCAAAACCCCCATAGCCTCTCCCGGTCTATGAAAAGGGCTGCACTGTAGGCCCGGTCCCCTGACCGGGCGCTCCATCCGCCATCCTCCATCCTGTCGACCCTCCGCAGTAGTTCCGTTCCCGCTCCGGACCGCGGGCGTCCCCGCCCGCAGCAGTCATTTACACCGGAGCGCGGACATTCCTGTCCGCAGCCATCCCCCCCATCAATCTCGTAGCAGCCGAGGTGACTCGGCTCACTATTTACCGGAGGGCGGAGATTCCTGTCCGCAGCAACCTCCCCATCGATCTCGTAGCAGCCGAGGTGACTCGGCTCACTATTTTCCAAAACTCCAGAAACCGCAGGAACGAGTTCCACGAGTCCCCAAACCACCCGTGCCTTTAGTAAAGGGGCCGGAATGCCGATGTCAGCCGTAACTGCCGCATGCAATTAATCCGAGAAATTTACAGTGCCAAAAGAGCTGCCGACCGCCCCGTCATCTCCATGGATTTTTTTCCATCAAAAACGGCTGAAGGGGACGAAAACTTGCTTCAGAAAACCATCCCGGCACTCCTGGCCGGCAGACCCGATTACTAGATTTATGTGTGGTATTATTGGCTATATTGGAAAACAAAAGGCGGCCCCTATCATCCTGGAAGGCTTGCGACGGCTCGAGTATCGCGGCTATGACAGCGCCGGTCTGGCCATTATCCGCGACCACCAACTCGTGACCCGCAAGCGCAAGGGAAGGATCGACGAAGGCCTTGCGAAATTACTCTCCGCCGAACCGCTGGATGGTCGGCTCGGCTTGGGCCACACCCGATGGGCCACTCACGGGCCTCCTTCCGATGAGAATTCCCATCCCCATTGGGACGAGAGTGGACGGGTTGCGGTCGTGCATAACGGAGTCATCGAAAACTATGAAAGGCTTCGAGACCATTTGACCGGTCACCATTTCAGCTCCGTCACTGATACGGAAGTGTTGGCGCACGTCATCGGAGAACATTACGCTAAACTCGCGGGAAAAAACGGCGATGTCCATCCTCTTACCCAGGCGGTTATCAATGCCTTGCGCGAGGTCATTGGCGCCTACGGCATCGCGGTGATCTGTTCGGACCACCCGGACGTGATCGTGGGTGCGCGGCGCGGTTCACCGCTAATCGTGGGTGTGGGCGACGGAGAAAATTTTCTCGCAAGCGATGCCAATGCCATCGCGCCGCACACCCGCCAGGTCGTTTACCTGAACGATTACGACGTCGTCACTCTTCGCGCCGGCCAGTTCAAGGTCGCCAACCTGGGGTCCGATACCGCCCAATGCCAAATCACCCAATTAGAATTTGACGCCGAATCGGCCGAACGGGGTGAGTTCGATCACTTCATGTTAAAGGAGATTTTCGAGCAGCCTCGCACCGTCGAAAACGCCATGCGCGGCCGCATGGTCCATGACGAGGCCACCGCCAAGTTTGGCGGGCTTAATCTGACGGTAGGCGAATTGCGCTCCATTGAGCAAATTGTCATCACGGCCTGCGGCACCAGTTGGCATGCCGGATTGGTTGGGGAGTATTTGTTCGAAGAATTCGCGAATATTCCGGTGGAAGTGGAATATGCCAGCGAATTTCGCTATCGCAATGCCCCCATTGAAAAAAACACTCTCGTGCTCGCCATCACCCAATCCGGGGAGACTGCCGACACTCTGGCCAGCTTGCGCGAAACCAAGCGCCGCGGCCATCCTGCGCTGGCAATTTGCAACGTGGTCGGCAGCACTATCGCGCGCGAAGCGGACGGCGGCATTTATCTCCACGCCGGCCCGGAAATCGGCGTCGCGTCCACCAAAGCCTTCACATCCCAGGTCACCGTCCTGGCGCTGCTCGCTTTGCTTATGGGGCGGATGCGGATGCTTTCATTGACGAGGGGCCAGCAAATTCTCACGGCCCTGCAAGCGGTACCGGCACAGATCGAAACCATTCTGGCTCAGGGCGAAGCCATCACCAGAATCGCGCGGAAATATCAGCACGCAGAGGATTTTTTCTTTTTGGGGCGGCAATATAATTTTCCAGTCGCTCTCGAAGGAGCGCTCAAGCTTAAGGAGATTTCTTACATCCATGCCGAAGGCTATCCTGCCGCCGAGATGAAACATGGCCCCATTGCGCTCATTGACGAGCAAACTCCTAGCGTGGTTATCGTTCCCTCCGATGCGATGTATGAAAAAACCTTGAGCAATTTGCAGGTGGTCAAAGCCCGCAAAGGCCCAATCATAGCGCTTGCCACGGAGGGCAACGAGCGAATCGCGAAAGAGGCCGATGACGTCATTTACCTCCCTCACACGATTGAGCCGCTGTTTCCGTTGTTGGCCGTCATTCCTTTGCAACTGCTCGCCTATCACATCGCTGTCCTGCGAGGCTGCGACGTGGACAAACCCCGTAACCTGGCCAAGAGCGTCACGGTGGAGTAGCCCAGCACCAAAGAGAGATTTCCCCTGAAAAGTTCGCGCTTTGAAGCCCTGAAACACTCTGCGCCGTTTCCCCTCCCTCTCCTCCTCGCCCCAGGAGAGGGCCGGGGTGAGGAGTCGAAAATCCGAGGCTGGCCGCAGCCGCCATCAACCTCGTAGCAGCCGAGGTCACTCGGCTCACTATTTTCCAAAACTCCCCAAACCGGAGGAACGAGTTCCACGAGTCCCCAAACCACCCCAAACCACCCGTGCCTTTAGTAAAGGGGCCGGAATGCCGATGTGAGCCGTAACTGCCGCATGCAATTGATCCGAGACATTTACACTGCCAAAAGAGCCGCCAACCGCCCCGTCATCTCCATAGAGTTTTTTCCATCAAAAACGGCTGAAGGGGACGAAAACTTGCTCCAGAAAACCATCCCGGCACTCCTGGCCGGCAGACCCGATTATTGTTCGGTCACTTATGGGGCGGGAGGCGGGACGCGAGACAAGACTTTAATGCTCGTGGACCGCATTCAGCGCGAACACAATCTAACCGCTATGGCGCATTTGACCTGTGTGAATGCCACCCAGGAAGAAACTCGAAAGGTGGTCGCGCAGATCCGAGCACTGGGAATAAAAAATATCCTGGCCCTGCGTGGGGATCCTCCGGCCGGAAGCGGGGAATTCAAAAAAGTCGAAGGCGGGTTCGAGTTTTCTTACGAATTGGTCAGATTCATCCGGGAATTGGACGGCTTTTCCATCGGGGTGGCCGGGTTTCCGGAAGGCCATATGGCTTGTCGAGACGGGCGGCACGTTGATTGGCAATACTTAAAGGAAAAGATCGATCAGGGTGCCGAGTTTGTCCTAACCCAGCTCTTCTTCCACAATGCAGACTTTTTTGAGTTTCGAGATTATATGGCCAATAAGCTTCAGGTGAAGGTGCCGATTTGTCCGGGAATCATTCCCATCATGAGTGCGACCCAGATCAAGCGGTTCGCGACCCTATGTGGCGCTCGGCTGCCGAAGCCGCTGCTGGCGCGGCTGGAAGAATTAGGCGATGACCATGACGCGGTCACTGAATTCGGCATTGAATACGCGACGAAGCAATGTGACGAACTCCTGCGGGCGGGAGTGCCCGGCCTCCATTTTTACACTTTGAATAAGGCCGAGGCGGCTGTTCGGATTCTAAGCAACTTGGGATTGGCTGACCGCTCCAGAGACGTTCCGGAGGAGAACCGTGTTTAGGGAGAAACAGCTATAATTTTCTTAAGCCACTGATAGTAAGCGTCTTGCAGCGATCTCCAATATTAGATCCAATGTCGCTCAAGTTTACACCAGAGCCTGGAGTTGCAACCTATTGCTATAATGCGACTTAGCTTTGAATCTAAGCACAAGTAGTAGGTCTATTCCCCAAAGAAAGTCGGTATTCTTTACGAAAATGAGATTGCTGGATCACTGTCCAAAAAAAAGACATATCATAAGTAGCTTATAGCTAGGTGGTTAAGCCTATTATTAGAACCTAAAAGACGCATTGGCACAAGTCCAGCATACAGCCTGTATAACAGCAAAAAGTTTGCTGGCGAAGAATCGAACAAAAAAAGAACAAATATGAAAAACTTAATTAAAATTGGAATAATGGCCGTAGCGATGGCTGCGGGCGCGAGTGTGGGGCATGCGAATTCGATAACTTTGGGCAACGTGGGAGGGCCATCGGGCGGAGTTTGGACTTACAGTTATTCATTCGCAAACAGCTTCCTTAAGCCGCTGGATTATTTTACGATCAACGATTTCGGACCAGCGACCGTAGTGCTTCCTGCAACCACGCCGGTGGGGTGGGTGTTTTCCCAGGCCCTGACAGGTCCCAATTCGACCGCGGCATCGGATAACGCCACTGTCTTAAACGCAACTTGGACTTACATGGGAGCGGCCGGAGCCGTCGCAGACGGGACTGCACTCTTTTCACTCTTGGCGACAATCGGAGGTTCGCAGGGGCATGATTATACAAGCCTCGACCAATCAGCTTCCTCTGGGGGCGTGTTTGATTCCACAGTAAAGAGCGGCGTGTTCGGGCCCCAAACCGTCCCCGATGCTGGCACAACGATGGCCCTTTTAGGCATCGCTTTGACCGGTCTCGGAATTGCCCGTAGGAAATTAGCCTAATCGGCTCGCTTCAATTCTTCGCTACTTTGGGCAGGGATCACTCCCTGCCCTTTTTGTTTTTGCCGGGTAGCCCAGATTGACTGATATAGCGGAGCGCAGGCTGGTAGCCTGCCTTTTCTCACGTTGTCACCCCTCTGTACCGCAGATTGGTAATCCAATGCCATTAGCTTTTGAACAGCACCATCCGGGACGGATACAGGAGATTAGCCGGGGGCAAGCTTGCGCAGCCCCCGGGAGGCCACGCCAATTTTAATTCCGCCCCAGCAGGGGCGAGAGGATTTGCCAGCGTTTTCCAGGGGCTGCTCGGTGTTGCCCAGGGCTCATTTCGGGAAACCCTCCCTGAGGGATATGGCATGTCCGAACTCGAATATTCACCAAAATCCTGGTGACATTGGATTGGTAATCTGCAAGTCTTTCCGTCCCCAGCTTGGCACCTCCAGGCGTTCAGCCCGCTTCACTGCCAGCAGGCAAAGCCCACTGGATATTCCCGCTTGCCGTGGTTTTCCAGGTTGAACCGAACTCCCGCACCGAGGTAAACCGAGGTAATCCGAGGTAATCCGAGCCTTTGAGGATTTTTGTTTTTTCGCTGGAATGAGCCTTCTGCCGCAATGTCGGCTCTAATTACAAGGCGGTTTTTATTGCAACTACCTGATTAACTGAGACTTGCTACGTTTAGGATCGTAGTTTCCCGGATTAGGCCTTGTCGCCGAGGTTTACATTCACAGCTTCCGGATTGAAGGCTACTAAATTCAGTAATGGATCTAATAGGCTATGTATAAGCCACTTACGACCAAAATTATCAATTTTAATCGCGTTGGCACGCTTCCAGCATTAGAGCATCCAGTTCAGTGAAATGTTTGCTGACGAAGAATAAACAGAATCGAAACCTTAAGAAAAATAATGAAAAAATTGATAACACTAATCGGCAGCCTCCTCGCCGTCGCTCTCTTTACTACCGTTGCCAGTGCCATTCCAGTGTCTGGTAACATCACCATCTCCGGCGGCGCGACGATGGATAATAATAACCTGTCCCTCGCCAGCGCAGTGACCGCTTGGTCCAACGTCAAGGTAGCATCCGAAGACGGAAGCTTCATCCCGTTTGTCTCCGACGGCGATGCCGTCACCATGGCAGCCCCATGGACGTTCAACCCTTCGACACCCACTCCAGCGCTTTGGAGTGTGGATGGGTTCACGTTCGACTTGGCAAAGATCACCAGCGTCATTCGCTTCGCTGTTGGTACCGCTAAGTTCCTCACTGTAGTGGGCGATGGTTGGGTCAGCGGCAATGACTTCGACCGTTCCGAAGGCTCATGGTCGTTCTCAACCCAGACCCCCAGCGCCCAAGGCAGGTTCAGCTTCTCCGCTGCCACCTCAGTCGCTGCCGTTCCGGATGGCGGAATGACCATCATCATGCTGGGAGTAGCCCTCTCCGGCTTGGGCATCATGCGCAGAAAGATCGCCTAATAGCGCAATCCAATACTTCGTCACTTACGGGCAGGGATTAATCTCCCTGCCCTTCTTGCTTTTTAGGGGAGA
>JBBRPK010000107.1:0-19968 GCA_038228235.1 Verrucomicrobiota bacterium
CCCTCAGACAGTTCTGGGCGGTCACTCAACCCCCAAGCCCGCCCCTCAACAACTGGCCCGAAATCCTCGGAAAATACTCACTGTAAAATCTGTCCCCTTTTGAACTCGCGCACAAATCCCCTTTTGAACTCCCGCCGACAACTCATCACATTTGGCTTGCAAAAATTGGCGGAGCCGCTCATGCTCAGGGAAGCCAATCGAATGAGCCGTAACTCGAGTTGCCGGACTCACGCTTTCGGGATCGCGTTGAGATTAAATGGGCCATGCATGATGTGGGGTGGTTGCGCGTTGTCACTTTTCCTGGCCAACTCGGGGTGGACCGACGAAACCAATGCGCTTCCCCAAAAGCCGTCTGAGACGGGAGAATTGCGCCTCGATGATCTGCTCAAGTTGGAAATTCCCACCGTCGAAGGCGCCTCCAAATACAGCCAGAAGACCACCGACGCGCCCGCCTCTATCAGCATCATCACCGCCGATGACGTGAAGAAATACGGCTTTCGCACGCTGGGGGACATTCTTCAAAGTGTTCGCGGTTTTAGCGTCAGCTATAACCGGATTTATTCTTTCCTGGGTGTCCGTGGATTCAATCGGGGCGATTTCAACAGCCGTGTCCTGGTGCTGGTGGATGGGCATCGCATCAATAATAGTCTTTCCGACGGCGCTTTTATAGGGACAGAGTTTATCCTGGATGTGGATTTAATTGACAAGGTGGAGGTGATTCGCGGGCCGGGCTCCAGTCTCTACGGCAACAATGCCTTTTTTGGAGTGGTGAATGTGATCACCCGCAAGGGGCGGGACATCTCAGGAGCGGAACTTTCAGCGGAGGCGGCGAGTTTCGACACTTTCAAGGGGCGCGCGACCTACGGCCATAAATTCAAGACTGGTTTCGAGATGCTCCTCTCCGGTTCCTGGTACGATAGCGAAGGACCAGATAATCTCACTTTCAAAGAATTCAGGTCGGGTCTTGCCCATACGGTCCACGAGGTCGATGACGACGCTTATCGGAGCGTTTTCGGCTCGCTCAGTTTCCACGATTTTACCCTGGAGGGCGCGTTCAACGCCCGAGAAAAGGGAGTCCCGACTGCTCCGTTTCATCTCGATGGCACCAAATTTGGCGATCCAAGGACCCGCACGAAAGATGACCGCAGCTTCGCCAATCTGAAATTTGCGCGCGAATTCCCTGATGTGCTCGATGTCACCGCGCAGGTCTATTATGACCAGCATGATGCGACCGAGGATTTTCTGCGGGAAGCGCCTGCGCCTCTTCTGCCAGAGAGGTTGAACCGGCAAAAGGAGCAGGGGCAATGGTGGGGAACGGAACTGCAATTGAAAAAGGTGCTTTTCGAGCGGCACGTCCTGCTGGCGGGAGCGGAATATCGGGACGATTTCACGCAACGCCTTCACATCTTTGATGTCAGCCCGCCCACCGAATATACGAACGCGCTGAGCAGCACATATAATTTCGGCGTTTACTTTCAAGGCGACGCGGCCGTCTTGACAAATCTGCACCTAAACGCCGGAGTGCGGTTGGATCGCTACAGCCACACTGATCTAGCGGTAAATCCGCGCTTCGCCATCATTTATAATCCTTGGGACAAAGCATGGTTCAAGTTGATTCGGGGACAGGCCTTCCGGGCGCCCAATTATTTCGAGCGCTTCTACAATCCCAACCTGGTTCCGGAGCGAATCACGTCGCATGAGTTGGTTTATGAGCAAGGCATCGGGCAAAGCCTTCGCTCCTCGGTGTCAGGGTTTTATAACGAAATTGAGCATCTCGTGAACTATAATCCCCAAATGGCTCCGATTTATCAAAATGTAAAAGGCGCCACCTCTCGAGGCATGGAATTCGAGTTACAAGCCTTCTGGGCCTCAGGGCTGCGCGGCCGTCTCAGTTATACTCTCCAGGATACCGAGTTTCATCAGGCGGGAATTGTGCGCTCGGATTCTCCCAAACATTTGGGCAAGCTCAACTTGATCGCGCCCCTGCTCAAAGAGAAGCTTTATGCGGGCCTCGAGTTCCAATATACCAGCAAACGCCTGACGCTCCAGCAGACGGAAGCTCCGGGATTTGGCGTGGTCAATCTGACCATTTTCAGTCAAAACCTGCTAAAAGGGTTGGAAATTTCTGGCAGTATTTACAATTTGTTCGATCGACGTTACAGCGATCCGTCCACTCCTTTCCTCCCGGAGGCCCTGATCCCCCGGGATGGCAGGACCTTCCGGGTCAAGCTCACCTGCCGATTTTGACTGGAAATCCTTTAGAAAAGTGCCATACTGATAAAACGCCTACACATTCGCTTGTGAAAAAAACCGGATGCTATCGAGAGATGCGGAGGTGCCGCCGCTTTTTTGCGATGCTGCTCCTTGTGGGATGGGCCACGCTTTTTCCGGGCGCCCTCGCACAAGGGGTCCCCCCTCCCCCCGTTATTACCAACGATCCAAGCAGTCTCATCGTGCTGGCGGGGAGCGATGCGGTTTTTGAGGTGGGAGTTCATGAGAGCAGCGTGCCTCTGAGTTATACCTGGCGCTTCTTCGGCGTAAATATTCGGGGGGGAACTAATGCCGCCCTGAAGCTGTTTAATACACAATCCCACCAGGTGGGAATTTATTCCGTGGTGGTGGCCAATATGTCCGGGCGGGTGACCAGCTCGAACGCGAGCCTAACCGTGGTTACTGGTCCTTTCCCGCCTGATTTAGTCGTTCGACCTGGCGAAGACGCCACGTTCAGCATCCAGGTCGATGGCGTCGGGCCTGCCGATTACCAATGGCAATTCAATGGACAGGATCTTGCGGGGGAAACGAGGCCCATCTTGAACTTGTTGAACGTTCAGTCCTCCCAGGCAGGACAGTACAGCGTCACGGTCAGTAATCCAGCAGGCTCCGTGACAAGTCCGGAGGCTTTGTTAACCGTCGAGGCAGCTCCTCGCCTTGGCTATGTCCTGTGGGGAGCGCAGGGATTCCACTTTAATATCACCGGAACGCCCTGGGTTACCTGCATCATCCAGGCTTCAAAGGACTTCGCGGCCTGGACAGATATTTCGACAAACACCCTCCCCGCCGGCGGCGTCCTGGAGTTTATCGACCCTGATGCGTCCAGCTTCAACTGGCGCTGTTATCGAGTCTTCCAGCCGTAAACCCTCGCCCTGGTGCCTGCCAGCAAGCCCCCAAACCCTATGCGACGCTCGCCGTTTCATTCCTGGGGTTTATCGGCGGCCCGAGCCGTTTTTTTGGCAGTAGTGGTCCTGGCCTGGCTCATTCGCGCCCATAGTGAGCCCCTCACCGAGTCCACGGCGAAAATCCAGTTCATGCATTATGTGGCGCAATACGCCCTCTGGCCCAAGGAAATTCATGGTCCGCAGGACAAACAATTCGTTCTGGGTGTTTTGGGTGAAAACCCTTTCGGCGGTGCGTTGGAGAACTACTTCAAAGGCAAATCCGTGAAAGCCAGGGAATTTGTCATCAAATATTTCAAGAACGTGGAGGACGTCAAAGCGTGTCAGATGCTATTTATCAGCTCTTCAGAAAAGGAGAATTTCGCGCCCATCCTCAAGGAACTGGAGAACACCAGCATCCTGACTATTTCAGACACCGACGGCTTCATTCAAAGGAATGGGATGATCTTTATGTTCATTACCGGAAAATCAGAAATCACCGGTGGCCTGGCCTGGGACATTAACCCGGAGGCCATGAAGAAAGCCGGACTGCAGATCGATCCTTTCTTCATCGAAAAAAAGAGAAAGCCAAACCAATAGCCACTCAACGAGGAGAACTATGACCCCGTTCAAAAACATGTCCATCAAAAGTAAACTCACCTGGGTTATCATGTTGACCAGTTGCGTGGCGCTCCTCATCGCCTGCGGGGCGTTCGTAGCTTACGAGTTGTTTACTTTCAGAAAGGCTCTGGTCCTCGAACTGTCCACGCTCGCGGATGTGATAGGGAAGAATTCCGCTCCCAGCCTCACTGTGGGCATGCCGAGCGCGGCGGAGAAAGTCCTCTCCTCCCTCAGCGCGGAGAAGCAAATCATTGCCGCCTGTCTGTATAAGGACGGGAGGATTTGGGAGAAATATCCCAAAGAGCGGAAAGATCAAGCGTTTCCGCCCTATTTTAGCGGAGAGGACCACCGTTTTGAGAACGGTTCTCTTTTGCTCTTTCATCCAGTGGTTGATCCGGAAAACAAGCAGCTCGGGACCCTTTTTATCCAGTCGAGCCTGGGACCAATGTATTCCCGCCTCCGGCGCGATGTCGCGCTGGTCCTGGGTGTCTTGTTCGTTGGATCCGTGGTCGCCCTCCTTATTTCTTCCCGGCTTCAGGGAGTGATTTCCACGCCCATCCTTCAACTTTCCCAGACCGCCAGAGTCGTTTCGGAAAACAGGGACTACAGCGTGCGAGCGCGCAAACAAACTCAGGATGAAGTGGGCACGCTCATTGATTCCTTCAATGAGATGCTGTCCCAAATCCAGAAGCGCGACACCGACCTCCAAGAGGCCCGTGACAGCGCTAACCGCGCCAACCAGGCTAAGAGCAACTTCCTTTCCTTTATGAGCCACGAATTGCGCACCCCACTCACTGCCATCATCGGGTTCAGCGAGATGCTTCTTTCCAGTGTCGAGGCAGAGAAGCGCGAGGAGTGGGCGGATGATTTGCGGCGTATCAATGATTCGGGCAAATACCTGCTCGAATTGATCAACGATATCCTCGATATTTCCAAGATCGAGGCGGGCAAAATGGAAGTGCGCGTCGAGAAGTTTGCTGTGGCCGGCTTGCTGCGCGATGTCAGCGAAGCATTGCGCCCGCTGGTGGATGAGAAAGCCAATCGGTTAGTGATTGAAAGCGGGGAGGACGTCGGCTTTATGCATTCCGACGCAATCAAAGTGCGCCAATCTCTGCTGAACCTTTTAAGCAATGCCAATAAGTTCACCGACCAGGGAATGATCTCTCTTTCCGCCTCCCGCCTCGCTAAAGAAGGTGCGGATTGGTTAATCTTTCGTGTCAAGGACACAGGCATCGGCATGACGTCCGAACAAATCAGCCGCCTTTTCCGCGCATTCTCTCAGGCGGACAATTCGACGGCCCGCCGTTACGGCGGAAGCGGGCTGGGTCTGGCGCTGACGAGACAATTCTGCCAAATGCTCGGCGGCAATGTCTCGGTTGAGAGTGAGCCCGGCAAGGGCTCCTGTTTCACGATTGAATTGCCGGCCACGATACCCAGCCGAACAAAAACGATGTCTCTTCAAGTGCCCGTCGCCGGTTCCATTCCCGTTCCGGCAACCGCCAATTCCATCCTGGTGATTGATGACGACCCCGGCGTGCATCAGTTATTGGCAGACGCATTGCGCGAGGAAGGCTATGCCCTGCATTTCGCTTCCAGCGGCTCGGAAGGACTGCGCCTGGCAAAAGAATTGCGCCCCGCCGTTATCACGCTCGATGTCCTGATGCCGGAAATGGACGGCTGGGTGGTGCTCTCCCTGCTCAAAGCAGATCCCGAGCTGGCGGGAATTCCGGTCGTCATGCTGTCAGTTCGCGCGGACGAGAGTTTTGCTTTTGCCATGGGCGTGGCAGATTATTTGAAAAAGCCCATCGATCGCAAGCGCCTCATCGCCCTTTTGCAAAAATACCATCGCTCCGAGCCGCCGGTGGCAGTGTTGGTTGTGGAGGACGATTCCAACATGCGCCAAATGCTCCGCCGCATGTTGGAGCAGGAAACCTGGACCGTCTGCGAAGCGGCCAACGGCAAAGCCGCTCTGGAGTGCATCGCTCGCGCCCGGCCGTCCTTGATCATCCTCGATATGCTCATGCCGGTGATGGACGGCTTCCAAATGGTGGCGGAGTTGCAAAAGCATGAGGATTGGCGAAAAATACCCGTGGTGGTAGTGAGCGCGAAAGAACTGACCAAAGAAGACCGGTTGAGGTTGCAAGGCTGCGTGACGACGATTCTCCAGAAAGGTTCATTTGGGAGGGATGAATTAATGCACGAGGTCCAACAGACAGTCCGTCACTTCATGACCGCCAAAATGTGATTGATCTCTGCGGGTTTCTGGTCTCTACTCTTACCCGTCCTGCCTAATCTTGGATCCAGGCTTCGCCCGGTCTTGGAAGAGCAAGATTAGGATCGGGACTGGAAACCCGAGAGAATGGCCTCATGATTAAATTGCTCTATATCGAGGATACAGAAAATAACCGAATCCTGATCACGCGCCGCCTCGGGCAGAGCGGTTATCAGGTCTTGACCGCCGAAAACGCCGAGCAAGGAATGGTCATGGCGCGCGCCGAAAAGCCCGACCTCATTTTGATGGACATGGGTTTGCCGGAGGTGGATGGCTGGAGCGCCACCAGGCGCTTCAAAGAGGACCCTACCCTTAAACATATCCCGGTCATCGCGCTGACAGCCCACGTCATGCACGGGGATCGCGAGAAAGCGATTGCTGCCGGCTGCGACGATTACGACACGAAACCTTTTCAGTTTGCGCGCTTATTGACCAAGATCGAGACGCTCTTAGCGGGCAATGAGCGAAGCCGCCATCCTTCCGAGGACGCCAAGAATGGAGCGGCGACCCCGAAGTCTCCTCAGCCTTAGGTGCCCTTCAATGGGTGCCTATTCACCACATGAAGCCAGACCCGGCCGATTTACAAAAAGCGCGCAACCCCGATGCGCTTTCGAGCGAAAAGCTCAAGGAGCTTATCGGACAAGCCCAGCATGATCTGCGCAATCCGCTTGGAAACATCCTCGGTTTTTGTGAAATCCTCCTCTCGCAACTCCAGCCAGATTGTGAAAAAGAACTCCGAGTTGGACTGCAAGCGATCTACGACTCCTCCCACAAGATTGTCAACGACATCGATTGGAGCCTCGATCCGGACAAAAGCCCCGCCAGCCCGGAAGAAATAACATCATTGCAGGGGGAGCTTCGACAACGCGTCGGCCAGATCCTGGTTAGGATTGACGCGTTACGATCCGATGCGGCCAAGCGGGAGGAGGCCCTGTTGAGCGCCGACTTGTGCCGGATGTCCGATTCGGCGCGGCGGCTCAGCCAATTGATTGAGACGGCGCTGGCGTTTTATCCGAAATCGGAGTTGCGCAGTTCCACAGGGGCGCCCGCGACTTAATAGACCCTTAACCGAAAAAAGCGACTGAATTGGTATTGATCCGCGGGCACCGTGAGCGTTAAAAGTCCACCGCTGCCCAGGTTCGTGGAGAGGCTCATCCAAACCGCTGGGAGCAAACTCGGCGTCGTCTCCAACACATAGTTGAAATTCACCGCGGTTTGAATCTGCAACTGCAAATTGCTCCCATTCGATACCACCGGTAGAATCTGCGGGGAAGACCTGGGGACCACGGCGATGGTCCCATTCCGGGTTAGTTGGCTGCTATCCCACATTAGGCCTGTGTCCAGGCGTGGCAGATTCACATTGCCAAATGAACCCGAGAAGGACGGAGCATAAAACAGTTTGAAAGTGTCGCCCATCGCCGGCGGCGCTCCGATATTCGTCACTGTCAACGAGCCGCCGCAGCTCAATTGGCCCATGACCTGAAGCGAATCGTTGGTTAAGCTGCTGCCACTTTTCCTGATTTCAAGAAAGGCGCTCCCCGCCAGGACGAGGTCGTTGCTGAAGCTGAGCACTCCGACGGATGCGCCTGGGGCCAGAAGGCCGTAAATTGTCGTGTTGCCGATAATGGTTCCGTTGCCTTTAAGAACCTGTGCCGGAGGCACCGTGAAACCACCCGGCACGGAATCGACCTGCAGTACGCTCCCGGCCTGCACGTTGATGATCGAGCTGTTGGCGATTGAGCCGGAGCCAGTGAGGACCAGGGCGCCGGCAGCAATCGTGGTGATATCGGTGTAAGTGCTGGCAGAACTGATTGCCAGAGTGCCAGCCCCGGACTTGGTCACACCGCCCGTCCCGAAGATAGAACCATCAACGCGCATGGAGTTGTTGGCGACCCGGAGGGTCAAAAGATATCCATTGTTATTGAGCCTTCCGCTTATGGAGAAAGTGCCGGAGCTAGTCGTCAGAGTTTGAGGTTTATTCAGAGTCGAGTTAATTGCCCAGGTGTTATCGCCTGTGCTCGAAATGCCTGCCAGCAGCAGCAGGGGATTGCCACCGATGAAAAATCCGCCGTTATTCAGCGTCACTGCCCCCACCTGCGTAAGCAAATCGTTAAAATTCGTCTGTTGCGTGTTGCCGGCGAACCTCAACTTGCTGTTCTGCGAGGGCAGGGGGCTGATCCAGTTGAGAGGGCTGCTCCAATTTGAGTTTGTGTCACTGCCGGTCCAAACGGTGGGAGAGATGTTATCGATCACCTGCACCGTCACGGTTGCTTGTGCTGTTCTTAGCGGGTAGAGACCGCCATAGCCGGAATCCTGAACTTGCACGGCCAGGCTGAACGTGGACACGAAATAATCCGCCAGAAGCGTGTTGTCGTTTAGCGTGAGCGTGCCCGTCTCTGGATTTATGGCGAAGGTGTTGCTGGGGTTTCCTGAGATAATCTTGTAAGTGAGTTGGTCGAGGGCGCTGTCAGTTGCCGTTAACTTAGTGATTATCAGACCGTTGCTGGCGGTGATCGGCGCCTGGACGGTAGTGCTGGAAATGTCGGGCGGATAGTTCAAGTCCACCGGGGTTAGAAAAGAACCATCAATAATGTTGGTGCCCAGGAGACCGGGACCGGTCCAGGCCACCTCTACGTGATCACCCCCGCCGCCCTCTTTGTGCAGGGTTTCAACGTAATAGCGCTGGCCCGCGATCAGGGAAATCGGCGTCGATTGCTGGGAACTAAATTTGGTCCACTCCTGGTAGCTGGTAAAGCCGGCGACGGCCGCGATCTGCCTGGCCGTCACTGGATTTGTGCTCCCGCTGAAGTTCAATTGGCTGCTATCGTCGGAACCGATAAAAAAAGTATAACTTCCACTCGTCATCGGCGTCAAATAAGCCCGGATGCGCGAACCGTAGTTATCGCCGATGTTCTCCCCCGAATCGAACGAACTGAGTGGGCGCAGCCTGTTAGGCCTTTTCGGAAAGGTGACTTGGCTGGCCAGGCTGCTCACCGTTGTAGCGGCGCCGATGTTGTCCCAAATTTCCTGATTCGGGACGGGGGCGGCGATGGCATTGGTTGGAACCACATTAATGTTCAGCGTCGTAGTTCCCGATCGGGGTGGCGAGCCGTTGTCCGTCACGCGTACGAGCAGCGCGTAATTAGTTTTGGCAGTGGCCTGCAAGTTAATCTCATTGGTGAGCCGAACCATACCGGTGACAGAGTCGATCGTGATGAGGTTGTTGGCTGCCATGGTGAACGTATGGCCATCAGTGGTGTTGACGTCCGTGACCATCACCGCGCCCAGGCGGGAGTTGAGGAAGGCATCCCGGTGGAGGTTGTAGGTGAATCCCGAAGGACGCGGCACGAAGTTCAGCGAAGAAGGGGCGAGGAACATGCCCGGAATGACGTCGCGGGTGATACCCGCGCTCGCGCATTGCCACGCCACCGCGATATGGTCGGCCCCGGTCCCCTGTTTCATGCGGCCTTCGATATAATAGCCCTGGCCCCGGATTAACGAGATGGCTACCGATTGTTGGCTGGCAAACTTGGTCCACTCCCGAGAACCCGCGGCGTTGCCGTTGCCACTGATATAGGCAATGCGGGCCGCCGTGGCGATGTTGGTGGAGGCGCTCAGCCACAACTCCCCGTTATCGTCTGTGGCAATCCAGAAAGTATAATTCCCGGTGGCCGGCGGGATAAGATACCCCCGCAGCACCGCGCCATACTCCGTGCCCCGATTGCTGTCCCCTTCGAAAAGCGTGACCTCCTTCTCCAAAGCCGGATCATAAGGAAAGCTCGGAGAGTTAGTCAGTGAACTGATCAGATTGCCGTTGAGGTTGGTGTAAACGGCGTAGGAAATGGCGCCAGGCTGATACGGCGTATTGTTGGTGAGGACAACCACCACCACCGTTGAGGTGGCCATCAATGGCATGGGTGGAGTTTCGTCCGAAACCACCACGCTCAAATTATAAACGTTTTGCAGCGCCGCATTTAAATCGCCAGCAACCGTGACCACTCCGGAGTGGCTGCCGATATTGAAAGAGCCGTTGCTGTTGCCGCTCAAAATGGAGTAGGACAGCAGCGTGTAAAAATCAGGGTCCGTTCCGATGACGGAGCCGATGGCTGTCCCAGGTCGGGTGTGCTCCAGCACTGAGGAATTAAACCCAGTCAAGCCAGGTGGCTCATTTATGTTAGTGATGGCAACAACTACTCGGCGGTTCGTTTCCGACAAGGCGGGATTTACCATGTCCACAATGTCAACGAACATTTCGAACTGAACACCCAACTGGTTGGTTCGGGCCAAAATTTCGTAGTCCAGCAGGGCGTTGTTCATCACCGTCAGATTCCCAAAATTATCAACCATGAACGTGTTGCCGAGGTTCCCCGTGGTGACGGTGTAGATGAGCGGGTCACTCCCCACCGCATTACTGGCGAGCATTACTCCCACCAGGGTCCCGTTCGCAGTGTTCTCTGGGAGGCTGAACCTATCGGGCAGACGCGCATTGGCAACTGTGCCGATGATGGAATAATAGCCAAGGCTGGCATAGGCGGAAAAGCCGCTGGTCAGGGGATCGTTCCGCCCTGCGCCCGTCACCCGGAAGGTGTAGGTGCCCGGCGCAAGGTTCGTGCTGATGGAGGCGTGAAGGACGCTAGGCGGGTTATTACTCGCAATGAGAGCTTCGTTCGCATCGTAGAGCGTCGCTTGGAGCGCCAGATTTGGACCGGCCCCCACAGGATCTGCCCGCAGCGAAATGGCGCCGCCACCGGTCGTAAATTGAAAAGCGTCAGTGTCACCGGTGCGTTCAATGAGGCCTTCCGCGCGCGCCGTGGAGTCCGGAAAAATTTCCAGGTAACGCGATGTGGCCAGTGTCTCACCGGTGTCATCCCTTCGATAGCTGACGTTGTTGTTTTGGGAAGAAATGATGGCGAGGTCGTCCTGATGGTTATTGGCATTGGTGTATTGGCCCTTGCTCCATTGGGACACATTCTGGTAATAGCCCACGCCCATAATCGGCGCCCAGCCGGTTTCCCCGCTCCCTTGGCCGCCATAATACTCATTATGAGGGATGCCGGAGGCGTCCTGCCCGTCGTGGCTAAGACCGGTGGAGTGGCCGACCTCATGGGAACAGGCTTCGGCGCACGTTTTCCCGCTGGTGATAAATACCCAGCACGGTGTGTCACCTGTCCAATTAAAGGATCCGACGAAGGAGACACCTCCTGCGCCCGGCGCCGCCGTGCTTGTGGGCGTGATAATAACGCGTTGCCGGCTGTTCTCCGGGGCGCGCTGGTACACTTGCGCGTCAGTGGTCACATTCAGATTGAAGGGCATGTAATCCTCAGATACTCGTTCCCAGACATCCCGTATCTGAGCATTGCTGGTGGTGGGCCGGTCGTAAGCAATCCCGCCCCAAGTCGGCGTATAACCTCCCTGGAAATCCAGGTAAATTACCGGCGTTGCGCCAGCTAGGCTCTCCAGCACTATGATACCGTTCTGATAATCTGGAATTGGCACTGCGGGGAAACTGTCCGGCTCCAGTGGAGGGATCTCTTCGCTGGCTCCAGGGGTATTAGTATCGGGCAAAGGCAGTTTGAGGCAAACGACGTCTCCCAAAGGCCGCTCGACCAATTCAGGCGCCCCACCGGGACCTGTCGGCTCAATGCGATAGGCCCGCTTGCTGCCGGGAAGCTCCACCACTCCCACGAAGTCTCCCGCCACCCCTGGCAAAGTCTGCTTCTGGAAGAAGAATCGGCCGCCTTCGGGAGTCTTTAAGTCGCCTGCGATCCGGATGATCTCGCCGCCTTTCCGCTCCAGAGATCGGATGGTGCCGGAACCCACCTCACCATTGACCAATTCGAAACGGAGCGGCTCTCCTTCCTTCGCGCTTTGCAATCCATCCAGGAACCTCGAATCCCAAGGACGTTTCCGTGGCGCATTGGTTTGGTCAGAACGCTGGGGCTGCACCGTTGCTTGGGTTAGTCCCACCGCGTTGTTAGCGGTTGAATTAAGCTGTGAGTTCAGCCCGGGCGATTGGGTCTGGCCCGGGCCAGGCCTGGCTAAGGCGAGGGCCTGGGTAGTTACGGGCCCGGCAATGGCCGCCGCCTTTGGAATTCGAGGTCCGCCTCTAAAGAAATTAAGCCACAGAATGGCAGTCAGGCCGACTACTGCAAGGGCGCAGACAGCAAAGCGTTTCATTTAATGTGACTCGTCAGCTAAGTTAAACAACCCCGTTGCGTAACTATAAATGCCAACTTGGCTCTATATTTGCGGAATCGAAGCAAATGCTACCACACAACCGCTGTTCTGGCGAGCAAATTTTTCAGTAATTCTCACTCGCAGACAGGGCCGGTGACAAAGTTCATCCCAAGCAGGAGCGCCCGTGCCCTCACCTGCGCCCCAGCCCGGCCAGCGCGTCGGCGCTCCGCAATTTTGTGCTGCACCGCCCGGAGTGGCAGCAGAGGGATTGAACTTGCCGCCGCTAAATTGGTTTGCCTAGATTGTTTCGTGGAAATTTTTGGCTATGGCGCCACTGCGATTGCAGCTTATTTGCTGGGATCAATTCCCACTGGCTTCCTGATGGGGAAGGCCAGGGGAATCGACATCCGCAGCGTTGGCAGCGGGAACATTGGAGCCACTAATGTGTTCCGCGCGTTAGGCAAACCAGCCGCGATTTTTGTGCTGGTTATGGATGGTTTAAAAGGTTATGCGGCCTGTGAGTGGCTGGCTGATTTAGTCCTCGGTTCCTTCGCTAACAGACCCGAGGACAAGGAACTGTTAAAAATCATCGGCGGCGTCTTCGCTATCCTGGGTCACAACTATACGTGCTGGCTGCTCTTCAAAGGGGGCAAGGGCATCGCCACCTCCGCTGGTGTCCTGGCCGCCCTGGTCCCTGGATCGCTGCTCATCATCCTCGTTGTTTGGATAATTGTTTTTGCCATCACTCGTTACGTTTCGCTTGCTTCGATTGCCGCCTCCCTCTCCTTGCCCATTGCGACCTGGCTGACCCGGGGGAGTTGGACCTTAATTCTGGTGACGGGGGCGATGGCCACCCTGGCGATTTACAAACACAAGGCGAATATACACCGGCTGCTGAGCGGAACGGAGAGCCGCTTCGGCTCGAGTAAGGGAGAGGCGGCCTCGTGAGAATGGCCGTGCTGGGCGCAGGAGCTTGGGGGACAACCCTGGCGAGACTCCTCTGTCAGGATGGACGCACGGTCACTCTTTGGGGACACGATGCCGGCCATCTGCATCGGTTGGCGCGCACTGGCGTTAACGAGCGCTACTTGCCGGGCATCAAATTGCCCCCTAATTTGAGGTTCGAAGCCGAGTTGCCTCGCGCCGTGAAGGAAGGTGATTGCGTCATTGTGGCGGTGCCATCCAAAACTTTCCGCGAGGTGACGACGGCCCTCGCAGGGCATGGCGGCATTTTGGTGAGCGTGACCAAGGGGATCGAATACGAAACAGGGTTGACGATGTCCGGGGTGCTGAGAGCCAACGCCCCTCAAAGCCGAATCGTCGCCTTTTCGGGTCCCACCCTTGCGCTGGAGGTGGCCCGCGACATGCCTGCGGCTATCGTGGCCGCCAGTCAGGATCTGGCGGCGGCCCAACAGGTCCAGCAACTCTTTCATCGTCCCAACTTTCGTGTTTATACCAGCGCCGACCCTATAGGCGTAGAATTGGGCGGGGCCCTTAAAAATGTGATGGCGATCGCCGCCGGTGTGGGAGACGGCTTGGGCTTTGGGGATAATTCCAAAGGCGCTCTCATCACCCGCGGCATCGTGGAAATTCGCCGCTTAGGCGTGGCTTGCGGCGCGCAGGGGGAGACGTTTTCGGGACTGAGCGGCTTGGGAGATTTGGCGGTCACTTGCTATTCCCGCCTCAGCCGCAACAGGGGGTTTGGAGAACGCCTGGGCCGCGGTGACAAATTGGAACGAATTTTGGCCGAATCGGTGGCGGTAGCCGAAGGGTATCCAACGGCCCGCTCCGCTTATCAATTGGCGCAGAAGCTAAAGGTGGTTACTCCTATCATCGACCAGGTTTACCAGCTTCTCTACCAGGGAAAGAATGCAGTCAGCGCTTTGCAGGATCTAATGGGCCGCGAATCCAAAGCAGAAGATTGAAAGCTCTGAAACTAATGCGACGCCGCGACGCCGGATGAACATTTCGGCTCCATTCATTCGCCGGCCCGTGGGTACCGCGCTGCTCACGGCGGCGGTCGCCCTTGCGGGAATGGTCGCCTATTTGCAACTCCCGGTTTCCCCGCTGCCGCAGGTTGATTTTCCCACCATCAGCGTGATGGCGGCCCTGCCGGGAGCCAGCCCCGAAATCATGGCTTCGGCAGTGGCCGCGCCCCTGGAACGGCAACTGGGGCATATCGCGGGCGTGACGGAAATGACCTCGGCCAGCTTTTTCGGCGCCACCTCGATTACCCTCCAGTTTGACCTGGGCCGGAACATTGATGGAGCAGCCCGCGATGTTCAGGCCGCCATTAACGCGGCTCGGGCCAATCTTCCTTCGAACCTTCCGAGCAACCCCTACTATCGCAAAGTCAACCCTGCCGACGCGCCGATCATGATCTTGGCGCTTACGTCCGACATTTATGATCGCGGGCAGATCTACGACGCGGCATCCACGGTCATTCAACAGCGATTGTTGCAGATCCAGGGAGTCGGCCAGGTGAGCATTGGCGGCAGCTCCCTCCCGGCGGTGCGGGTGGACGTCAACCCCACTCAACTGAATAGCTTCGGACTTGGCCTCGAAGACGTGCGCGCAATGTTAAGCCAGCAAAATGCGAATCTGCCCAAGGGCCAGCTCGCTGACGGCCGGACCACGGCTGATGTCCTGGCAAACGATCAATTGCTCAAAGCCGATGCCTACAAGCCGCTCATTGTGACCTATCGCAAGGGCGCCGCCGTCAGGCTGTCGGACATCGCCAGTGTCCAGGATTCGGTGGAGAACCTCCGCTCGGCGGGGTTTGTGAACGGCAAACCGAGCATCTCCCTAATTCTCTTCCGACAGCCAGGCGCGAATATCATCGAAACGGTGGATCGCCTCCATCAGGCGCTTCCTTCCCTGAAAGCCTCTATTCCGGCGGCCATCAATTTGATGGTTGTGCTCGACCGCACGACCACCATTCGCGCCTCAGTTTTCGAGGTGGAGAGGACGCTGGTCGTTGCCATTGTCCTGGTGATTCTGGTTGTTTTCCTCTTCCTCCGCAATGTGCGCGCGACCTTGATTCCGAGCGTCGTCGTTCCCGTTTCATTGATCGGGACCTTCGGAGTGATGTATCTATGCCACTATAGTCTGGATAACCTTTCCCTGATGGCTCTTACCATCTCGACGGGGTTCGTGGTAGATGATGCGATTGTCGTCATCGAGAACGTCTCCCGTTACATCGAGCAAGGAATGGCGCCCATGGAAGCAGCTTTGAAAGGAGCGCGCGAAGTGGCTTTTACCGTTCTCTCGATCAGCGTCTCCCTGGTCGCGGTTTTCATTCCCATTCTGCTGATGGGCGGAATTGTCGGACGCTTGTTTCGTGAATTCGCCGTCACGCTCTCAACCGCCATTCTCGTCTCTCTGGTGATTTCCCTGACCACAACGGCGATGATGTGCTCGCGGTTGCTGCGACACCAAAAGCCCGAAGAACACGGACGCGTCTATCGGGCGAGCGAAAGAATGTTTGCCGGGGTCCTCGGCGCCTATGAACGGAGTTTGAAGCTGGTATTGCGGCATCCGGCCATCACGCTCGGGGTTCTGGTGATCACCATCGCGGTGAACATCCTCCTCTTCGTCATTGTCCCCAAGGGGTTTTTTCCTCAACAGGACAATGGCACTGTGTTCGGCGGGATTCAGGGCGCCCAAGACGCCTCGTTTTCGGTCATGCAGGCGGCGGCGGGGCATTTTGTGGATCTAATCAAGGACGATCCAGCGGTGGCGAACGTCACCGCCTTCACCGGAGGCAACGGCGCGGCAAATAGCGGATTTATTTATATGGCGCTGAAACCGCTCAAAGAGCGCCAGATCAATGCCACAGAACTTATCAGCCGGCTGCGCCCAAAGCTCGCTTCAGTGCCGGGAGCAACGGTTTTCGTGCAGGCCGGACAAGACTTGCGCATCGGGGGGCGGCAAAGCAGTTCCCAATATCAGTACACCATCCAGAGTGATACGCTGGACGATCTGGTCAATTGGGGGCCTCTTCTGCTGCAGCAGATGCGGAAGTTGCCCGGTTTCACCGATGTCAACAGTGACCAGCAGAACAATGGCCTTCAAGCTTCACTGGTTTATGACCGGGCGACGGCAGCGCGACTGGGCATTACTGCGCAGTTGATCGATAACACGCTGTATGATGCCTTTGGGCAAAGGCAGGTTTCGACCATGTTTCGTTCGTTGAACCAGTACCATGTGGTCATGGAGGTCGAACCCAGGCTTTGGGAAAATCCCTCGGGCCTGAACGACATTTATTTGCGCGCCACCAATGGGGCCATGGTCCCCCTGGGCGCGATTGCCCACTATACGCCGGCTACCGCGCCTATCGCAGTCAATCACCAGGGCCAGTTTCCATCGGTGACGCTCTCCTTCAACCTCACGCCGGGCGTGGCCCTCAGCGATGCCGTGCGCGCCATTCAAGAGATGGAGCAAACGATCGAATTACCGGGGAGAATACATGGAAGCTTTTCCGGGACTTTGCAGGCCTTTCAGTCGTCGCTGACGAGCATGCCTTTCCTCATCCTCGCCGCGTTGGGAGCGGTTTATATCGTGTTGGGCATTCTTTACGAAAGTTATATTCATCCAATTACCATTCTCTCCACACTTCCATCGGCTGGAGTGGGGGCGGTCCTGGCGTTGATGATTTTCCGGACGGACCTGAGCGTGATGGCTCTCATCGGTATTCTGCTTCTAATCGGTATCGTGAAGAAAAATGCCATTTTGATGATCGACTTTGCCCTGGCCGCGGAACGCCACGAAGGCAAAAGTTCGAAGGACGCCATTTTTCAGGCGTGCCTGCTTCGCTTCCGGCCCATTTTGATGACGACCATGGCAGCGTTGTTCGGCGCATTGCCTCTGGTTTTGAGCACGGGAACCGGTTCGGAACTCAGGCGTCCATTGGGCATCACCATTGTGGGCGGATTGATTATGAGCCAGATATTGACCCTTTACACAACCCCAGTGGTCTATCTCTACCTTGACCGGCTCCGCCTCTGGTGGGAAAGGCTGCGGCGGAAACCAATGAGCGTGATTCCGCAAGTGGCTGTCGAGGGGTAGGCCAAAAGAACAATGACACAATGACCCGAAGCAGACCAGAAGGCATCGATTATGCGGAATCCGTGGCTCACAACACTCGCCTCCCGACATCGGGCGGCAACAAGACAGCCGCGACGCGACGCTTCGCGCGCGATCGATTCACCCGCCTTGCGGTTTTTTTGGTTGTGAGCGCAGCTCTATTTACGGGCTGCAGTTTTGCTCCCAAATACACGCGCCCCCAGGCGGCGTCTGCGGAGGCTTTCAAGGAAATCACCGGTCAAACTAACCAGGCAACAAATGAGTGGAAAGTGGCGCAACCCATGGATGACGTGATGCGCGGCAGTTGGTGGGAAGTGTTCGGAGACCCCCAGTTGAATGCCCTCGAAGAGCAAGTGAATATTTCGAATCAGAATATCGCCGCCGCTTTCGCCAGCCTTCTCTCCGCGCGGGCCCTGGTTAAGGAAGCTCGCGCCCAATTGTTCCCCATGCTGACGGCCGCCCCCGCCCTTACCAGGTCACGGCAGGGGGCTCTGGGCAGACAATCCAATTTTTCCCCGAGTGGCTCGACTTTCACCGATTATTCCCTGCCTTTCGATGCCACCTGGCAATTGGATCTTTGGGGGCGGATTCGCAATACAGTCAACGCCAATAAGTCGGAAGCGCAGGCAACCGCCGCGGACCTGGAGAATACGCGCTTGACCGCGCATGCGGACCTCGCGGTCGATTACTTTGAGCTTCGCGCGCAGGATGCGCTTCAGCAATTATACTATGCCACCGTCACTGCCTACCAGGAGTCGCTGGCCCTAACCAAAGTCCGCTTCCAAACCGGCATCGCCTCAGACCAGGACGTGGCCCAAGCTGAGACGCAGCTTGAAACCGCCCAGGCGCAGCTCACGAATCTGGGCATTTTGCGCGCTCAATTAGAACATGCGATTGCCGTGCTGATTGGCCAGCCCGCCTCAACGTTCTCCATTAAGGCTGAACCTCTCAAAGTAAATCCGCCGCCCATCCCCGCTGGTGTTCCTTCCCAGCTTCTGGAAAGGCGTCCGGATATTGCCGCCGCCGAGCGGCGTGTGGCGGAGGCCAATGCGCAAATCGGCGTGGCTAAAGGCGCCTTTTACCCAACCGTGACGTTGAGCGCTTCGGCCGGGTTCCAAAGTTCCTCGGCAACGAGTTTGCTCAAATGGTCCAGTCGCTTTTGGTCAGTCGGTTCCGGATTGTCGCAGACGATCTTTGACGCGGGTTTGCGCAAGGCTGCCGTCGAACAATTTCGCGCTGCTCACGAGCGGACAGTCGCGCTTTATCGGCAGACCGTCCTGACGGCCTTTGGGCAGGTCGAGGACAATTTGGCGTCGTTGCGCATTCTTTCGCAGCAAGTTCAACAACAGGAGTCGGCAGTCCAATCTGCCGAGCGCTACCTGGCCTTGGCCACAGACCGTTACAAGCTGGGGATTGACAGCTTCCTGAATGTCATCACCGCTCAAACCATTTTGTTTAGCAATCGGCAGATATTGGTAAATCTCCACACCCAACAAATGACCGCCAGCGTCCGGTTGGTGGAAGCATTGGGGGGCGGATGGAAGGCCTCGCAATTGCCCCCCGGATGAACCATCAGCTTGTGGTTTTTTCGCAAATAAGCGCGGTAGTAACTCCGCCGCGACTCTCTAATGGCGGAGTCTTTCCTGTTCCAGCGGCCGGGGAGCTTTAACCATGGCAAAAACGCGATTCGCCTCCTCCAATGCTTCTTTGGAACCTATGTCAAACCACACGCCAGGAAAACGCCATGTATAAACCGCCGTGCGCGGATAGAGCCACTGCACGAGACGGCCTGGTTGGTCCGGGTTGTTGCCTTGAGCAATGTATTGCTTGATTAGCGGCAGGGTCTCTTTCGGATAGTAATAGAGGGCGATGGCTGTTAGCGTGCTTGCTGGTTGGCGGGGTTTCTCCTCAAAAAAAAGAATTTTTCCATTCTCGTCCAAGGTCAGAGAGTTGTATTTCTTAATTTGTTCCAGGTCTCCCACATCGTATACGGCCACCACCGGGGCCTTCTTCTCACGACAGAAACGCCCGAAATTTTCCAGCGATTCGCTAAATAAATTGTCTCCTGCCACTACCACGATGTCATCCTGGACTTCTTCCCGAACGATGACCAGGTGCAGATCGCCGATGGCGCCCAGCTTATTGCCGTCCTCGGTCGAACCATCATTCACGATTTTGAAATCCAGCTTGGCTTTGGCGGCCCGGTAATCATCGGCCCATTGTTGAAAATGCGCAGCGAATTTTGCGTTAGTGACGATGTAAACGCGGTCAAGGCCGCCGATGGGCGCGAGGTGGTCGAGCACATAATCGATCATTGGCTTTCCTGCTACCTCCAGCAGCGGTTTTGGCCGGCTGAGGGTCAGGGGGTGGAGACGCGTGGCATAACCCGCGGCGAGAATAATGACCTTCATATAATCCCAATATTCAGCACCCCCTCGATATTTTCAAGCGGCGAGACGTAGTTGTTTGGTGCCACAAGGGAACGTTCCTTTTAGTTTTAGAGCCTGTTTTAAAATTGCCTGGGGTCCTGCGGCGAGGGATTTTGGCTGTGGCCAAGGCGGCGAGGCCGGAGCATCCCCGCAGCGGGCTGTGACGGCCGAATCAACGCAGGCCGCGGACAAAAGACCCGCCGCCCGGAGGGTTTTCGGGGAAAAGGCCGAC
>JBBRPK010000108.1:0-19869 GCA_038228235.1 Verrucomicrobiota bacterium
CAATTCGCTCACCGTAAAATGCTCACTCTGCGCCAACATCACAAATCGAATAATCTCGTCCATAGGGGTTACAGTTTTCCAAGCCATGATGCTCGAAAGTGTAACCCATCACTCCGGATTGTTTGTTACCCATCACTCCGGTTCGCACCCCTATTACAAGTCTCGCCATCGGCAATTGGCAATTCGCCACTCGAATTCCTTAGTTGCATTGTAGGGGTTGCCATGATAACCGATGATTTTTTCCTCAAGAATGAATCGTCCAAAAACTCGCCGAACAGGCCAGTTCATATCGTGATCGACAGGAGGATGATCTTTCTGTTCGCCGCTCCAACCCCCGCGATCGCCTGTAGGCATTCTATCACTGGGGCACTTAAAACAAACCCGCAGAAGTATCATCGCCTTCAGGTTAGTCGCCGGATCTCTGCGCGGGTCACTTCGGAGCATTGCAAGCGCCGACCGAATTAGATCTGGATTCGTCAGTTTCATGCGCCTGGCGACGGCTGCGTAAATCTCCAACTCATTTTTGATCCCTCCCAATTTACCGTTTACCCCTGGCAAGACCAAGATGGCGTTAAGGACTTCAGCGCTATCAGCAAATGCCGCCCGGGATCCGACTACAGTCGGGAGATCTCGGTAAGATTGGATCACCCCGAAACTGAGGAATATCAATAACAGAACAATGATCGCGAATGCTACCAGAAATTGGCGTCGTCTTTTCAATAAGGGGGTCGGGCCGTGAAGCGTGCGGTCGAACTCATCCGTTCAAATCGGTCGCCCCGATTGCGGCGGGCCATGACGTGGTACGCCGCACCGGCATATTCGATCCGTAATTGACGAGCCATCGCCGTGCATTGTGGCCCCTTTGGTTCAGGAATGTCAATCTACAATTCACGCTTCGCGGCCCGACCCCGTTACTGAGCGGATTAGCCGTTGCGCCAGCGGGTGCCTTGTTTTTTTCGGAGTGTCTTGAAACGGATCAGCGAGTTGGATGGGGTTCAGAACCCTATTGGTCGTTATCCAATCGCCCGGAATACCGATTACTTCCCCACGCCTACACGATAGAAGCTTCGCTTTCCGCTCGCAGCGTTCGTGTCCGTGTAAGTGGTTGAGCCAGTCTGCCCCGCACTGTGGGTGACCATTGGTTGGAAGGCTGCCGGGCATGCCGGATTTGTGCTCCGTTCCAGGACATAAACCTTGTTGGACACGCTGTTCCAGCGCAGAACCAGGTCGGAACCTATCTGTTTGGGCGGCAGCAACCGCAGGACCGACGCAGCGTCGGTGGGATCGGTGCCGGCCAGCCACTCCTGCCAATTGTTCATTTGGTCGCCATCCTCGTCCGTGAAATCGGCCGATCCATTGTTCGTCAGTCCGTAATGTTGGAGCCAAGCGTACGAGATGAGGGAGCCAGGCATCTGAAATTCATAAGCACCCATATCAACAGTGCCGGCGACGATCCGTGGGTTACCGTCGAGGTCTTCCGTGGTGATCGAACCCGCGTTGTTTCCCGCATTGATGCATGGAGAATTCGATTGGAGCCGCAGGTTATGAGTGGACCGGTCAATGACGCCCGGGTCATTGGTGATGTTTCCGTTTCCTGAGGGCAGGGGCGTGGCGCAGGAAAAAGAGAACGTGGAACTTAGGTAATTTAGATTGGTATTGTAAAAAACGATGCAGTTATTGAGGGTGCCTGAATAGGAGCCGCCGCCCGCTGGCGCCGAATTGCCTATCAGCGTGCAGTTGTTGAGTGTGCTATAACACGCGCCGCCGCCATACTGGCTCGCCGAATTCCCGGTCAGCGTGCAGTTGTTCAGTGTGCCGTGATAAGTACCGCCGCCAGAATCCCAGGAGAAATTGCCGGCCAAATTACAATTGTTGAGGGTGCATTCACTTGTCCCGCCGCCAAGCCAGCTCACGCCGTTGCCAGTGATGGTGCAGTTGTTGAGTGTGCCACCAATTGCTCCACCACCGAAAGTGTCTGCCCAATTGCTCGCCAGGCTACACTTGTTCAGAGTCCCATAATATGCCCCCCCGCCATCTCCCAGTGGGGCTGAATTCCCAGTCAAGGAGCAGTTGTTTAGGGTGCCAAAATAGGATCCGCCACCAACGTAACGGGCCAAATTGCTGACCAAAACGCAATTTGTGACCACTCCGCTCCATTCACACCATACACCCCCACCGCTTGCCTCCTTGTGATAATCACTAACCGAAGTCCGCGTGTGCCCGTTGGTCAGAGTGAACCCGCTGAGCACCGCGTTAGACCCAATGTATGCACAACGGATGGCTCCATCCCCGTTCGAGCTTCCGCGCCCCGCCGCGCCGACAATCCAAGTCAGTCCAGGCCCGTTCACGCTACGCACTATTATGGCTTCTGGGAGAGCTATCCGGTTGGTCATGCTCCCATAGACGGCCCGACCTCCTTCTGCGTAAACTCCGTTCGTCACCCAGACCGTGCGTCCGGGCAAGATCCCAGCCTCAATCGCTTCTTCGATCGTTCGGGCCGCGGTATTCCAGTTAGTGTAGGGAAACGCCGGGCTGGCACTGGCTGCATTGGCATAATACACCGATTGGACCACTTGCACCTGCGCCGTCGCAGTAACCCCCGGCGGGAAGTTGTCATTGTAAGCAGTCAATCGAAGCGTGTAAGGGCCGGGTGACTTCCACGCATGAGTCGCGTAAGCGATGTTGGTGCCCGTGACCCCATCTCCAAAGTCCCACAGGGTGCGGAGAACGCGGCCTACGTTTTCCGCAATGAATGGCGCCGCAAAATCAGTTGCAACGCTGGTGTAGCTGGCTTTGATGGTCACGTCCAACCCGCCGCTCGTGTGTCCTTCAGCTAGTTGATCGGCCCCGATGCAAGGTGGGTTGAGCCAAGGCTCGCCATCGATGTCTGTGCCGGTGGTGTAGCTTGGACTTCCCCGTCCCACGCAGGGTGAAGTCGCTGAAAGGTGGGTCGTGGAGGCCAATTGCGGTTCAGCGCTGATGTTGCCTGTCCCCGCCGGTAGCGGCGTCGTGCATGAGAAAGAGAACCAGCAGTCAGAGTAATTTGGACCGGTGGGCGAGGTATTGTAAAAAATGATGGAGTTGTTGAGCGTGCAAACAGCTGCGCCGCCGCCGGCGCCGCAAATTCCCGTCGCCGAATTGCCCGTCAAAGCGCAATTGTTGAGCGTGCTATAACAAGCGCCGCCGCCCGCACAGAAAGCGGAATTTCCGGTGAGGCTACAGTTGTTGAGGGTGCTAAAAGCGGCCCCACCGCCGTAACTGACGACCAGGTTGTCCATTAACTTGCAATTCTTGAGCGTGCCGGAATACACGCCCCCTCCGGAATAAGTAGCCGAATTGCCGGTCAAAATGCAATTTGTGAGCACGCCGCTTCTTTCACACGCCGCCCCGCCACCGCTTTGTTGTTCGAGGTAGCCGCCCTCTGAGCGGGTATGCCCGTTCGTGAGAGTGAATCCGCTGAGCACCGCGTTAGACCCGACGTATGCACAACGGATGGCTCCATCCCCGGTCCAGCTTCCGCCCCCCGCCGCGCCAACTATCCAAGTCAGCCCAGGACCGTTCACGCTCTCAACAGTCACGGGTTTAGTCACAGCGAGTCGGTTGCTCATCGTACCAGCCACCGCCGTTCCGCCCGCGGCATAGATTCCATTGGTGACAAGGACGGTGTCGCCTGACACCGATGCATCCACTGCGTCCTGGATGTTCGTGGCGGCCGAGGCCCAGTCGATGTACGGCGGAGAGGAGCTGGGACTATCCTGCCAAACGTAAAGTGTTGCTGCACGAAGAGGCATGCTGCCGAGCAACGCACAAAACGCTACAAACAGACTATTTCTGGTCAAGACCCGTTTGGTCCTAGCTTTAAGAAGTTTAGATTTCATTAGTCTCAGACTCTCTCGGGTCTATTTCAAGACCGTTTGATCAAAGTGCTGCAGTTGCAAGCAGAAGCAAGATCATTGCGCGCACAGACACCTTCCTCGATCCCCCGAAGGGAGCGGTTTCCGCAAGGCCGCCACGAAGAAGGGCCTCTTGACGAGGAGGCGCCGACAGAAATAAGTCGTTGTGATTCATCACCGAAAGCAACCACGCCAGCCGGCGTACGAAAACCCTTCCGGCGGCGGATCAGGGGACGACACAGGCGACGAGGTCCCAAGTCGGTGCTTGACGTTCCGGCGGGACCCGGGCAGACTCGGCTATCACATCCGGACGGCCAAAAACCCGTTTACTATCATTGAAAACCAAACTCACCCTGTTTCACGCCGGGATGTTTTGCGGCATGGCGCTAGGAATAGGCTCGTCCTTCAGTCTGAAGGCAGCACAGCCGACCTTCAGCGATACCAACTGGGTCAGCATGGGCGGCCTTCCCGGCGCCAATGGCTCCGTTACCGCGGTGGCGGCGGATGGGTCGGGAAATCTTTACATCGGCGGCGACTTCACGATCGTCGGAAATGTGTTTGCTACGAACATCGCCAAATGGAACGGGAGCAGTTGGACGGCGCTGGGTTCGGGGATGAATGGACGGGTTTATGCATTAGCCGTTTCGGGCGTTGATTTGTATGCCGGGGGTAGTTTCACCATGGCGGGCGGGACGGCGGGAAATTATATTGCGAAATGGAACGGGAACAGTTGGACGGCGCTCGGTCCTGGCATGAACGGCACCGTGGCCGCGCTGGCGGTGTCAGGCAGCAACCTTTATCTCGGAGGTGATTTCACGACAGCGGGCGGAATCGCCGCGAGCAACATTGCCAGATGGAACGGGAACAGTTGGACGACTCTGAGTTCGGGGATCAACGGCTCGGTAAGTGCCTTGGCGGTGTCCGGCACCGACCTCTATGCGGGGGGGTATTTCATGACGGCGGGCGGAATCGCCGCCACCAACATTGCTAAATGGAACGGGAGCAGTTGGACGGCACTGGGTTCGGGGATGAACAACTCTGTATATGCGCTGACGGTGTCGGGCCCCGAGCTGTATGCGGGAGGCGGATTCACCAAAGCGGGCGGGAGCCCGGCCAATTACATCGCCAAATGGGATGGGAGCGGTTGGTCGGCGCTCGGTTCGGGGATGAGTTATGGCATGGACGCTTACGCTTCTGTTTCTGCGCTGGTGGTGTCGGGCAATGATCTCTACGCGGGCGGCTATTTTAGCGTGATGTCCGACCCCAATGCCAATTACATAGCCAAATGGAACGGGAGCAGTTGGACGGCGCTGGGTTCGGGGATGCATGCCCCGGTGTCTGCGCTGGCGGTCTTGGGCAGTGACGTGTACGCAGGGGGCGTGTTCAGCGAAGCGGGCGGGATCGGGGCCAATTACATAGCCAAATGGAACGGCAGCACCTGGGCCGCCTTGGGTGCGGGGATGAACGGCTCTGTGAATGCAGTGGCGGTGTCGGGCAGTGATGTTTATGCCGGAGGCGCGTTCACGACAGCGGGCGGCAGCGCCGCCCATTACATTGCCAAATGGAGCGGGACCGGTTGGACGGTGCTGGGTTCGGGGTTGACCGGCTGGGTAAATGCCTTAGCAGTTTCAGGCACCAACCTCTACGCGGCGGGATATTTTACGGGGAGTGCGGGCGATTACATCGCAAAATGGAACGGGAGCAGTTGGACAGCGCTCGGTTCGGGGATGAGCTACTGGGTAAGTGCGTTGGTCGTGTCGGGGGGTGATGTCTATGCCGGAGGCGCGTTCGGCACGGCGGGCGGCAACGCGGCCTATCACATTGCCAAATGGGACGGGAACAGTTGGACGGCGCTGGGTTCGGGGATGGACAACACTGTCTCTGCCCTAGCGGTATCAGGCAATGATCTCTATGTGGGGGGAGGGTTCACGATGGCAGGCGGAATCGCCGCCAATGGCATCGCCAAATGGAACGGGACTAATTGGACAGCACTTGGCTCGGGCATGAGAGATGGCCAGTATCCGGGCAGTGTGACTGCGCTTGCGGTGTTAGGCGGCGACGTATACGCGGGAGGATATTTCACGACGGCGGACGGTAACTCGGCCAACTACATTGCCAAATGGAACGGGACCAATTGGAGGGGGCTGGGTTCAGGGGTGGCAGGCGTCCCTAACGCCTATGTGAACGCTTTAGCAGTGTCGGGCAGCGATTTATACGTAGCAGGCAATTTCACAATGGCCGGCGGCAGCCCCGCCAACAACATCGCCAGATGGAACGGAAGTGCTTGGACAGCGCTAGGTTCTGGGATTGGGTGGCAGGGTAGCGTGTTGGCGGTTTCCGGCAGCGACTTGTATGCGGGTGGCACTTTCACGACAGCGGGTGATAAGGTTTCGGCATACATCGCTCGTGCTCACATACCGGCTCCTCCCACGCTTTCGGTGTTTCGCTCAGGCGCTCACGGCGATTGTTTACTGGCCATCGGCCGTCACGCCCGGTTTCGCGTTGGAACAGGCTGACACGCTGGCCGCCTCCGCAAGGTGGGTCACCAATTCCGCAAACGTCACCCATGACGGCAGCAACAAATCCGTGACCATCTCAACCACGAATAGCCGGCAGTTCTTCCGCCTGCGCAGGCCGTAAAAGAATCCTGGTTTTGGAAACCGACACCTCGGCACACACAAATGCGGGCCCGCCCATTAGCAAATTAGATTTTGCTCGTGGCCGCTAAGCTCCTTCCCCCGGCTTCCAAGATGGTGTTTGCTACTTTGGGGCAAAGGGGCGATAAAACTGCGCATCTACCTGCTTGGGAAGCAAGGGAAGGGACTCACGATTTTTGACAATCGAATATTCAACTCATGTTTGAGCAAGCTTTTAGAAATATTGATGATGCGCTGAGGAAGGAGGCGGGGTGCACGACGGAACTCGATTATACGGAGCAGACGTCGTGGCTTCTTTTCCTGAAATATCTCGATGCGTTGGAGAATGAAAAGGCGATGGAGGCGCAACTGGACGGAAAGAAATTCGGGTTCATCCTCGACCGGCCTTACCGCTGGGAGGCATGGGCGGCACCGAAGGGCAAGGATGGGAAGCTCGATCATAACAAGGCGTTGTCCGGCGATGACCTCCGTGATTTCGTTAACCTGAAGCTTTTCCCCTATCTGCACGGGTTCAAGCAGAAGGCCACCGGGACGAACACCATCGAGTACAAAATCGGGGAAATATTCGGCGAGATCAAAAACAAGATCCAGAGCGGCTACAACCTGCGCGAGATCATTGACCATATTGACGAACTCCGCTTCGGCTCGCAGGCGGAGAAGCACGAGCTCTCCCATCTCTACGAAGCCAAGATCAAGAATATGGGCAACGCCGGGCGCAATGGCGGCGAGTATTACACCCCGCGTCCGCTCATTCGGGCCATCGTCCAGGTGACCAAACCGAAGCTCGGGGAAAAGATCGCGGACAGCGCGGTCGGCTCGGCGGGTTTCTTGTGCGAATCGTTCGAGTGTCTGAAGCAAACCAACCCCAAGCGCACTACCGCGCAGGACCGAATCCTCCAGGAGCGCACTTTCTACGGCAAGGAGAAGAAGTCGCTGGCGTATGTCATCGCGATCATGAACATGATCCTGCACGGCATCGAAGCGCCGAACATCATCCATACGAACACGCTTTCCGAAAACCTCGCCGACATCCAGGAAAAGGACCGCTTCGACGTGGTCATGGCCAATCCTCCCTTTGGCGGCAAGGAACGCCCGGAGGTTCAGCAGAACTTCCCGATCCGCACCGGGGAAACCGCGTATCTTTTCCTGCAACATTTCATCAAGATTCTCAAGGCCGGAGGACGGGCGGGCATCGTCATAAAGAACACCTTTCTTTCCAACACCGACAACGCCTCTGTGAGCTTGCGCAAGCTCCTGCTGGAAAGCTGCAATCTGCACACCGTGCTTGATTGTCCCGGCGGCACGTTCCAGGGCGCGGGTGTGAAAACCGTGGTGCTCTTCTTCGAGAAAGGCGCGCCGACCCGCAAAATCTGGTTCTACCAACTCGACCCTGGCCGCAACCTGGGCAAGACCAATCCGCTGAACGATGAGGACCTGGCCGAGTTCGTGAAACTGCAAAAAACATTTGCGGACTCGCCCAAAAGCTGGAGCGTGGACGCCAAGAGCATTGACCAAATGACCTTCGAACTCTCGGTCAAGAACCCGAACGGCGGCGAGGAAGTGACGCATCGCAGCCCGAAGAAGATTATGGAGGAAATTGCGGCGTTGGATGCGGAAAGTGCGGAAGTGTTGGGGAGGATCAGGGCGCTGGTATGAAGCCCCAACCGCCCAGCATCCGGAGCGCCAACGGCACGGCATCAATGCAGCCCAGGGCAACGCCCTGGGAATGTGGCACACCACGATGTCAAGGGCTGAAAGCCCGATCTAACAGGCGTGGGTTTGGGGCGGGCTTTCAGCCCTTATGTCTCACGGGACCTTTATCCCAGGGCGTTGCCCTGGGCTGGGATAAGGCCGGGGCTTTGCCCCTCCGGATTGCGGCTAACGCCGCGTTCGAGGCGGAGAGTCCGCAGGGGCTGGGGAAGATCAGGGCGCTGATATGAAGCCGGGATGGCAGAGAAAGCAGCTTGGCGAACTCGCCGAATTGAAGGGCAGGATCGGCTGGCGTGGATTGACCGCAAAGGAATACACGAAGAGGGGGCCTCTTTTCCTTTCAGTCCACTCGCTAAATTATGGCGACTACGTGGACTTTCGAGATGCGTTTCATATCAGTGAAGAACGTTATGTCGAGAGTCCTGAGATAATGGTTCAGAAGGATGACGTTCTTATTTGCAAGGACGGAGCTGGTATTGGGAAACTCGGCATCGTCGGTAAACTCCCAGATAGGACTACAATCAACTCATCCCTTCTGCTCATCCGAAGCGGGAAGTCTATTCTTCCCAAATTCCTATATCGCTGTCTTTCTAGTCCATATTTCCAAGAGATCGTCAATTCGCGGCTTAATGGTGCCACCACACCGCATTTGTATCAGCGGGACATCACAGAGTTTCCGGTCGTCCTTCCCCCCGTCCCCGAACAGCAGCGCATCGTCGGCATCCTCGACGAAGCGTTTGACGGCCTCGCCACCGCGAAAGCCAACGCCCAGAAGAACCTCCAAAACGCCCGGGCTCTGTTTGAAAGCCACCTCCATTATGTTTTCGCTGAGGCATGGAAAACCTGTGACCTCGTGACTCTCTCCGACTTGGCAACTGAAATTACTGACGGCGACCATCTGCCTCCGCCAAAATCCGAAACAGGTGTGCCATTCATCACAATCGGAAATATCATAAAAGCAACTCGCAGGATAGACTTCGCTGACACTTTCATGGTTCCTCGGGCATACTTTGACGCACTTAAGCCCCACCGCAAACCTAGGAGAGGCGACGTGCTTTACACGGTCACTGGTTCCTTCGGCATTCCGGTCATAGTGGATTACGATGCCGAATTTTGCTTCCAACGGCACATTGGATTGATACGCCCAAAACCACACATCATCAGCGCGTGGCTTTACTATTTACTATTGTCCCCGCAATTGTTCAAGCAAGCCGACGGCGGAGCAACCGGAGCCGCGCAACGAACCGTTTCGCTGAAGATACTTCGCACTTTAAAGGCCCCGAAGATAACCCTTTCTTCACAACGCACAGTAGTTGCGAGGCTCGACAGGCTCTCAGCCGAAACCCAGCGGCTCCAAAGGCTTTACCAGCAAAAGCTCACCGCGCTGGAGGCGTTGAAAAAATCGCTGTTGCACCGTGCGTTCAATGGAGAGTTGATAATGGATAATGGATAATGAAAGACGGGCCACTTCAAGTGAAGTCGTTTGCGTTTGCTGTGCGGGTAGTGCGGCTTTACAAGCACCTTTGCGGCGAAAAGAAGGAGTTTGTGCTCTCCAAACAATTGCTCCGGTCTGGAACGGCGATTGGCGCATTGGTGCGTGAGGCGGAACAGGCGGAGAGCAAGCCGGATTTCATCCACAAGATGGCCATTGCGCTGAAGGAAGCGAATGAAACAGAATACTGGATCGCCTTGCTCCGCGAAACGGATTTCCTCATCGCCAAGGAAAGCGAGTCCATTTTGAACGACAACACGGAGCTGCTCAAACTGCTGACCAGCATCATCAAAACGGCAAAGGAGAAATGAAAATGGAAAATGCACGCTTGAGAACGAAGAACGCCGACGGTGTCCATTATCCATTGTCCATGTGATGAATCCGCTTTTCCCAATCCCTACGGGATTGCATCCCTCAGCTCGGGGTTGCGCCCCCCGCGCTGTTCGCGAAACGACGGAGTGTACCTGTTGCTGCGGTTTCCGCCTGGGTAACTTTCCCCGATTACCCCAACCCCAACGCGGTTGCATCGTTTCCGTGCGCGTCGGTGGCTGCAACCCCGTTGGGGTTGATGGGTTTCATGATGCGTCACCCAAGGTAGCCTCGCGGACTCGGCAACCTTGGGCTGAATGCCTTTACCCCGTTGGGGTATCGGAGCTGCCGCCGAAAGTGTTTCGTGAATTGCAACGGCGGCTTCCCCGGCTGAAGCTTGACGCATGAACATCCCATGAGCGACGAACCAGCATCCCCACCACCTCCGGGCGGCCAGTTCCTGGTTTACCAAACGGAGGACGGAAAACTGAAGATTGACGTTCGGTTTGAGGTAGAAACCGTGTGGCTCACCCAGGCCCAGATGGGGGAGCTGTTCCAGACCACCAAGCAAAACGTCAGCCTGCATATCCAGAACGTCTTTTCCGAGGGTGAATTGGAGCGAGGCGCAACCGTCAAGGAATCCTTGACCGTTCAACAGGAGGGCAAGCGCGCGGTACAGCGGCAGGTGGAATTCTACAATCTTGATGTAATCATCTCGGTGGGCTATCGCGTGAAATCGCATCGCGGCACGCAATTCCGCATCTGGGCCACCCAGCGGCTGCGGGAATACATTGTCAAGGGTTTCGTCCTCGACGACGAGCGGCTTAAGAACCCCGACCAGCCATTCGATTATTTCGAGGAGCTGACGCGGCGGATTCAGGACATCCGCACCTCCGAGCGGAGGTTTTACCAGAAGATCACGGATATCTATGCCACGAGCATTGACTACGACCCGACACAGGAGATCAGCCTCCGGTTCTTCAAAACGGTTCAGAACAAGGTTCACTGGGCGATCACGGGCCAGACCGCCGCCGAGATCATTCATCACCGGGTGGACGCCTCCAAACCCCGGATGGGGCTGACTAACTGGCGCGGCGCGGTGATTCGCAAACAGGATGTCGGCATCGCCAAAAACTATCTCACGGAGCCGGAACTGGCCGCGCTCAACAACCTCGTCGAGCAATACCTCATTTTTGCCGAGGGCCAAGCGATGCGTCGCGTGCCGATGCACATGGCGGATTGGGTCACCAAGCTGGACGCGTTCCTCACGCTCAACGAGCGCGACATCCTTACCCACGCCGGCCGCATCTCCCACGAGATGGCCCAGGCCAAGGCTGAACAGGAATACGACGAATATCAGGCGCTGACCGCCGCAGACCCGCGTCCGGTGGATGCCGCCTTTGAGCAGGCGGCAAAACAGATTCAGCAATTGCCCAAGCCAAGGAAGCCCAGGAAGAAGAAACCATGAACGAAGCGGAGACCAGAGCCGAACATATTGATCCTGCATTGAAGGCAGCAGGCTGGGGCGTGGTCGAGGGAAGCCGTGTCCGACGCGAATATATTATCGCACCGGGCCGCATCGAAGGTCACGGCCGGCGGGGCAAACCGCTCTGCGCAGATTACGTGCTGGAGTATCGCAACACTAAGCTGGCCGTCCTGGAGGCGAAGGCGGAGCATGAGGAATTGACCGAGGGCGTTGGCCAGGCAAAGAACTACGCTGGTAAATTAACCGTCCGTCACGCCTATGCCAGCAATGGCCAGGGCATCTACGGGATCGATATGCAGACGGGCCGGGAGGGCGCGATTTCCCGCTATCCTACGCCGGAAGAACTGTGGAACCTGACTTTTTCTCAGCAGAACGCCTGGCGTGACCGCGTCGCCACTGTACCGTATGAGGACAAAGGCGGTTCACATCCGGGCAGGTATTATCAGGACATTTCCACGGAGCGTGTGCTGAACGCCATTGCCAATGGCCTCATGCGCATCCTGCTCACGCTGGCCACCGGCACCGGCAAGACCTTCATCGCCTTTCAAATTGCCTGGAAGTTATTCCACTCGCGCTGGAATTTGGGCCGGGAGCCATCTCGCCGACCGCGCATTCTGTTCCTGGCGGACCGCAACATCCTGGCGAATCAGGCTTACAACGCCTTCTCCGCTTTCCCCGAAGACGCCCTGGTGCGCATCTCCCCGGAGGACATCCGCAAGAAAGGCAAGGTGCCCAAGAATGGCAGCCTTTTTTTCACCATCTTTCAGACCTTCATGACCGGGCCCCTGAAGGATGGAAAACCAACCCAGAATTTCGGAGAATATCCGCCGGATTTCTTCGATTTCATCATCATTGATGAGTGCCATCGGGGGGGCGCGAACGACGAAGGCAACTGGCGCGGCATCCTGGAGTATTTCTCGCCCGCCGTGCAACTGGGCCTCACGGCCACGCCCAAGCGCCAGGAGAACGCCGACACCTACCGTTACTTCGGCGATCCGGTGTTCATCTACTCGCTCAAGGAGGGCATCAACGACGGGTTCCTGACGCCGTTCAAGGTGAAACAGATCCAGACCACCCTGGATTATTACGTTTACACGCCGGATGACACCCTGGTGGAGGGCGAGGTCGAGGCCGGTAAAATCTACGATGAATCGGATTTCAACAAAATCATCGAGATCAGGGAGCGGGAGAAAAAGCGGGTTGAGATTCTCCTCAATGAGATCAATCAGAAGGAAAAGACACTGGTGTTCTGCGCCAATCAAGCGCACGCCTTGCTGGTGCGCGACCTCATCAACCAATTGACGGCGAGCAGAGACCCCAACTATTGCCAACGGGTCACGGCCAATGATGGCGAATTGGGTGAGCAGCACCTGCGCGACTTCCAGGACAACGAGAAAACCATCCCGACCATCCTCACTACATCGCAAAAGCTTTCCACGGGCGTGGATGCCCGGAATATTCGGAACATCGTGCTCATGCGGCCCATCAAGTCGATGATCGAATTCAAACAAATCATCGGGCGGGGCACCCGGCTCTATGATGGGAAGGATTATTTCACGATCTACGATTTCGTGAAGGCGCACGTCCACTTCAGCGATCCTGAGTGGGATGGCGAGCCTATTGAGCCGGAACCGCGATCATTGCCGCCCGTTTCGCCGTCACCGGGCCAGCCCGTTCCGCCGCGGCCGGGCACTGAACCGGGACCGCGTCGCCAAAAGATCAAGGTCACGCTGGCCGACGGCAAGGCTCGGACCATCCAACACATGATGATGACGACCTTTTGGCATCCGGACGGCACGCCCATGTCCGCGCAACAGTTCATGGAGTTGCTCTTTGGCAAGCTGCCGGAGTTTTTCAAGGACGAAGCCGAACTCCGCGCCCTCTGGAGCGCGCCTGACACGCGGAGGAAATTATTACAAGGCCTGGCCGAAAAGGGATTTGGCCGGGACCAACTGGCCGAGATGCAGAAGATCATCGATGCCGAGGAGAGCGATCTCTTCGACGTGCTGGCCCATGTGGCCTACGCCATGCCGCCAGAAACCCGCGAGGTTCGCGCGGCGAATGCGAAGGTTTATATCAACACCCGTTTTCCCGCCAAACAGCAGGTCTTCCTCGACTTCGTCCTCTCGCACTACGTGAGTGTGGGCGTCGAAGAACTCGATCAGGAAAAACTCACCCCACTCCTCCGCTTGAAATACCAAAACTCCCTCGCCGACGCCGTGGCGGACTTGGGCAGGCCCGAAGAAATCGGGAAAGTATTCGCCGGATTTCAGAAGTATCTGTACCAAGCCACAGCTTGACGGAGAAATTTCGACAATTAACAAGCCCCACGACAAGATGAGCCAAACCTCGCCAACTCGATCAATACCGTGATGAGCAATAAGCACGTAATCTTTCTGGGAGCAGGAGCTTCGATGAGGTCAGGATACCCGAGTGCTAATGGCCTCCGTCTTTTGATGTGCTCCGATAGGCATCGCAATGACGCAATGTCCATAGCGCTGCATGGAGAGAAGGGCGGCGGCATCGATGGAAAGCACCTAGCTGCAGCGAGGGGCAAGAACGCTGTCGCATTAGAGCTTTTTCGAAACGGCGGTTTCGGAAGCGTTGATGAGTTCTGCAGGTTGGCGGGCCGGCGGGATAATAACAACACGCTTGAGGACCTCGAGAAGGTAATGCGGTTCGCGCTTTGCCTTCACAATCCGGAGGACCATTTTGAGGAATCTGAGTATTATCCATTTATCCAAAGATTGTTCAAAAACGACTCATGTGAGTTACGCGAGGATATCGCCCTCCTGACGTATAATTACGATCCTTATCTCGACTTTTTGCTCCGCCGCGCTCGTGTTAGGCGGAGGCGTGTGCGCGGAGGGGATCGTCCGCTCGCTGGAGAGGAGGAGGCGTTGAATGCATTGAGCAGCGGCTTTTTTTCGCCTGGGAAGCGACAATGGGTTCAGCGAGACGGGTTCTGTCTCCTGAAACTGCATGGCTCCATCATTTTTCCCTGCGGATATCAGATGGGCCAGGGTTATCCGGTGCTAACTGAGAAGGATTTGTTCGAACTGCCGGCCAGAGAGCGTTTCGAGAAGCTCTCTGAGCTCAGCATTCGAGATTCCCCGGTACCAGCGGTGTTTCCGTGGGAGATCATGGATGAAAAGGGCGAGTTTATTCCCAAGAAGGAGTCCTTTTTTCATGAAGGCGCTGGGTGGGGTGGAATTGATATGTATAGTTTGTTTCAGGAGATCTGGTCCCGAGCTCGTAAGGAGGTCCAAGCCGCCAACAAGATTTCCTTCGTCGGCCTCTCGATCCATTATTACCTGAAAGGCGGGCTTGCTTTCCTCCTGAAAGGGAAGACGAACCCCGTGGAGATCATTGTCGCGAATGATCGAAATGAGCCGATCATGAGAAGCAACAATAATTATCGGGACTTCCCGCAGTCTCCTGCCTGCCGCGTTGGCCAGATCATGACTGATTGCACGCAAGGGTTAGACTGGGGGGGAAAGCCAAACCGCTACAAAGGGCCCAAGACTAACCCCAAGGAACTTACTCTCTACAGCTCTTTCGCAGAATTCATCGAGGAGGAAATGGATCAGCAATAAACGGATTGTCGGAAAGGGGACTTGCTTCGAGGATGCAGTTTCACGCCCTGGGACTCCGAACCAATCCACTGCCCCGAACCTACAGGCGGCGCATTCGGAAGCGTTGCTTCCTGCCCTCAGCCGGCTAAGCTTCCAATCCCAAAGGGCAAAATCCCGTGCTTCTCCCCACCAATTACTTACTATTGTGCCATGAAGGGTCAGGGATTGTGTCAGGGATGAATAAGTGCAGATTTAGTGTGGTCAGAGCATGTCCTTCTGAGGTGCCAAAACAACCGTCCCTGTTTGGTGACCACATCATCAATCGGGTCCGCACTGAATTCCGGGGCCAATGGGCGAATCTCATCGCGGAACATTTCGAGCCTACGGGGCTTGGGACAATTTGTGGTTGGTTTACTATAGACATTTCACTCCAACGGAGTTGGGCTCCGGGGTTGTCCACAGGGCTTGAGGAGATTTGTGGGTGGTTCATTACGGACATTTCACTCCTATGGAGTTGAGGTCCCGGCTGTTCCGCGTCGTCGCAACACTTTGTCAATGGCCGTGCTCTCGTCGGAAAAGATTCACCGAAAATGCTTGACTTCGCTGCTAGTTAAGCCTTTGATGAAACTGGTTCCGCAACTTGTATGAAAACGACACTCCTCCAATCGTGCATGGTCCTGGGTGGTTTCCTGTTTCTCGGCGAGGCCACTGTGTCCGCGCAACCAGATCTCTGGATTCGCGACGACATCAACGACGTGGGCAACGAGCCGAACATTCAATCACCGCTTCTTTACCTGAGTGACGACATCTGGATCCGTCGTCTGGCCGACCCCAACTACGATCCGCAGCCCTTTCCGTGCAACAGCCCCGCCTGGATACCATTGCCCCACGAAGGGCCGTGTTACCGTGATCCGAAAACCGGTTCTCCCAATTACATCTATGTGCGCGTGCGCAACCGTGGCTCGACAGCCTCCAGCGGCACCGAGACCTTGCACGTTTATTGGGCCAAAGCGTCCACGGGACTGAACTGGGCCGGGGACTGGAACGACCATCTGGCCAATCCTTGCGGCGGCGCGCCTCGGCTCTACGGTTACGAAGTAACCAAGCCGCGGAAGAATGGCGCCACCGCCTCGCCGTCCGAAATGTCCGATTATGTGGAGGCAATTACGAACATTAACACGGCCACGTTTCAATTTCCCGATGGCCAGACTTATTTTCAGAAACAGAACAATGTTCACTCACCCCTCTTTTTCTCAGGAATCCACAACAGCCTCCGTTTCCTGCCCTGGCACCGGGAATTCGTGAACCGTTATGAGGCGCTGCTGCGCGAGGTCAAGCCGGCCTTGACGCTTCTCTATTGGGATTGGACCACTGATCCCAACCCGACGATTACTGGCGGTGGCGGCTTCATGGGCGCCTCAAGCGGAGTTGTGGGCGGGACCTTCACCCCTTTTGGGATCAGCCGCGCCAAGGCCGCCGGCGCACCATCCTCTTTCGGCCTGCTTCCAGGCTATCAGGCGGGGACAACGATGCCCAGCGGCAGCTTCGCGACATTGTGGGGAAACGTGGAGGGTCCCTCACACAACAGCGCGCATTGCTATATCAACGGCACCATGTGCACGCAAAGCGCCGCGCGCGACTCGATCTTTTTCATGCTTCATGCCAATTGCGACCGGATCTGGGCCCTGTGGCAGCGCCTCAACAGCGCCAGCGTCGCTCGCTGGTCGCCGTCTATTGCCTATGACGCCAGCCAGGGGAACGCTGGCATCACCTCGGACATGATGCCGTGGGACGGCACCAGTGGTTTCAGCCCCTGGCTAAACCAAATCCCGGGTGATCCTAACGGTTACGTCATCCACAAATCTCCTACTCACCATTCCATCGTCTATCCGCCCATTTACGAGGATGTGTTGCTGAAAATTCCCGTGCTTGCGTCCAACGAGTGTTGCATCATCGAAATTCCATTCTATCCGCCGCCCTCCGTGGAATGCGGCGGGTTCCTCGACCCACAGCATCTGTGCCTGCTGGCGCGCATTGAGCCGATCACCTCGCTACCGGCCGAAGGCCCCACCCTTTGGCAGAACGTGAAAAACCACAATAACATCGCCTGGCGCAACGTCACTTTGAGCGATTGCAACGTTGGCCCGTTCTTCATCCTTTCACCGGGCCGCATTGGCGCGGCCGGCGAACTGATTCGCAACTTGCGCGACACGCCCGCGCAGGTCACTCTCCACTTCGACGAGGCGCTTGGGCCATTCGGCACCTCATTTTTCCAGTATGGCCATATTCGGCTGCGTTTGGAGGCCAATCTCTACAATGCCTGGGTGCAAGGTGGCCGCCAGGGGACGGGCATCCAGCAAGTCGCGCCCAACGAACTGCTCGTTTTCAATTCCGGCGCTACGCTGGCGGGGCTCCCGATGCGGGCGCGCGAAGCCGGCCACATGGATGTGGCGCTGGAATTGAATGCCGGCTACGCCGAACCCTTTGGCAACATCTATCACCTCGACATACTTCAATACGATGATCAGGGCCCTGCCGGGGCCCAGGATCCCGTCGGCGGCCAGCGCTATGATTTTGACTTCAACCTGCTCAAGCTCGTCGGCAAAGGCTCGGATTGGAAGTACCTCGATGGCGGGCAAACCCCGCCCCCCAACTGGACTTCGGCCACTTTTGATGATCAGAGCTGGCAGACCGGCAGTGCCCCGTTTGGTTATGGGCGCACCGATGTTGCCACCGGATTGCGTGGCAACGCTGCCGGAGAGCCGCCCACCGCTTATTTTCGCAAAACTTTCGAGGTGCCCGATCCCTCGTTTTACCATAATCTCGCCCTCAACCTGATTCAGGACGACGGCTTCGTGGTCTATCTCAACGGACAGGAAATCGCCCGCGGCAATATGCCGCGCGGGCCGATTACACCGTCCACGCCCGCCTTGGCTAATATGAGTGGAGCCGCCGCGCGTGCCTGCCGGTCGGTCGATGTGAGCAATTACCTCACGCTCCTGCAGACCGGCCCGAACATCCTGGCCGCCGAAGTTCATCCAGCCAAAACCAGCACCAGCAGCAACCTCGTGGACCTTACGTTTGATACGGAGTTGGCTGGCAACGTCCCCAGCGCCCCTTACCAGCCGCCCGCGGTCGTGATCGACACGCCGGAGAACGGTGATCTGTTTCGAGTTGGGTCTGATGTCCCTATCCTCGCGGACGTATTTGATCCCGATGGTGACCTCTTTGAAGTGCGAATCTTTACCGATGGCAACCTGCTGGCGAGCTTGACCACTGGGCCTTTCGCAGCCGTCTTCACGGCGCCACGTTTGGGTGCGCATCGAGTTTCGGTGGAGGCAGAGGACCAATTTGGCCATCTGACACGCATGGAATCGGTTTTTACCATTGTCTCCAACCTCGTGCCTGTGGTGGACATCTTTGCCCCATCCGGCCAAACTTTTCCGGCCGGCAGTTCCGTCATGCTGGCGGCGAATGCCTCGGACCCGGATGGCAGTATTCAGCAAGTGGCATTTTATGTCCGGCAACACTCGCGCTTTGACTCGCCGCCGATCCCGGTCGGAGTGGACCGCACCGCCCCGTCGCCCTATACCGCGCTGGCCAAAGGCCTGGCTCCAGGGCACTACCTGGCCTATGCGGTCGCCACCGACAAAGAAGGAGCTACAGGCTATTCCCTGACCGCTCACTTCGCCATCGCCCCGTCTACTGGCACGCCGGACCTGGCCATCAAGTTTGAGGATTTGGGTGGCCCGAGGGTGATCACAGTCGAGTGGGACAAACCTGGCGCGATCCTGCAGCGCGCGCCCAGGCTTCCCGGCCAGTGGCAAGCGGTGCCCGATGCCGTCAGCCCCTATCCCTTCGATCCCACTAAAGGCATGGAATTCTATCGGTTGCTCTTGAAGTAGGGCCCGTGGCTCCCATTAGCAAATCAGCCCTTTTTTTAGGACGGGAAGAGCAGAGTCACTTGATTGGCCTTGAAGGATAGGCACAATGAGCCGGTTCGATTCCGGCGGAAGTCAAGACCGTAAATGGGTAAATAGGTCGGGCCGTGAATCGTGAATTGGAGATTGATTTTCCTCAACCAAAGGGGCCCCAATGCACGGCGATGGCTCGTCCACTACGAATCGAATATGCTGGTGCGGCGGACGGGCCACTTGCTGAGGTGTGCCCTGAGCCGATTCCCAGTGTTCCAGTTAAGCCTTGTCGCTTGGGCCGAGGGTGATCGCAAAGCTTGCTTACGCATGGGGCAAATTTCGTGCTACCCGCCACCACCTTGATGGCCATTTAGGCCCTCCGCGCGAGTCGCAGTGTCAGATTTTACCCAAACCGGTCGTCGCGTAGATGCTTCCTAAATTTCGAATTCGATTTCCAATTCCGAAACATATTTGGTTGGAATTCTTTCGGGGATCGGTATATGCGAATATTATCCCCGACGCGACTGGCATGGATCTTGATCCAACGGTTGGCAAGATTTAGGGGGTGAGCAGAAGGGCGCGCTTGACCCACGGGCGTCCTTCCCCCGTGTCCCGAATGCCCCAAGAACACCCCAGGTTACTGAATTGCGGGAGGGTCGGGAATCTCCCCATATCACCCTATACGTGCTCAGCTTATTTTCTGAGGTCGAAAAACAGATAGTTGAAACAAAAGCAAACCAGAATTGAAATATGAAACGGAAATTCAAGATCATTACGACTGCCTCAGCCGCCTCGCTGCTGGCGTTGACGGCTCTGGCTCAACACACCCCCAA
>JBBRPK010000109.1:0-19850 GCA_038228235.1 Verrucomicrobiota bacterium
GAAAACCACCCTGAGCTAGGCCCGGCAGACCCGAAGATGGTCGCTGGATGGCCGCCGGAGCGCCTCGGCAGATTTGGTTGCGCGGCGTCGTGCTGCACCGATCTGCCCAAAAAGCCCCTGCGCTATTGAATAGTTACGGCTAAGACGATCTGGCAGCGCTGAGAAACCTGCTGCGGTGTCCGGTGCGCTGAAACCCAGCGCTCAAGTTCCTGGCGATCGGCTTCCCTCAGATTCACAGGTGATGCGTGACGCGGCATACGGGGAAATTAGCGCGTCCGCCACATAACACCAGTTATTTCTGAGACACTGCACTAGCGCAGGGACTCGGAACCAGATAGGAAACCTGTGATCGAAGAGAAGGGTGTCGGATGTGTTCATGGAGCCGGGATCATGTGAAGCGTGTCCGGGCCGGGGGTGACATTCAAAAGCAACCGGCCGGCGATAGAAAGCAATAGGTTTTGGGTTTCCAGCATATTGTATTCTTCGGGCGTCATGTGACCGAGCAGGCGCAAATAGCTGGTAATCATTCCAGCCTTCTCATGTTGGAATCGGTTTCTGCCACCGCTTTCAGGGTGGAAGTTATGTTTTGATGGTTAACCCAGGGTAGCTCGTTGGTCGCAACCCTGGGCTGATGGATGGAATCCTTTCAGGATTCTACGACGGTCTCCAACCTGCTTTAAGTATTCTGCTTAACCGCCGCCGACTCTTGCGACGTCTTTGGCATTTTCCTCGAAGGCGGCCCTGATGGCTTCATCGCCGCTCAGGCCGGCTAGCTGAACCCTCTGGATCGCCTTCAGCATGCGCTTGTAATCCTTGGGCATGACCTTGACGAACTTCGGAACCATCTCTTCCCAAAGCGCCAGCACTTTCCAGGCACGCGGGCTTTTGGTGTGTTGAGCGTGACGTTGGATCATCTGGCGAATTTCTTCGATCTCGGAGCGGTCTTCCAGCTTTTCCAATCCCACCATTTGCTGATTGCAGTGGCGATGGAAATCGCCTTCCTCATCCAACACATAGGCCACGCCTCCTGACATGCCAGCCGCAAAATTGCGCCCGGCCGAGCCAAGCACCACCACGCGCCCGCCGGTCATATATTCACAACCATGATCGCCGACTCCTTCGACCACGGCGCTGACTCCACTGTTGCGCACGCAAAATCGCTCGCCAGCCATGCCGCGGATGTAGGCCTCGCCGCTGGTGGCGCCATACAGGCCTACGTTGCCGATGATGATATTTTCCTCCGCCACGAAGGTAGATCCTTCGGGGGGATAGATGATCACTTTGCCGCCGGAGAGACCTTTGCCCACGTAATCATTGGCGTCTCCTTCGAGAATCCAAGTCAGGCCCTTCGGCATGAAAGCGCCGAAACTCTGCCCAGCGGAGCCTTTGAAATGAATTTGGATGGTATCCTCGGGGAGGGCCTCCGCGCCGTGGCGGCGGGTGACTTCACTGCCAAGAATGGTGCCTACAACCCTGTTAGTGTTGCGGATGGGGAAGGTGGCGCGGACCTGCTCGCGCCGTTCGAGGGCAGGTTCGCAGAGTTTGAGCAGAAGGGTGTTATCGAGGGCTTTGTCCAAGCCGTGATCCTGCGGAATCTGACAATAGCGTCCTACGCCGGGGGCGACTTCCGGCTGATGAAGAATTTTGCTGAAGTCCAGTCCGCGCGCTTTCCAGTGTTCCACGGCCTTTTTCACCTCCAGCCGATCGGTGCGGCCGATGAGATCGGTCAACTTGCGGAAGCCAAGTTGGGCCATCAATTCCCGGACTTCCTCCGCCACGAAACGCATGAAATTGACGGCGTGCGCGGGGTCGCCGGTGAAATTCTTGCGCAACCTTTGGTCTTGCGTGGCCACCCCAACCGGGCAGGTGTTGAGATGGCAAACGCGCATCATAATACAACCGAGCGCCACCAGCGGAGCGGTGGCAAACCCAAATTCCTCCGCGCCGAGCAAAGCGGCCACGACGACATCGCGCCCCGTCTTAAGCTGGCCATCGGTTTCAACGGCGATGCGGCTGCGCAGGTTGTTGAGAACGAGAGTTTGGTGCGTTTCAGCCAGGCCGAGTTCCCAGGGAATGCCGGCGTGCTTGATGCTGGTCTGTGGAGAGGCGCCGGTCCCGCCATCGAAACCGCTGATGAGCACCACGTCCGCATGGGCCTTGGCGACGCCGGCCGCGATGGTTCCCACGCCGACTTCGGCGACGAGCTTCACACTAATGCGAGCATGATGATTGGCATTTTTGAGGTCGTGGATCAATTCAGCCAAATCCTCGATTGAATAAATGTCATGGTGCGGAGGAGGGGAGATCAATCCGACGCCGGGCGTGGTGAGGCGCACTTTGGCAATCCAGGGATCAACTTTCAGTCCTGGCAATTGGCCACCTTCGCCGGGTTTGGCGCCCTGGGCCATTTTGATTTGCAGCTCTTTGGCTTGCGTTAGGTAAAGGCTGGTGACGCCAAAGCGCCCGGAAGCGACTTGCTTGATGGCGCTATTGCGCGAGTCGCCATTGGCGTCTGCCACGTAGCGAGCGGGATCCTCTCCGCCTTCGCCAGTGTTGCTCTTGCCGCCAAGGCGGTTCATGGCAATGGCCAAAGTCTCGTGCGCTTCCTTGCTGATGGAACCGTAAGACATGGCGCCGGATTTGAACCGCATGAGAATATTTTCGGCCGGCTCAACCTCCTCGATAGGAATGGGAGTCGAGGGCTTAAAATCGAGCAGCCCGCGCAACGTGCACCATTGCTCGGTCTGGTTGTTAACCAGCGAGGAATACTCTTTGAAAACCTTATAATTGGCGGTGCGGCAAGCCTGTTGGAGTTTGTGAACGGTCTGCGGATTAAACAGGTGATATTCGCCGTCCTGCCGCCATTGATATTGGCCGCCTGCGGCCAGGGCATGGCTATTGAGGGAACGATTCGGAAAGGCAAATTTGTGACGCATCTCCACCTCGAGCGCGAGCACGTCCATGCTAACACCTTCCACGCGCGAGGCGGTCCAGGTGAAGTATTTATTGATGATGGAGTGGTGCAGTCCGATGGCTTCGAAAATTTGCGCGCCGCGGTAGCTCTGGATGGTGGAGATCCCCATCTTGGAGGTTACTTTGACGACGCCTTTGACGGCGGCTTTGACGAAGTTTTTGCAGGCTTCCTTGTGCTTGATGTCTTTGAGGAGGCCTTGCCGAATCATGTCGTCCAAGGTCTCGAAGGCCAGGTAAGGGTTGATCGCGCCAGCCCCGTAGGCGATGAGCAATGAGAAATGATGGACCTCGCGGGGTTCTCCGGATTCCAGGACCAATCCGACCCGCGTGCGGGTGCCCTGGCGAATGAGGTGATGGTGCAGTCCGGCCACGGCCAGGAGGGCTGGGATGGGCGCGTCCTCGGCGGTGAGGCCCCGATCCGATAACACCAGGATATTGATGCCGTCGGCGATGGCGTGACTGGCTTTAGCGCACAATTCCTCCATCGCTTTTTCCAGGCCGGCGGCCCCGGCATCCACTTTATAGAGGATCGGCAGGGTGATCGATTTGAAGTCCGGCTGATTGAGGTGCTTGAGCTTGGCGAACTCCTCGTTGGTCAGGATTGGGGTCTTGAGTTCGATCAAGCGGCAGCTCTGCGGTTCGGGCTTGAGCAGGTTGCGTTCGCTGCCAATAGTCGTTTCGGCGGAGGTGACGAGTTCCTCGCGGATGCAATCAATGGGCGGATTAGTGACCTGGGCGAAAAGTTGTTTGAAATAATTATAAAGTGGCTGGGGCTTATCCGAAAGAACGGCCAAAGGTGTGTCCGTGCCCATCGAGCCAACCGCCTCCACTCCATCACGGGCCATCGGGGCCATGATGATGCGCAGATCTTCAAAGGTATAACCAAAGGCCTGCTGACGCTGCAAAACGGTTTCATGGCTTGGCTCCGGAAGATGGGGAGGTTCCGGGAGATGCCCTAACTCCACCATGTGCTCCTGGAGCCACTGACGATAAGGTTGCTCGATTGAGATCTTTCTCTTGAGCTCGTCATCGGCCACGATCCGCCCCTCTTCCGTGTCGATTAAAAACATCCGGCCCGGTTGCAACCGGCCTTTTTGCAAAACCCGCTCGGGCGGAACTTCGAGCACCCCGACTTCCGAGGCCATGATGACCATGTCATCTTTGGTGACGTAATAGCGGGAGGGGCGCAAACCGTTTCGGTCCAACACGGCGCCGATTTTTTTGCCATCCGTGAAGGCGATGGAGGCCGGTCCGTCCCAAGGCTCCATCAGGCAGCTATGGTACTCATAGAAGGCCTTTTTCTCGTCACTCATGCTCTCGTGATTGGCCCACGGCTCGGGGATCATCATCATTACCGCGTGAGGCAGGGAACGCCCGCTCAAGACGAGCAACTCGAGGCAATTATCGAACATGGACGAGTCGCTTCCATCGGTGTTGATGATGGGGAGAATCTTTTTGATGTCATCGCCGAAAAGGTCGGATTCAAAAATGGCTTGCCGGGCGTGCATCCAATTAATATTGCCGCGCAAGGTATTGATCTCGCCGTTGTGCGACATGTAGCGGTAGGGATGCGAGCGGTCCCAACTGGGAAAGGTGTTGGTGCTGAACCGGGAGTGGACCAGGGCCAGGGCGCTTTCCATGGCCGGGTTGAGGAGGTCCGGATAAAACTGATCTACCTGTTCGGGCATCAACATCCCCTTATAGACCATGGTTTTGTAGGAGAGGCTGGAGACATAAAAGCGGTGACCGCCTTTCATTCCCGAATAGCGGATGGCTTTCTCCGCGCGTTTGCGAATGACGTAGAGTTTCCGCTCGAACGCCATGTCATCGGTTATTTTAGAATTGCGTCCGATAAACACCTGCCGGACCACCGGCTCAGAGGCGCGGGCCGTTTCTCCGAGTGAAGAATTATCCGTGGGAACCGTGCGCCAGCCGAGGAGTTTTTGGCCCTCCTCCTTAACAATCGTCGCAAACAACTTTTCGCAAGCGGCCCGCTCGGCCTTGTCGGAAGGGAGGAAAAACATGCCCGCGCCGTAATCGCCTGGCGGGGGAAGCGGAATCTTCACATCCTGGCATACTTCCCGCAGGAAACTGTGCGGCATCTGCAGGAGAATCCCGGCGCCATCGCCGGTGTTTTTTTCGCAACCGCACGCGCCCCGATGGTTCAAATTCACCAGGATGTTGATGGCCTGGCGGATGATCAGGTTGGACTTTTTCCCTTTGATGTTGACCAGGAATCCTACCCCGCAGGCGTCGTGTTCGTACTGCGGGTCGTAAAGTCCCTGCTTTGGCGGCGGCTCGATGACCTTCATAAAGACCCTTTATCCGAGTTTATTGCAATCGTCATTTGTTTGGGAACTTATTTTAAGCGCTTCCCGTTTTCGCTCTGAACCTAAAATTCAACCAGCATTGGCGCAAATCAGAGTTAAGTGCAAGCAAACAATTCCGTTTTTTTGCACCGAATGCTCTCCCTCTCCCCGAGAGGAACGAGCGGGGAGAGGGGCATCGATCTGCTGATGATCAATCTGCAACGTGAGCAAAATGGCCCTCCTCTCCAATCCAGAACTAGATGGAGACTCGTGCGCTTCGCTTTCCACATGGTTGCCGAGGCGTCTGACTTCGGAGCGCCAGGTGATTGTGAGCCCGAAGGCTGCTGCGCTTCGACCACTACGTCGGTGAATTTGCCGTCGATGAACTTGTAGGAGGAAAGGAGCCAGAGCTGGAGGGCCAGGCACTCCGGCGACTCTGCCGGGTCAAGCCATGGGTTGGCCACGCGCAGTTGGCCCAACTTGGCTTCCAGGTGAGGGCGGTTGTCCGGCGCGGCCAACTCCTCTATGGCCAGGAGGGCTTCCACCAGGGAGGGGGGCAACTTCTCTGGCGATTACAGCAGTTTGATCCATGCAATGGAGTAAGACTCGCTACCCGGAACGTCGTGCATCCCTCGAACCGGAAGATTCCTGGTGAGGACATTGAATTGATCAAAGAATTGCGCAAGATGCTTGACCCTGATGGCCCCAAAGATGTCAGGGTCCGTAAAACGTTTGAATTCGATGTTTTTCATATCAGTGGCCATTGTTGAGAGGGGGTTCGAGCCCCACTGAGGTCGATTCGACGCATTGCCCGCGAGCTGAAACTCCTTCGGAAAACGGTCCGGCAGTAGTATCTGCCGGAAGCCAAAGGGGATTCAAAATGTACCACCCTTTCGACCGCCGGCTCCCCCCCAAAGTGTACCATTTCGACCGCCGGCAAAACTGGGCGAAAAAGCCTGTGCGAATCGGTCGGAAAATTGATCGCAGAGAAAGCGGCGAAAGGTTTGACCGCGCAGCGAATCTATCAGGACCTCAAGTTGGAGATTCAATTCAGCGGCTCCTACGAATCGGTCAAGCGCTTTGTGCGGCAGCTCCGCCAAGCGGATCCGGCGCGGGTCTGGCGGATTGAAGTTCGAGCAGCTGAAGAGGGCCGCAGCTACCAAGTGCAATATGCGACGAACCTCGCCGCAACCACCTGGACCACCCTGGCCACCAACAACGCTCAGTCAACCGGATTGGCTGCTCATCGACACAAACACCCCATTCGACCCAAACAAGTTCTTCCGCGTTCGTTTACAGCCTTAAATTTCCATGATTCTTGAGCGGTTCCCAGAGGTTCAGCAACTCCGTGCTTCCGAGAAGCTCTTTTTCCCCGGCGAATACTGGGCCGATTACAACCAAAGCTGACCAATGAAAACATCCAGTTACAAAATGGACCTGCTTAAGCGGTTGGAGGATCCTGAATACGCCGCTGGCTATCTGACGGAGTGCTTCGGGGAAGGGACGCCGAGTTCTTGCTTGGACTTCGGGACGTGGTCGAAGCTCACGGTGGCGTGCGCCAATTGGCCAAGGCGGCCAAGCTCAGCCGGGAAAGCCTCTATCGGCTGCTGTCCGGAAACGGCAACCCGAGGCTCTCCAGTCTCAGCACTATTATGAGCGTGCTCGGCATCCAACTGCACTTCACCACAAAAGAGGAAGCGGCGTAGCGATTTAGAATTGTGAGATTCCATCCGGCCCAAAAAAAAGGCGGCTGGACAGGCGCATTCTCGTAACCGTAATCTCACCTCCGTGAAAACCCACAGGCTGCAAAACAGCCGAACCAGGCTGGAGCGACTTCAGCACGCTCCAAGTTAGGCGGAAATGGGCATCGCATACTTCCACGACCGTAAGATTACATCGCAACAGTTTATCGATGTCTTGAAAGGATCAACCTTGGCGGAGCGTCGCCCGATTCACGATCCAGAACGTATTTCCAACATGCTCCTTCATGCGAATCTTATCTGCACTGCGTGGGACGGCAGTGTTTTGGTGGGAATCTCCAGATCCATGACCGATTTCAGCTTCTGCTGCTATCTGTCCGATCTGGCCGTGGACATTGCATATCAGAAGAAAGGAGTGGGCCGGGAGCTTTTTCGGGTGACGCAAACCAGGCTTCACCCGCAGTGTAAGATCATCCTTTTGGCCGCCCCGGGGGCGGAAAGTTACTACCCAAAGATCGGCTTCACTCATTTTCACTCAGCATGGATTTCGCCTCCTTACAATGAAAATCTCGTCTCACAATGAAAGGAAAAAACATGAACAAAGTCAGATCAATTGGTCGCAAGTCTGCCCTTGGAATCGTCGCTGCCCTCTGCTGCTTCGCCTTCACCGGCTGCGAATATGAATTTCCGATCACTCCCAAACCTACCCGCAAGGTTGACGAAAGACTCCTTGGCAACTGGACCTCCAAGGACGGGAAGAACACGATGAAGGTGGTAAGGTTGGACGAGTCTAATTATATCGTCTCATACAATGGGGATTTGTTTCGCGCCTATCATTCGGATGTGGCCAAGACTGCTTTTGTCAGCGCGCAGATCCTTGATTCGGCCAAACCCAAGTATGGTTACTCAGCTTGGAAGTTGTCTGAAGATGGCGCGTTGATTGGGCGAGCTGTCAGCGACAAGGTCATTCCGGATGAAACCAAAGACTCGGGCAGCGTGCAAAAGCTCTTGGAAAAGAATCTCCAAAACCCAGAATTGTTTGGAGAGGAAGTGCAATTCACCAAGGACAAATAGCCGGCCATCTTACAAGATCGGTCGAACGTCGAAGGGATCGGTCCCGGAATGCTGATGATGAGCATCGTTCATTTCACTTCTCGAACTGGATCGAGCACCCTCGCCGAACGTTTCTTCCAGCGCGACATTTCTCAACCGCCACGGCCCACCGGATGCCCTGTCCGGCGTTGAACCCTGTCCCCCAATCTACATACTTCAATGTGCATTCTGCATTTGGTTTGGGCGGCCACCGGCGTCTTCGATTCGAATTCATCAAGCCACCGACGCCGAGCCTCTCGCCGGGTGAATCTTCCGTCCATCTCCTTTTCCTGCATTCCGGGGCCGACCGCGTTTCGTTCCCGCGAAAAGCTTTCGACCAAACACGCTCCAGTCCGTTACCTTTATCCTATCGGCGACGATTGTAATTGTGAATGAAGGGAACTGATCTATTGGCCAACTTTAGAGAGAGTCACGCGGAGGACGCGTTTGCGGAATTGGTTCGCCGCTACACGAATTTGGTCTTTTCGGTGGCGAAGAGGCGACTGTCGAATATTTCCCTGGCTGAGGACGTAACGCAAGTTGTCTTCATCAGGCTGGCTAAAGCGGCTCCGAAACTCAGCGGCGAGGCCGCACTGGTGGCGTGGCTGCACCGCACCACTGTCCATGTCTCCATCGATCTCTGGCGCTCCGAAATGCGCCGACAGGCCCGCGAAGAACACGCCGCCGCCATGCAAACTAATTGCCTTGAAACCACCGCCTGGAATCAACTGGCCCCAGTCCTGGATGAAGCGCTCAATGAGCTGACTGATGCGGAGCGCCAGGCCATTTTACTGCGCTTCTTCAATCAGAAAACGATGCGCGACCTGGGTGTTGTTTTCGGCATCAGTGAAGATGCAGCCAAGATGCGCGTGAGCCGGGCGCTCGACCGGTTGCGCACCCAACTCGGCGCCCGCGGCATCACCTGCACCTCGATTGCGCTGGTTACGATGTTGGCGGACTGTTTCGTGGAAGCCGCGCCAAGCCAGCTTGCCGCTACCCTGGCCGCTCTCACACTACCGCTTCCGGCTGGTCTCAGCACAGCTTCCGGAATCCTGAGCTTCGTCGGGCAGCTTTCCAGAGTGAAGCTCGTTGCCGCCTTGGCCGCTACGTTGGTTGTGGGAACAGCTTTCTTCATTCTCTTGCGTCCACCTGACCCTGCGAATCGAGGGCCGGGCGGCGGGCGATCGCAAGACGTTGCCCCTCAGAACGAGCAGGCCCGCGCCTCCGCGGCTCAAGAGTCCGCTATCAGCGAACCGGAACGCGAACCCGACCCGCTGAAACTGCTGCAAGCTGTCGCGAAAACCCGGCAACGGATCGCTTCGGGCTCGATGGATCTTCAACTTTCCGTCGACAATTTTCTGCACCTGGGTTTTTCGCACGCGGGCAAGGAAACCAATCAGCTTCGACTGAAGACCGCTTTTGATGGCCAGAAATCCCGGATTGAATCGTTCGGTCGCGAATATAATTACGTGGGGATTGGAGCTGAGGGCGAGGCTGCCGCAGCCAGGATTGAGGAACAGCATTTGGACAGGTCGAGGGCGGTTCAAGCAGGATTGCTTAAGCCGTTTGAGTCGCATCACGTCACCGTTTGGGACGGCACATCCCAAATGGATTATTGGGAGACGGATGGAAAAGGGGGCAGCACAACGATCGATGATTGGGGCAAGAGTTCTGTGTTCCTCTTCGATCCCCGTTGCCTGGGTCTCAGAACTTCCTTGTTTGCGAGCAGCACGATTGACAATTGCCTCAGTTACACCGAGGCAAAATCCATCAGTTTGGCCGGGAAGGAGTTGGTGGAAGGAGTGCCGGCCTGGCACGTTCGCGTGACGTCCAAACACGATGAGTCGCTTGATTTTTGGATCGATGTCTCCCATCCGACTCACGTGGTCAGGCATGCAAAAGGTGGCGATGTCGCGGTCTCGAAATACGATGACAGCACTCCCGGTGATGCCATCCCGATCGAAGTGACGACTCGGGAGTTCCGAAACGGATCGCCTTTCCTCTTCAACCAATTCGTGCGGTCCAATGCCCGATTCAATGTGCCAATCGAGTCGGCGTCCTGGACCCTGGCTGGCTTGGGCATGGCTGTCGGGACGCCCGTCACCGACATTCGCATTCATCGCAGGATTGGATATTGGACCGGGGAGGGACTCTCTGAATTCCCGCCTCCAGCGAAGATCGCCGAATCGCAACTGTCTCCAAACTTGGCCGACCTGTTTGCCCTGCTGGACAACAACCCGGCCTCACCCGAGGCGCTGGGCGCCGCCGCATGGATTGTTCTCAATACACCGGATGGCCCCGAGGTTGAAAAAGCGGCCGAGGTCATCCTCCGAGAACATATCGAAAACCCGAATCTGGAATATCTCTGCCAGAAGATGGGGATTGCCCGGCACCATTGCGCTCGGAGACTGCTGGAGGCAATGCTTGCAAAGAATCCTAATCTCGAAGTTCGAGCCGCCGCCTGCTTTACCTTGGCCACCCTGCTAAAGGATGATGCCAACTTTGGCCTAAATAAAAAGGCGACTGCCGAAGCCGAGAAACTCTTCGACCGAGCCACCTCCGAATTCAGTCGGGCCGGGTCAAAAGGAACAGAATTCGCGCGGCGGGCCAAACCTGAGCTTTACGAACTGCGCCATCTTACCATCGGGAAGCCGGCTCCGGAAACGGAAGGGACGGACCTGGAGGGACAGAAAATGAAGCTGAGCGATTATCGCGGCCAAGTCGTGGTGCTCTACTTTTGGAGCGGCGACGACAGTGAGGCGCAACAATATCCCAAGCTGATCAGGCGTATGGCCGAAAAGCCCTTTGCTTTCATCGGCGTCAATGGTGACGATGACCTGGCCAAAACGAAAGCCGCCGTGGAAAAATACCAGGTCACATGGCCATGTTTTTCGGACGGTCGAGGCGGTCCGATTCATACCGCTTGGAACGTGAAAGGCTGGCCGACTATCTTTGTTCTCGACACCAAAGGCGTGATTCGTTTCCGCAACCCACGCGGGGGCGAACTAGATAAGGCTCTGGACGGGCTGCTCCGCGAATGATGGTAGAAAAAGATGTCACCCATAGCATCCTTCGGTTGCGGGTCGCGACGGGGGCGGTCCCGGAATGCTGATGATGAGCATCGTTCATTTCACTTCTCGAACTGGATCGAGCACCCTCGCCGAACGTTTCTTCCAGCGCGACATTTCTCAATTGCCACGGCCCACCGGATGCCCTGCCTCGCGAATCGGTTGGACCCGCTTAAAGGTATTCCAGACTGAGAATTTTGTGCGCTTTTTGGAAACGGCTTTAAAAAACTAGCTCCAGACGTTTCGTATGTTTCGCGTTCGGCCTTTTGACAATCTCGCTAAAGTTGCGGTAGGATACAGGCATGAGTTTGGCCACAGAGAAAATCGAGCAGGCCATGCGAAGGCTCCCCGTGGAGGAGTTGGTGTCCATGCACGAAAATCTCATCGCGACCATCCATGACAAAGCGGATGCCGAAGGACTCGATCCAGCCTTTCGGGAAAAAATTGCCCGACGAGTTAAAGAAATAGACGCTGGCACGGCGAAAGGGACGGATGCGCTTCGATCCCTCCGGAAGATGTAGATGCCTACCCGTCCCAGGTCGCTCAAACTTCACTCGGAAGCCGAGGCCGAACTCCAAGAGTCGGTCTCTTTTTATCGCGACCCTGGCGGTGACAGGCTTCCCGAACGCTTTAAGTAGCATGCAGAGGCAGGGTTCTAAGCCGTCTTGGCGAATCCGGAGCGGTTCATACGCGTGAAGTCGCCTAACGTAAAGCTCAGCTACGGCGCCCCTGGGGCGGCGTTAGCTGAAACGGGGTCGGGCAGTTTTAAATCGAGAGCCATCAGGATCACGTCATCGTAGTGACCATCCATAAGCCTGCCCCGCTTCTTCCGTCCTTCTTCTTCGAAACCGAGCTTTTGATAAAGCGCAATCGCCGAGTCATTCGCCGCGTAAACACTGAGTTCAATCTTCTCCAACCCAATCTCTCTGGCTTTCTGGAGTGTTGCCTCAACAAGCCGTTGTCCGACTCCTCTACCACGATAACCCATCACGACACCCATGCCTAGTCTTCCGATATGCGCGGTGCCTGACGTAGAATCGCCTGGGATAGTGTCACACCAGCCAATAATCCTGTCTTCCGTGACGGCTACGAATTGGGGTAGATCACGCTTCACGTTGTTGGACACGAATGCCTGAACACTTTCAAGCGATGGGGCTTCGAGTGCCGCGAGAAATCGTCGTTCGCGGCAGACTGAATCGAGAGCTTCACGAAACGAGGCTGTATCGCTTTCTTCAATCTGTCGGATGTGCATACCGGAAATCAAACTCTAGAATCGATTCAGCCGCGTCCCTCGACCATGTGCCGCTGTCCGGGCGAATCACACGACTGAGAATGGCCGCTTCGCTGGTCCCTGTGGATACAGGCATACTCAACACAGCTATCACGTCTTTCTCCTTTTGGCCAGACCAAACCACGGCGAGCAGATGCTTTTTTGGTTGTCAACTCAATGTTTAGAGAATGGATCTAGCCCACTGGCTTTAGGCCGGTTCCGCAAACGAATTGCTTCCACATGTCGGATTTCTGCATTCTGTGGCATCTATACTATGACAGTGGCAACAGAAACGGCAGAACTCCTGCGGCGCTACGCCGCGACTGGTTGTGAGATCGCTTTCCGCGAGTTGGTGAAGCTCCATGCCAGCTTGGTCTATTCGACCGCGCTGCGCCGGGTGGGCGGCGAAGTTCACCTGGCTCAGGATGTCGCGCAAACCGTCTTCTGCGACCTGGCGCGCAAAGCCAGTTCGTTGCCGGGCGACGTGGTGCTCGCGGGCTGGCTCTACCGGCACACTTGCTTGAAGACGGCGGAAGCTGTGCGCGCCGAAAACCGCCGCCGCCTGCGCGAACACCTCGCCACGGAAACGCATAACATGGACCAACCCGACGACTCCATCTGGCGCGAGGTCGCACCCGTGCTCGACGAGGGAATGCAGCGACTCAACCCTGCCGACCGCGACGCACTAATTCTCCGGTATTTCCAGAACGCAAGTTTGCGCGCCATCGGCCAGGCGCTCGGCGTCAGCGAAGACGCTGCGCAGAAGCGAGTGACACGCGCGTTGGACAAGATGCGCGAACAGTTCGCCCGGCAGGGCATCGCCTGCACGGTAGCGGCGCTTTCAAGCACCCTGGCTTCTCATGGAACGCCCGCTCTGGCAGACGGGGTGGGCGCGGCGCTCTCCACTGCTGCCCTCACTGCGGCCGCAAGCGGAGCCGCACAAACAACCTACGCCACAACGGTTCTCCAACTAATGGCCTCAACCAAGCTAAAAATCACCGTCGCTGCCCTCGTGGTCGCGAGCTTCACTACACCGCTCATTCTGCAACACCACGCCCTCAACCGCTGGCGTGCGGAGAACGGTGACTTGCGACAAATACTCGCTTCCTCAGCGCAGCCGGCGGTGGCTCCGGCGGTTTCAAATGAAGACGAAGTCGCGCGTCTCGGCGCCGAGCACGACGAGTTGCTCCGGCTTCGCGGGCAAGTCAATTTGCTCCAACGCGAACGGGGCGAAACGTTGCGCAAAATGCTGGCCTCCGTCGCTAGCACGAACAGACCCGGGGCCGCTTCGCGGCAGCAGATGGACGCAGCCTGGGTTCAGCAAGTGCTGGACAGCCCGCCGGCAGTCCAAGGAAGCATCGCTGGAACTTTGCGGGGGAGGTTGCTCCGAAAGCAGATGGATGCCGTTACGGCTTCTGAAATGTCTTTGCGGGAGGCCCTGCTCCAGCGGCAACTGAACGACTCGCTGGAACATTCGCCAGCCGATTTTGCTGATTTCCAATCGGCCTTTATCCAATCAGCGATCGGGATTACTGATGCAGCCAGGACCGAACAAATCCGCCAGCTTACGCGGCAGACCTACGAGCAAGCGGTAGCTCAAGGCCTGGATGTTCCTTCCAAGCCAGCAACTGACACCGAATCCTGGGTCCAGAGACGCCATCAACTCGATCGCCAGGCCACAGCCGCAATCCGAAACCTGCTCAGTCCCGAGGAACGACTCCTCTTTGACCGCGCGTTTCTCGGCATCATGGGCGTTGACCTTGGTGGCATAGGCGTGGACAAATCCAACTATCCTCCGGGCTTCCTTGGCCCGGAATAGCCATCGGCCTGCCCTTGACCCTCGCAGCCGCCGGCGTGACGAGGCGGAAAAAAGCACGGTCATCCAGAATCTGTGAGACCTCATCAGGTTCACGACGGGGTCGGCGACGGAGTCTGTCGCGGAATGCTGATGCTGAGCATCGTTCATTTCGCTTCTCGAACTGGATCGAGCACCCTCGGCGACCGCTTCTTCCACCGTTCCCGCTCTGGATTGCCACTGCCGACCGGATGCCCTGTCCGGCGTTGAACCCTCTCCCCAACTATTTCAGGCCGAGACCCGAACAAAGCGCGCTTCCTTCTGAATCTCCCGCCTTTCGCGAAGTCAACCCCACCGATGTGCTCGGGCGAACTGACCTCAAAGACTGAGAGAAACTCGACGAGTGCCCCCAATGGGAGGCTCTTGGCCAAATTTTCACGTCGTCCTACCGGCGGTAGCTCCCTGGACTCCGCGGCCTGGCACGCGGCTCCGCCATTCGCGCAAAACACATCGAAGCGCAAGCAGACAATTCCGCTTTGTTGCACCCAACCGGCAGGCGCTGGGTGAGGGCAGCCGGCCTACATCCGGCACAAAATCGCTATGATAGGCCGGGTGCCCTCCCGATGAACCTCGTAGCAGCCGACGTGAGTCGGCTTTGATCTCTCCGGGGAAAATAGTGAGCCGACTCACGTCGGCTGCTACGAGGTTCAGGTGGAACGCGCGAAATTTCGTTTCGGGGAATTGTTACCCGCCGTTCCCGTCTGGCGCCATAAAGAGAATTACCGTTTTCCCAAGCTCTTCACTTGCCTAAACTGTTCGCTCCTCGGTAAAATCCGAAAATGTCGCATGCGGATTTCGTTCATCTCCATCTGCACTCGGAGTATTCGCTGCTCGATGGCGCCTGTCGTCTGGACCGGCTCATGGAGAAGGCGCATGAACTAAAATTTCCCGCTCTCTCGCTCACAGACCACGGGGTTCTCTATGGCGCGATCGATTTCTACCAGGCTGCGCGCGAAAAGGGAATCAAACCGATTATCGGCTGCGAGGTTTATGTGGCCCCGGGAAGCCGTCTGGAAAAAAAGGCGACGAGCGGGAACCGCGATGTTTATCATCATCTCGTACTGCTGGCCAAAGACGAAATTGGTTACAAAAATCTGATCAAGCTTGTCACCGATGCGCATCTCACAGGCTATTATTACAAGCCACGCATTGATAAAGAAACCTTAACGCTCTACAAGGAGGGCCTGATCGCCCTCTCCGGGTGTCTGGCCAGTGAAATCCCCGACCTGATCCAGAAAGATGACCTTGGACGCGCTCGCGAAACCGTTGACTGGTTCAAGCAAACCCTGGGCGCCGAAAATTTTTATCTTGAGCTGCAAAACCATGGTTTGCCGGAGCAGGCGAAGGTCAACCGCGAATTAATTCCATGGGCGAAAGAATTCGGCCTCAAACTGGTGGCCACAAATGATGTTCATTACCTGGAAAAGGGCCATTCCCACGCGCACGATTGCCTGATTTGCATCGGCACTCAAACCACACTCGATGATACCAAGCGGATGCATTATCAGATGGAGCAATTTTATCTCCGTTCGGCCGAGGAGATGAAGGCCCGCTTTGCGGAAATCCCTGAAGCCGCGCAAAACACATTGGAGGTGGCCGAGAAGTGCAATTTGGAAATCGAGTTTGGCAAACTGCATTTTCCCATTTTCCATCCGCCGGAGCATTTCACCCGCGAAGGTTACCTGCGTCAACTTCTGGGCGAAGGCCTTCAACGACGCTATGGTATTCAGGCGCGGGTGGAAGGCCAGGAATTCATTGTTGAGAGCCTTGACCACCCTCGACGGCTGCCAACCTTCGTGGCAACAACCCACGCCAGCAAGTCAGAGGGGGCCATGTCTTCCGAACGCGCCCCTGCCCTCTCTCACCCGGACACCCTGAAGGGTGGACACCATACAGGCGTGGGGTGTCCACCCTTCAGGGTGTCCGCTAATTCAACAACGGTGCAAAGTGGTGGTGGCTGCGATTTGTCGGAACCCGCCATCGCCGCAGCCGTCAAAGCGGTCATGGATCGATTGCAGCTCGAACTGCGCGTGATCGAGAAGACCGATTTCATCAGCTACTTCCTGATCGTCGGCGATTTTGTCCGCTTCGGCCGGAACAATGGCATCACCTGCGTGGCCAGGGGCTCCGCGGCTGGTTCCATTGTCACCTATCTGCTGGAGATTTCGAACGTGGATCCCCTCCGCTACGGCTTGCTCTTTGAAAGGTTCCTGAATCCAGAGCGCGTCAATCCGCCCGATATCGACATCGACTTCGCGGATGATCGGCGCGAGGACGTGATCGAATATGTGCGGGGAAAATATGGACGCGATTCAGTGGCGCAGATCATTACCTTCGGCACGATGGGCGCCAAATCGGTGGTCCGCGATTTGGCGCGGGTCAACGGCCTGAACTACAGCGACGGGGATCGTCTGGCCAAAATGATTCCCAATGAGTTGAAAATGGATTTGGCCAAGGCCCTCAAACAATCTCCCGATCTGAAGCAGGCTTACGAGAGTGAGGAAGTGACGCACGAGCTGATCGACACCGCCTTTATTTTGGAAGACCTGACTCGCAATGCCTCGGTCCATGCGGCCGGGGTCGTGATTGGCGACCAACCCCTGGTCAACCTGCTGCCGCTGAAACAGGATGAGGATGGAACGATCGTCACTCAATACGCCATGGGCCCCGTGGGCGACCTCGGTTTGTTGAAAATGGATTTTTTGGGTCTGAAGACTTTGACGGTGATCCGCAACACCTGTGAAATGGTGAAGGCTGAGCGAGGCATCGACATCCCCATCGACGATCCCCCGCTCAACGATGCCAGGACCTATGAGATTCTAAACAAGGGCAACACCGTGGGCATCTTCCAATTGGAATCCGGCGGGATGCGCGATCTTTGCCGCAAATTTCAGATCAGTTCCATCGAGCATATCACTGCCTTGATTGCGCTCTATCGACCTGGCCCGATGGAACTGATTCCGGAGTTTATCCGGCGCCGCCATGGCGAGGTGAAAATCGAATACGAGCATCCGCTCCTTGAACCGATTTGCCGCGAAACCTACGGCATCATGGTTTATCAGGAACAGGTGATGCAAGCGGCGCAAGTGCTGGCAGGCTATACTCTCGGAAGCGCGGACTTGCTGCGGCGGGCCATGGGCAAGAAGAAGGCCGAGGAGATGGCCAGCCAGCGGGAGATTTTCGTCAAAGGTTGCGCGAAGGTGAACAATATTCCGGCAGGCAAGGCCAACTCTATTTTTGATTTGCTGGAAAAATTTGCGGGCTACGGTTTCAACAAATCTCATGCTGCGGCCTATGCCATCGTCGCTTATCAAACCGCTTATCTGAAGGCGAACTACGCCGTCGAATTCATGTGCGCGCTCATGACCAACGATATGAGCAACACGGACAAGCTGAGTGTGCTGCTCAACGAAGCCCGCGCCCTGGGAATCCAAGTTCTTCCTCCGGACGTGAACGAAGGTCGAGTCACCTTCGCCCCCTCAATCGCAGCGCAGCCTTCCAGCCTGCCCGGCGGCGAGAACACGCCTGCTGCTGCCAAGTCGGCGATTCGCTTCGGTCTGGCAGCCATCAAAGGGGTGGGCGAAGTGGCCGTGGAAAGCATCTTGAAAGCGAGAGGCGAAGGCGGCCGGTTCCAATCCCTTGCCGAAATGTGCGAGCGTGTCGATACTCGCACGGTCAACCGCAAAGTCCTCGAAGCCCTTATCAAAACCGGGGCTTGCGACAGCTTTGGTGAAACACGCGCCACGCTTTTTGCGTCAATCGACCGGACCCTGACGCGCGCCGCCGGCGTCGTGCAGGATCGGCAACGAGGCCAAAGCTCACTCTTCGGGATGCTGGAAGAGAATGCTCCCGTTCAAAAGGAGAGCGCGGCCACCCTCCAGGAATGGCCTCAGCACGAATTACTCGCGGCCGAAAAGGAGTTGCTGGGCTTCTACGTCACTGGCCATCCGCTCACCCCCTATGCGCCGTTGCTCGAAAAATACGCGCTGAGCAATTCTATCTCGGCGGCCCAACTGCCGAACCGCAGCCTCACGCGCATCGGCGGGCTAATCTCGGTCGTCCAGCAAGGAATTTCGAAGAAATCCAACAAGGCTTATGCCATGGTGACTTTGGAGGATTTGGAGGGGAGCATTTCGATGCTCTGCATGAACGAGAATTACGACAAGTATCGGGAGTTACTCGTCCCTAACAAAGCGGTGATGGTGCTCGGCGAAGTGAACACCGGCGAGGACAAGCCGAAAATTTTCCCGCAGGAAATCATGCCCTTGGAGGAGGCGCCGCGGAAATTCACCAAACAGGTGCATCTGCGGCTACACACGGCCCATCTGACGCCCGACTCGTTTGAAACAGTCCGCTTGCTGGTGGAACGCTTTCCTGGCAAATGCCCGCTTTTCCTCTGTCTGATGCGGCCCAGCGGTGAGCTGATCTTCATTGAGACCCACGATAAATACTTTGTGACGCCTTCCGCGCAACTCCAGCTTGCGGCAGACGAAAAGTTTGGCGAAGAAACCTATTACGTAAAGGTGGACACCAGCCTGCCCGAACGCCAGCCACGCCGGTGGGAGCGAAAGCCGGAGAGTGGCAACGGAGGCGAGTAGGGACAGGGAACCGCATCCGCGGTTATTTTGAGAACCCGGAGGGTTCCCGGAAATTAGCCAGGGGCAAGTCCGCGCAGCCCCCGGAACAGGCAACCCTATTTCACCCGCGCCCCGGCAGGGGCGAGGGAAAACCCACCATAAGCTGTTGTCGAGGGACGATGTGGATGTTTTCCTGTAATCAGGCGTTTTCCTTGATTGTCACCGGTCACTTCAAAACCAGCCAGCCGGGGTCGAATCAAAACCGGCCACTTTGAGGTGCTTAATTCATATCATGTTGCTTGATTCAAGCAAGGGGCTTTTCAATTAATACATTTCTGCTGGCCGTGCGTCGCATCCAAACAAAGAAAACCAGCACAAGCAACAAGCAGCCAACGACAAACCACGGCAGCCAGTAAGGTATGGCGCCTTCGACCCGTCCGGTCTTCAGATCGAGTTTGAAACTTTTCCCGTTCTCATTCCTGACTAGGAGCTTTCCGTCTTGGATTTGCATAGCTGAGATGAATACCCACTGAACGTCCTCCTCAGCCAGGGGCATGATCCAGACGTGATAAATTTTTGTCTCCCAAAGCGCTTGACCAGACGATAGTTTAAATGCCTGAACGTGGCCCATGTGTTCCACATCGAGTGGGGCGCGATACTCCACTCCTTGCCAAATAACAGCGGGAACAGGGCTGGGAGCACGACGTTTAGCGAAAGCCGAAGCTGGCCAAAGTAAAGTCGCAGCAGCAAGAGCGATTAACGTTTTCGGTCCAACACGCATCTGTCCGGCGAATTTTGATTATGCGGAGAGCATGGACGATTTGCAGTGAAAATCGAGCATCTTCCGTAATCGTAAGCAGCGAGATAAAACGAGCAGAACCGGAAAGCGAGCCATTCAGCTCGCCGGTTCTGCGGCGGAAGTTTCGCTGGGCTTGGATTTGCTCTTTTTGTTTTTGTCCTCCTTCCCGGCAATGGTGGCGTGGTCTTTGAGACGGTAACTCCGGCC
>JBBRPK010000110.1:0-19594 GCA_038228235.1 Verrucomicrobiota bacterium
ACCGATTTACAGGGATGACTTCCACCGCACGATTCACGGCCCGACCTGGTTATGAATTCTCCCTCCGAGAGCTCATTATCCGAAGCAATGTAATCCGCAATGTGAACAATGGTTTATCACCGGGGGCCAAGGGCATTGAGAACCCTCTTTGTGAACTGGTCAAAATATCCTGACTTAGCCTGACCTAGCCTGACTTAGCCTACCCAACGCCCCCCGGTGAGAGGGGACCTTGCCAAAGTTGGGGTAAAGAATTTGAACATGAGCCAACGGAGTTAACGGAGGCAAAAAAACATGCCGGTGAGCAAAAAAATATTTTTTGGTTCGGAAAGAATCGGAAAGAATCGGAAAGTTGGGAAAAGGTTCGATGACTGATGACTGACCGGGCGTGCCCAGGATGAGACGGCGACGGGATTGCCTCAGATCAGAGTGGTGGGTCTCCTTTTGCGCCATTCCGGTAGAAGGAGTGCATACCTGCTTGTTTTTACCCGTGAACCCGTGAACCCCCCTGTTTTATTGAGGTTGTTGCTCGTTTTACCCGTGAGGAAATGCTCAATACGTCGAATTGGATCTGAAAATGAAAGAACGCTCCCTCAAGAAACTTCAGGCGCCGCCTGCGGCGCAGAGTCGGTTCAAACCCTCCGACAGCCTGTTAGTTAGCGGCAACCGAGAGGCTGTGATCGAGTGGGTTTCCGAAGCCTCTCGGTTGAATCCTCTTATCTGGCGGGTGATACCGCCCCTCGAGTTCCCGCTATTGGCTGCCCGTTCCTGGTTGGGCGCCGCCTGCGCCCGATCCACTTTGCCTAGTTCCAAAGCGATTCGTATTGGAGTTGGTCGGGGTGCTGCCACTCCCGTTGGTGTCGTAACGATTTCCTGTGTCTGTCCCGATGCTACCATCACCATCAGTCCCGGTTCCTCCTCGAGGGGAGCAACCTGCCAGCGCCGCGATCGCGCACAAAAGAATGATTTGTTTTTTCATATTACGTGTTCGTTGTGTTTTTCAATCCCTACCCCCTTCATGAGTTATCCCATGTAAGGAAGAAACTAAGATATTTTGAAATCCCGGCAATTGGGGAGAAACCCTGCCCATCCGACCCGAAACGGCCCCTCCTGCATGAAATGGTGTCCGGAAATCGACTCCTTGCTCCGCCAGAGCAGGTTCCGAACTGCAAAAATCCGGGCGCGATTCAGCCCTCCTTGGCCGCACAAACCCTGCGAAGCGTTTGAACTGCGCCCGACTTGCCCGGGCCTTGGCCGCGAAGAGAATTTTCGGCGGCCGGAATCCGGAGTTGCATTAGGGGGCAGGTTTGCGATAGCAATAACGCCTGATGGCACGATTACAGCGGACGATGTTGATGGTACTAGTGGCAATAGGCGGCGCCTCAGTCGGCTCGGCGCAGATCGATCCCGTCAAACGCGAATTGATCCAACTCGGCTACAATCTGCCCGTGGAGGGTAACGGACCGATTAACGCCTACGCCTTCTATTATCTGAACGTGCCTCAGTTTGTGCATACCAATCTCACCCTGCGCTTGGCGGTGGCCCCGGTTTACCTGGACTCGGAGCTTGGCTTTGCTGGCTTGCTCGGCCCAAACACCGACCTTGGCCTGGGCGTTTCTGGAGGCGGTTTTGCCGACACCTACTCCGAGGTGCGCGGAGGAAAATACATCCGGGCGGAATCCTTTACTGGTCATGGCGGCGGCGGTTCGGCCAGCATCTACCATCTCTTTAATCAGGGGAGCAGGATTCCGCTGACCGGACTCCTCCGGTTGGAGTCGCACTCGATTTTTTACGAGCGAGATTCCAAGACCGATGCCCAATTTATTTTGCCAAAGAACCGGACTGGCTTTAACCTGCGCGCTGGATTTCGTTGGGGCGGCAAAGAACCCGTGCTCCTGCCCGACCTGGCCATGGAACTCTCGGCGTGGTACGAAGGAATGTTTCGCACCGCCAACGGTTCGTACGGGTTCGCCGGGGATCGCCGTGTGGAGCAATTCTCGCATTTATTTTGGGGACGGGCCTTGCTCGCTTACACTTTGCCCGAATGGAAACACAATTTTTACATTAGCTTGACCGCAGGAACCAGTGTGGAGGCAGACCGGTTCAGTTCCTACCGATTGGGCGGAGTTTTGCCTTTAGCGGCTGAATTCCCGCTCACGTTGCCTGGATATTATTTCCAGGAGATCAGCGCCCGAGATTTCGGACTATTGGGGATGAATTATTCTTTGCCTCTGGACCGCAAAGATTACTGGGCCATTAACGCCCTGGCCACCACCGCGGGGGTCAATTACGTTCCTGGCCTTGAACAGCGTGGGCACTGGCATTCGGGCGTCGGAGGCGGCATTCGTTATCGCTCCCCCTCTGATTCCTGGCAACTGGTGCTGGGCTATGCCTATGGCATTGATGCCATTCGTGAGAAGGGCCGGGGTGCCCATACTGTGGGCTTCCTTCTGCAATTTGATCTCGAGCGCGCTCACGTCGCCATGTTCGAGCCGGGGGAAAACCCGATCCGCTCCCAGGGTTTGCAGCGCGTGTTTGGAATATTTAATTTCCACTGATGACCGAAAAATCCCCCAAACGCCGCCAGTTTGCCAGCGACAACTATGCCGGGATCTGTCCCGAGGCCTGGGCTGAGATGGCTCGGGCCAATCAAGGCCATGTGCGGGGCTATGGCGATGATGAATGGACCGCCCAAGCCGCCGACCTCATCCGCGACATCTTCGAAACCAGGTGCGAAGTGTTTTTTGTCTTCAACGGCACGGCTGCCAACTCTCTCTCGCTGGCCTCCCTCTGCCAATCCTATCACAGCATTCTCTGTCATGAAGTGGCCCATGTAGAAGCCGATGAGTGCGGCGCCCCGGAATTCTTCTCCAACGGGACAAAAGTCCTCTTGCTTGCCGGAGAGAATGGAAAAATAGCGCCCGCTGCCATCGAAAAAATGGTCAGGCGCCGCACCGATATTCATTACCCAAAACCTCGCGCCGTTACCGTGACGCAAGCGACCGAATTGGGCACTGTCTATTCGGTCGATGAACTCAAAGCAATCTGGGGCATGTGCAAGAAGTTGGGTCTGCACTTGCACATGGATGGGGCGCGATTTGCCAACGCCGTCGCTTCATTGGGAGTGACCCCGAAGGAAATCACCTGGCAAGCGGGAGTGGATGTCCTGTGTTTTGGCGGGACCAAGAATGGGACGGCGGTAGGGGATGCCGTGGTGTTTTTTAATCCAGTCCTGGCGAAAGAATTTGATTTTCGTTGCAAGCAAGCCGGGCAGTTGGCTTCCAAGATGCGTTTCCTTTCTGCCCCGTGGGTGGGAATGCTGCAGGACGGAGTTTGGCTGCGCCATGCCGCCCACGCCAATCAAATGGCCGAGTATTTGGAACGGAGCTTGCGCCAACTGCCGGCTGTGAAAATTCTTTTTCCCCGCCAGGCCAACTCCGTCTTCATCGAACTTTCGACTCCCGTCATCGAGGCCATGTGGCAGCGTGGCTGGATGTTCTACAACTTCATCGGTAAAGGCGGCTGCCGGCTAATGTGCGCCTGGGACACGACCGAGAGTGACGTCAATGAATTCATCGCCGACCTCAAGTCATTGCCAAACCAGACCGCGTAGGTCTTGAAATTTTATCGCTGCTTTCTGGCCCCGCCGGGTGGCGAGGGTCGGAGAAGGGTGGCCTCGTGCTTGCTGCTTAGAAAGCAATTCTTTTCGCTTGAATTGAGGCTCGGGTTAAATTAAGCAAAGAACGACCTTATGAATCACTGCTGATCTTATGCCGAACGCTTTTGAAAAAATTTCTAGAATCCATTTTGAAGGGCCCCATTCCAAAAACCCGCTCGCCTTCAAACACTACAACCCCCGCGAGTTGGTGGAAGGCAAACCGATGCGCGATCATTTGCGCTTCTCGGTCGTCTATTGGCATACTTTCCGCAACCGGCTTTCGGACCCTTTCGGGGCCGGGACAGCAGTGCGTCCCTGGGATGACGGGACCGAGAGCGTGGAGAACGCGCAAAACCGGGCGCGGGCCGCTTTCGACTTTATGGATAAGCTGGGCGCCCCTTTTTATGCTTTCCATGACCGCGATGTCGCCCCGGAAGGAGCGACACTCAAAGAAACGAACAAGAATCTCGATGCCGTAGTCAAAGTATTAAAGGCGGAACAAAAGCGCACCGGGATTAAGCTGCTCTGGGGGACGGCCTGCCTCTTCGCTCACCCGCGCTTTATGCACGGCGCAGCGACAAGTTGCAATGCCGACGTCTTCGCTTACGCGGCGGCGCAGGTCAAGAAAGCCCTGGAGGTGACCCATGAACTGGGTGGCGAGGGCTATGTGTTCTGGGGTGGGCGAGAGGGTTACTCGACTTTGTGGAACACGGACATGAAGCGGGAGTTGGAACACTTAGCGCGTTTTCTCCATATGGCGGTGGACTATAAAAAGGAGATTGGGTTCAAGGGGCAACTCTATATCGAGCCGAAACCCAAAGAACCGACCAAACACCAATACGATTCGGACGCCGCGGCCTGCCTCAATTTCCTTCGTCAATTCGATTTGATCGACGACCTTAAATTAAACATTGAGACCAATCATGCCACACTGGCTGGGCACAGCATGCAGCATGAATTGGAAGTGGCCATTGCGGCGAATGCCCTCGGCTCCATCGACGCCAATACTGGCGACCCTATGCTCGGTTGGGACACCGACCAGTTCCCCACCGACATTTATCTCACCACCCAATGCATGCTCGCCATTCTGAAAATGGGCGGGCTTAAAACGGGAGGAGTGAATTTTGATGCCAAGGTGCGGCGGGAGAGCTTTGAGCCGATTGATTTGTTCCACGCCCATGTTGGAGGCATGGATGCTTTTGCGCGCGGCTTAAAGATAGCCGCCGCCATTCGCAAGGATGGACGACTGTCCGAGTTCGTGAGGGAACGCTACAGCTCCTGGGACAGTGGTCTTGGGGTCAGAATTGAAAAGGGAAAAGTCGATTTTAGAGAGCTTGAGACCTACATCCTGAAAAAAGGCGACGCCGCTCTGAATGTGAGTGGCCGGCAGGAATTCCTGGAAAACCTGATCAACGAATTTATTTGAGAGGGAAAGCCGAGTGCTACGAGGAGGATTCATCCCCTCGCCACGGCTTTTTAGCTGGTTGACAAGCGCGGCACCAGGCGGTGGTGCGTCCTCCAATCGTCTCCCGGTCCAGGGATCGTCCATCTCGTGGACACCGGCCCTGGCGGCTCCAGCGTTGATGAAAAAGCCATGAAGCGGGCAGGGCGGAATAACCACGGCCGGCGCTCTTGAGCGCGGCGCGGCAAACAAAGCGAATTGTGCGCCAGAGGTTCGCCAGTTCCACCTTGGTGATCTGTCCGGATGGCAGGCGCGGCTCCAACCCCGCCCGCCACAGAATTTCGTCCGCCATCCAATTGCCCACGCCTGGAAACCCACTCTGCAAGAGAAGCGCCGCTTTCAGCGCGAGCCTGCGGTGCGCTTGGAGAAAACGCGCCATTACGGCAAGGGTGAATTGCGGGGAGTTTAAGGAAGCAGGCAAATCCAACCACCATTTTGGCGCCGTGGTTCCAAGATGAAATCGAGCCCGGCCAAATTGGCGCGCATCAGAAAAAACCAGCGCTCTGGTTTTCTGGTAAAGGACCAAATGATCATGTTTGCCGGCTTTGAAAACGGCTGGTTCCACGCGCAACTCTCCGGTCATCCCCAAATGCAAGCTGAGCCAGATTTCGTTTGAGAAGCGGAACAGCATCTGTTTTCCGTGAGCCTCTGAGCCGAGCAGGACGGATCCGGGCAGGACTTTTTTCAGAGTATTAGGAGCCATACCACGAAACACTCTTTTCCCCGCATGTAATTCCACTGATTGGACGCGGGCATTGAGCCCTGAATTCCATTGTTTGCGATAATACTCAACTTCCGCCAGTTCAGGCACGATTGAGGATAGCTCAATGACCCACGCCAGCACAACCGCTTGATTTTCGGTGCTTCCGCCCCATCCAGAGAATTAGCTTCAATTTTGCCGCGGAAGGGCTCATGCTATCCCAGAACACCGGAAAACCGTGAAATCGCAGCCGTCCAACGCGAAACGAAAAATCCTTTTGATTGAGGATAATCCTGGTGATGCCCGTTTGTTAGGCGAAGCCCTCTCGGACGCCGCCGGTCATTCCTTCGATTTGGAGCATGTCAAAGATCTGGGCGCGGCCCTGGACCGGCTGGCCCAGGGAGGGATTGATGTGGTGCTGCTGGATCTGTCGCTGCCGGATAGCGCTGGGTTGGAGACCTTCGCCAAAACGCATGCCGCCGCGCCGGAAGTCCCCATGATCGTGCTCAGCGGCCAGGATGACGAAGCGCTGGCCATCCAGACCGTCCATGAAGGCGCGCAGGATTACTTGGTCAAAGGGCAGGTGGATGGACGTCTGCTGGTTCGCTCCATCCGTTATGCGATCGAACGCAAGCACTCCGAAGAAGCGCTGGCCAAGGAGCGCGATTTGCTCCACACGCTGCTGGAGAATCTGCCCGACCGCATCTACTTCAAGGATGAGCAAAGCCGCTTTATCCGCATCAGCCGAGCCGTGAGTGAGCAGTTCAAGCTCAGCCACCACTGGCAAGCGATGGGCAAAACGGATTTCGATTTCTTCACCGCCGAACACGCGCGCGCGGCTTTGCAGGATGAGCAGCAGGTCATGCAAACCGGCCAGCCCATCATCGGCAAGGTGGAGAAGGAGACTCTCCCGGATGGAGCCATTACCTGGGCGCTTACCTCGAAGCTGCCTTTAAAGGACAAGCAGGGAAAGACCGTTGGCAACTTCGGCATTTCGCGGGACATCACGGCCCTGAAGAAATTTGAAGACGAGCTGGCGGGGGAGCGGAACCTGTTGCGCCAGGCCAATACCGAACAGGCCCAAAGCAAGGCGGAACTGGAGGCGGTGCTGGCGGACTTGCAAAAGTCCCATGAAGAATTGAAAGCCGCCCAATTCCAACTGATCCAGGCCGAAAAGATGCAATCTGTCGGAAGACTCGCCGCCGGGGTCGCGCACGAGGTCAAAAACCCGCTGGCCATTCTCAGCATGGGCCTCGACTATATGATGAAAAATCTGGTCTCGCCTGACGCCAACATTTCGCTGATTCTGGGCGATATGCACGAGGCCCTGAAGCGGGCGGATCTGATCATTCACGGATTGTTGGATTTTTCGGTGCCCCGCGCTCTGGATTTGCGCGCAGAGGATTTGACCGCCTTGGTCGAGCAGTCCCTCGGGTTGGTGCGCCACGAAATGTCTGCTTCTCCGATCAAGCTAGTCAGGGAGTTGGCGGAAAAAATGCCGCCTGCCTGGCTCGATAAAAATAAGATCAAACAAGTGTTAGTCAATGTGCTTACCAACGCCATCCATTCCATGCCCCAAGGCGGGACGCTGACTGTCCGCACTTATCCGCGGCGCTTACAGGGTGGTGAGATCGACCGGGACGCGGGCTCGCGCCTGGCGAATCGATTTCGGACTGGAGAAACAGTAGCGGTGACAGAGGTCCTGGATACCGGCACCGGAATCTCGGAAGAAAAGCTGGCAAAAATTTACGATCCTTTCTTCACGACCAAACCGACGGGGAAGGGGACTGGCCTCGGGTTGACCGTCACTAAAAAAATAGTCGAGCTGCATGGCGGCAGCATCGATGTCCGAAATCGCCCCGAGGGCGGCGTAATCGTGACCATCCTGTTCAAAGTCTAGAGACAAACCGTTATGGAAAAAAAACGAATCTTAATCATCGACGATGAAGCGAGTTTCACCCGCATGGTAAAACTGAATCTGGAAAAAACCGGGGCTTTTGAAGTCAGAGAAGAGAACAAAGCTACTTCCGCGCTGGCCTCAGCACGCGAATTTAAACCCGATCTGATTCTGCTGGACGTCATCATGCCCTCGTTGGACGGAGGGGACGTGGCGGGACAAATCCGGAATGATCGTCATTTAAAAGGCACCCCTATCGTTTTCCTGACTGCTACGGTGTCCCAACGAGAGGCGGGCGAGGCCGGGTTAAACAGCGGGGGCGATCTTTTCCTTGCCAAGCCTGTAAGCTTAGAAACCCTCATCCATTGTCTGAACGAAAACATTCGCAAGACCTCCAGCCCCGACGAATCAGTTAAGTAGGGTAGGGGAGCGAGCCTGCTTCGTTCCGCCAAGAGTTAAGCCGACTGGATTTCTTCGACATAGAGAGGGTCTTTGGTTGTGCCATTATCGCTCTGTTCATCCTCAGGGAAGTGAGACAGATTTTCTCAGTTTTTGCGCGGCTGATCCTATGGTAAAGTCACAAGACCCTATGGATTAATGACTTATGTTTTTGATCCATCTCCCACAAGGCTGGCACGAACAAGGCTAATTTATAGGCGGCAGTAGAAAAGAGAAACATTTGAACAGAAAGGTAATATTTATGAATGTAACACGATGGCAACGACCGGAATTTACAAGCTGGAACCCGCTAACGCACCTGTCCTCCTTGCGTGAGGAAATTGATCGCCTATTTGAGTTTCCATTGACCGCCTTAACTGAGGCAACGCAGCCGTTTTTGAGCGGGTGGTTGCCGGCTGTGGATCTGTTTCAAGACAAGGACAATCTGACTTTGAAAGCGGAGCTGCCTGGCATGCAGAAGGAAGAAATCGACATCTCCCTTCACGACGGAGTACTTACGCTTTCGGGGGAACGAAAAAGCGATCCGAAATACGAAGGCGCTCAGGCCTGCCGCTCAGAAAGGTTTCTGGGGCGATTCCAGCGCACCTTGGCTCTCCCCTCTTTGGTGGATGCCGAGAAGGTCAAAGCCACTTACAAGGATGGAATCCTAACGGTAGTTCTGCCTAAAGCTGAGGAAGCCAAACCGAAACAAATCGAAATCAATGCGAAGTAAACGAACTCAGCGAGTGATGTTGTCTCGCCTGAGATGTTTTGAAGGAAAGAAAAACGATTATGAAAAATACACTTACTAGTCCCAGAAAAGATCAAGATCAGGTCCTCAAAGAGAACGGTTCGGGGGAACGAACCTATCTTTGTCCCGCCGTCAATATCTTTGAAACGAAAGACAACTTCGTCCTCGAAGCCGAGATGCCTGGCGTCAACAAGGATGGACTGGAGATAACCTTGGAAGGAAATGCCCTCACCTTGGTCGGACATCGGAACGAGGGCTCGGGCGAAACGGAACCGATTTATCGTGAGTCCAAACCGGCCCACTTCCGCCGGGTTTTCGAATTAGACCCTGCTCTCGATACGACCAAAATTAATGCGAGCATGGACCAGGGCATTCTGACGCTCAACCTGCCGAAGGCGGAAAGAGTCAAGCCTCGCAAAATCCAGGTGGGTTAAGGGGAGGGGAGTAGAGTGGGCTGCGCCTGGTGCCGGGCGCAGTCCGCTCACATCCTTTTCAGGAGGGTGTCGGCCATTACCGAAGGCGTCGCCGCCACCGCTATCCCAGCGGCCTTGAAAGCGGCAATCTTGGCCGCGGCGGTGCCTTTCCCCCCACTGATAATAGCGCCGGCATGACCCATCCGGCGGCCCGGCGGAGCGGTGGCCCCCGCAATGAATCCCGCGATCGGTTTTTTACAATTGGCTTTGATCCAATCCGCTGCTTCTTCCTCGGCGGAGCCCCCGATTTCTCCAATCATAATGATGCCGTGAGTTTCAGGGTCGTCATTAAACATTTTAATAACGTCCAGATGCGATGTGCCGTTGACGGGGTCGCCGCCAATCCCGACACAAGTGGACTGGCCAACTCCGCGGCAAGTGAGTTGCCAGACAGCTTCGTAAGTTAAGGTTCCGCTGCGTGACACCACTCCTACATGGCCCTTCTTATGAATATAGCCGGGGGCAATCCCGATCCGGCAGCCCCCGGACGAATCTTTGCCCTCACCAGGTGTGACGACGCCAGGGCAATTCGGACCCACCAGCCGTGTTTTTTTTCCGTGCATGGCCCTTTTGACTTTCACCATGTCGATCACTGGTATTCCTTCGGTAATGCAAACAATAAGCTCAAGCCCCGCATCGACCGCTTCGAGAATGGCGTCAGCCGCGAATGGTGGGGGGACAAAAATGGCGGAGGCGGTGGCGCCTGTTTCGCGTGCGGCTTCGGAAACCGTGTCAAAAATGGGAATCTTCTTTTCAAAAAGCTGGCCGCCTTTGCCAGGGGTGACCCCAGCGACGATGTGGCTGCCGTAGCTAAGACTCAATTGGGTATGCCGAGCGCCAAAGCTTCCGGTGATGCCTTGGACAAGGACTTTGGTTTGGGGCGTGACGAGAATCATAAGAGAGCGCGCCTTGGCCTCATGCACTGACCGCTTTGACGACTTTCTTTGCGGCATCATCCATCGAATCACTAGTCATAATGGGCAGGCCGGAATCGCCTAAAATCTTTCTACCCAATGCCACATTGTTGCCTTCCAGGCGGACCACGAGCGGCAAGCCGAGATGGGTTTCCTGCGCGGCCGCGACAATCCCCGAAGCAATGATGTCGCATTGCATGATGCCTCCGAAAATGTTGACCAGAATTCCTTTCACATTTGCATCACTCAAAATAATCTTGAAAGCGGCCGTGACCTGTTCTTTGCTTGCCCCGCCGCCCACGTCGAGGAAATTGGCCGGACTGCCGCCATAGTGCTGGATTATGTCCATGGTTGCCATCGCCAGGCCGGCGCCATTCACCAGGCAGGCAATATTGCCGTCGAGCTTGATGTAATTGAGATTGTACTTGCTGGCCTCGATTTCAAGAGGCGCTTCTTCGGCAAGATCGCGCATCGCCTGAATATTGGGATGGCGAAAAAGCGCGTTGTCATCCAAGCTCATTTTCGCGTCCACGGCCAGAAGCCCCTCCTTGCCATTCGCTTCCTCCACTACGCAGAGCGGATTAATCTCCAGCAGCGAGGCATCGCATTCCCACCATGTTTTGTACACTCCCAAGAGCAATTTCGTGGCCGGGCCGATCAAGTCACCTTTCAAGCCGAGCGCGGCGGCCAGCTTGCGTGCCTGATATGGCATCATTCCCACCCCGGGATCGATCGGTTCTTTCACGAGCTTTTCAGGCGTTTTCGCAGCGACTTCTTCGATGTCCATGCCGCCTTCGGTGCTGGCCATGATGATGGGACGCGAAGCAGCGCGGTCCAAAACCACCGCCAGGTAAAGTTCCTTTTTGATTTTGGGGGCGACTGCCACCATGACCTTGCTAACGAGACGGCCTTCGGCTCCGGTTTGTTTAGTCACCAGCACGTTGCCGAGCATGGCTTTAGCATTTTGGCCAATTTCCTCGGCAGTCTTGCAAAGTTTCACCCCGCCTTGAAAGCCGCTCTTAAAACGGCCTTTACCTCGTCCCCCCGCCTGAATTTGCGCTTTGAGCACCAATACCTTCGCGCCACCGGCAAAAAGTGTCTCGGCGATGGCGCGAGCAGCTTCGGGCGTGTCACAAACTCCACCTTCCGGCGTTGCCACTCCGAATTGCGCCAGAAGCTCCTTGGCTTGGTATTCTTGAATGTTCACTGCAGCAAAGTTAAACGCCGATGCTCTCGTTTGGTGAGCCCCGGGGAATGGACAGCCGTGGCGGTGCCAGACTCGGGCGCTATCTCTGTTCGATCGGCACAACCTTCAGTCCCACTGGACCGCTATAAACACTCTGCGGCCGAATGAGGCGGTTGTCGGCGAGTTGTTCCAGAACGTGCGCGGTCCAGCCAGCCGTGCGCGCGATAGCGAAGATAGGCGTGAACAAATCGGTGGGAATCCCCAGCGAGTAATAGACGGTGGCCGAATAAAAATCGACATTGGCGTTAAGGTTTCTTTCCTTGAGCATGATCTCGGCGATGCGCTCGCTCATCTGAATCCATTTGGGGTCGCCCAGCTTGGCGCTGAGGATGTGGGCCATGCGCTTGAGATGCGGGGCGCGCGGATCGAGCGTTTTGTAAATACGGTGCCCAATGCCCATGATTTTTTTCTTTTGCGCCAGGCAATCGGCCACGTAGGCATCCACTTTTTCAGGCGAGCCAATTTCCTGCAGCATTTTGATCACGCCCTCGTTGGCGCCCCCATGCAAAGGGCCTTTGAGAGTGCCGACGGCCGAAGTGATGGCCGAATAAATATCGCTCAAAGTGGCGATGGTAACGCGCGCGCTGAAGGTGGACGCATTCATGCCGTGGTCGGCATGCAGCACATAACAGAGGTCCATTGTGCTTTCCTTTTCCTGGGACGGCCGTTCGCCATCGATGAGGTAAAGGAAATTGGCTGCCTCGCCTAGCGCGGGATCAGGCGGTAGAAGACTTTTATTTTGACGGCTGCGGTGGAAATAGGCGGTAATTATGGGGATTTGGGCGATGAGCTTCAGCGCTTTTTCACGGTTCCCCTCCAAACTGCCGTCGTCGGCCTTCTCGTCGAAGCAGCCGAGCGCCGAAATGGCGGTGCGGATGGCGTGCATCGGCATTGCGGATTTGGGGAAGGTCTTGATGATCTCGACTAGCCCCTTGGGCAACTCCCGCGCCGCCGCCAGCCGGGCTTTGAGCTCGCTCAATTGCTTGCGGTCAGGCAGATGGTTATTGTGCAAAAGATAGACCGCCTCTTCATAACTGACCTTGCCAGCCAGTTCGTTGATGTTGTAGCCGGCATAAATTAATTCGCCGACTTCGCCTTTTACATCGCTGAGTCGTGTGGTGGCGGCAACCACACCTTCCAAACCTTTCGCGGGAACATCGAGAGTATTAGACATGCAGAGGAATATAGTTTTTCATTACGATTAACACGTCCGCTCACTCTAAGGAACAAAGGGGGCTTGCGTCAACCGGAAACCCTGAACTATTGAGGACCAGATATTTTTCTCCAGCAACATGACGCATTTTCGCTGCAGCCTGGTGGGGGGGCTGGACAGTGGCCGGTTCTTGCCGCAGGACCTTCTGCAGCGTGACAAACCCTCGCGAGCGGATGTTTCGCACAATGTTTGTTATATTCATTGTTAATGTCTGACACGGCCACATCCACTCCGTTCCTTTTTGTCACCTGGCCGCGCCGTGGGTTCCTTCATTTCCCCATCGCCCGCTGGTACACTGCCCCGTATTGTGCGGCGGTGCGCTCCCAGGAAAAATCGGCGCTCATGGCGTTGCGCTCGTAGTGCTGAAGCAACTCCGGGGTCTGAAAAAGGACCAGCGCTTTGCGAATGGCCTTAGACAGGGCGCGCACAGAGTATTCGCTGAATTTAATGCCGTCGGCATTTGCTTCGTCTTCGGAGATATCGACGACGGTGTCATCCAATCCGCCGGTGAGACGAACAATCGGGATGGCGCCATAACGAAGGCTGTACATTTGGTTGAGTCCGCACGGCTCGTAACGGGAAGGCATGAGAAAGAAATCGGCCCCGGCTTCAATTCGGTGCGACAGCGCCTGGTCAAACCCAATGTTCACAGCGACCTGCTTGGGGAATCGGCGGGCAAGGGTGTGGTAGGCTTTTTCGTATTGAGCGCTGCCGCTGCCGAGCAAAACAAACTGGAGGTCGGCCGCCAGCATCTCTTCCAAAGCGCCGAGCTGGATATCCACACCTTTTTGTTCTGTTAATCGCGATATGTTCGCGAACAATGGAATGTGGGAATCCTGCGGCAAACCCATTTCTGCCTGGAGGGCGAGCTTATTGGCAACCTTCCCATCGAGACGCTCGATTGCATAGGGGTGGCTCAGGTAAGGATTCTGGGCGGTGTTCCATTCCTCGTAATCCACACCGTTCAAGATGCCCGCCAGCGAGTCCGCCCGTCTGCGCAACACGCCATCCAGGCCGCACCCGAAGGCCGGGGTGGTGATTTCGCGGGCGTATCGAGGGCTAACAGTGGTGATGAGATCCGCATAAGTAATTCCTGCCTTCATGCAACTCATGTAACCGTAAAATTCGAGGCCGTTGGGGTTCAAATAATCCAGAGGCAGATTGGTGAAATTGTAAGTGGGCCTGGGGAAATTTCCCTGGTAGGCGAGGTTATGAATTGTCAGGCAAGTGCGCGGCACATCCGCCCAGCCTTCCGTCAATCTTTCGTGCTGCATCAGAATAGGCGTCAAGGCCGCCTGCCAGTCATGCACATGAACCACTTCGGGTTTCCACGCGAGATAGCGGGCAAGGTGCGCCACGCATTTTGAAAAGAAAATGAACCGCTGCGCGTTGTCTGGGTAATCGATGCCATTGTCCTGGTATAGCCACGGGCGATCATAAAACAGCGGCTGATTGATAAAATAAACGGTCAGGTTTTCGGCCGGCTCCAGCGTCCATACTTCGGCTTGAGTGCGATAGGTTCCGAGCGGCAAATCCAGCCACCAATCGAATCTTTTCGCCTCCGGGAAGCGTTCCAGAATTCCCCGATAGAGTGGAGTGACAACGCCCACCTGATGCCCTGCCCTGCCCAGCCATTTGGCCAGCGCGCCGACCATGTCCGCCAGGCCGCCGCTTTTGGAGTAGGGATGAACTTCGCTGCTCGCGAGCAGAATTTTCATTTCAGCTCACGCCGGAATCCGGTCCGCTTTCAGATAGGGTTGCAACCGGTCTGGTATGATCACACTGCCGTCGGCTTGTTGATACGTTTCGATGAGCGCCACGAACAACCGAGCCAGCGCGGTGCCGCTGCCGTTGAGGATATGTGGGAAAGTGTTTTCGCCGTTTTCCTTCTTGAAACGAAGATTCATGCGCCGGGCCTGAAAATCCTCACAGTTCGAGCAACTGGATACTTCGAGATACCCCCCCTGCCCCGGCGCCCACACTTCTAAATCGTACGTCTTGGCGCTCGCGAAACCCATGTCGCCCGTGCAGAGCATCACCACACGGTAATGGAGGCCGAGAAGCTGTAAAACCTTCTCCGCATTCGCGACCAGTTTCTCCAACTCCTCATACCCCGCCTCCGGTTTCACGATTTTTATCAGCTCCACTTTATCGAACTGATGCACACGAATCATGCCGCGGGTGCCGACCCCGGCAGCCCCCGCTTCGGCGCGAAAACAAGGACTATAAGCGCAATAGTAAATCGGCAATCGGCTCTCCGGCAAAATCTCTTCGCGATGAATATTGGCCACCGGCGCTTCGGCGGTGGGCACCAAATAGAGTTTGCCCAAGCTCTCGCGATCCAGGCCCTCTTGCGCTGCGTAAGCCTGGTCCTCAAATTTAGGGAACTGCCCTACTCCGACCATGCAGTCCCTCCCAACAATAAAAGGAGGGGAAACTTCGGTATAGCCATGTTCCGTGGTGTGGAGGTCGAGCAGGAATTGGATTAGGGCGCGCTCCAGTCTTGCTCCCCAATTGGTGTAGAGAAGAAAGCCGCTGCCTGAGAGTTTGGCGCCGCGAGCAAAATCTATCAGGCGCAACGCTTCACAAATCTCGGTGTGCGATCTGGGTTTGAAGGTAAAAGCCGGTTTCTCCCCCCAAGCGCGCACCTCCAGATTGTCCGCCGAACTTTTTCCAATCGGCACACTCCGATGAGGAAGATTCGGCACCCGGATCATTATTTGATCGCGCAGCGTCTCTAACTCGCAAACTTTCTGATCCAAATCCGAAATGTGAGTTCCAAAGTCCCGGGTTTCTTTCTTCTTGGCGTCGGCTTCCTCCAGCTTCTTTTGTCCCATCAAGGCGCCGATCTCCTTGGAAACACGGTTGCGCAATGATTTGAGTTGCTCGACCTCGGCCAAAAATTTACGCCGTTGCTCGTCAAGGGAAAGCAATTCGCTCAAGCTGGATTCATCGCCTGCACCACGTGCCGCCAGCCGTTCCCGGACCAGGTCCGGCTTTTCCCGAATGAGTTTGATGTCAAGCACCGGCGCATTATAGAAATGCGCTTGCGCAGGGCAACACGATTCCGAGGACGCGCGCAAGGCTGCGAGCGGCGCTCCGCCCATTAAACTTGTAGCAGCCGACGTGAGTCGGTTCACTATTTTCCCCGGGAAAGATCAGAGCCGATTGACACCGGCTGCCACGTTTCAGGGCTGGTTCAACACTGGAAACCTCGTTGCGCGGAATTCTTATCCCACGACTTTCCCAAGGATTCCTTTGCGGTCCCCTCCCCTGCCCTGCCCCACTACGCCGCAGTTCGCATTTTGGCAGCGGCTCGGTACAAGGCCCGGAAGGACGAGTTCCACGAGTCCCTGATCTCTTAAATCATAGGACCTGAATGATCTTGCCTGCCTAATAAATCTTCTGCCACCAATTGCGGCATGCAGCCACACACGCAGAGGCCGCCACGGCATCCTTGGGCACGGGAACCGGAATATATCGGCCCGCGAAACACGCGAAAGGTCGCGAAAATAACCCAATTTCAGATTTTTCCCTTTCGCGTATTTCGCGTGTTTAGCGGGCACTTCCTCGCAGGCGTCTAGAGGCGGCTACCAAAACAATCAGGGCGGCTCGCATGGGGAGGTAGTGACAAACAGCAGCGAAAGCAGAGACTCATGTCACTTTGAAGATTATCGCGAGGGATTTGGGGTGGAATTCATGACGGCTGTTGACGCGTATCTGGCGCGGCTCGCTGTTTTTCCCGAATTGCCGGTCTTAGGCCGACGATTTCAAGACGGTACCCGACCAGCTTCTCGCTGCTTCCGGCCCGCGAGAGGCCGCAAAAGCCGCGCATAGACCTAAATGTCACGAAGATTTGGCGGGCCGCCGAGGGTTTGGCCCCCGGTTCCAGACCGGCGCTTCGGGACGGCGTTGTGCCGTCCCGCGGCCTAATGAGAATTTCTGCCCTTCACCCGCTTAGGAACTCCCCGATGGGTGCCAGCGATTTGAAATGGTCACAAAATATTTTCAGGGTCATGAGCAACGGCACCGAGATAAGCGCCCCAGGAATCCCCCACAGCCACGTCCAGAACATAAACGAGACAAAAATGACCATGGGGTTCAAAGTTAACCGTCGTCCCAGAATCATGGGGGTTATAAAATTCGCCTCCATGGCGTGCAAGATCAAGTAAATAGCCGGAGGGATGAGCGCATAACCTGCGGAATCGAAGCTGAGCAGCCCGGCCATGGCCAAAATACAGACACCGACGATGGGCCCAAAATAGGGGATGAAATTGAGCAGAGCGGCGGCCGCTCCCCAAAGGATGGGATTCGACAGGCCCGCCAACCAAACCCCTAATCCCACCATCACGCCCAGGGCGAGATTGATAAGCGTCACCGTGAAGAGGAACGCGGAAATGTTTTGTTGAACCTCATGGGCAATGGCGGCCGCTTTCTTTTTCTCGTGGAAATTCGGGAGCACTTTCACCATTTTTTGCAGGAACACTTCTCCGGAGGCGAGCAGGAAATAGAGGAGGACTATTGTTTCAAGAGCCCCCGCCAGGAAACTGGTCGTGGCTGAGAGGGCGGTGTCCGACAAATTGGTGCGCTTCACTTCCACTTTTGGAGTCGGCTTTTCCTGGTTTCCGTTAGTGATCTCCTGGACTTGAGCCGCGGCTTGGCTCAGTTGTTCGGCAGGCCGAATGAAGTGCCGCACTTTGTCTTCGACCTGGCGCAGGCTCTCAGGGAGTTTCCCTATGAACTCCGTGACCGGTTTGGTCAACTTGGTGATGCCGTTGCCGAGGGCCAACAGCACCCCGATCAGCACAATGGCAGCTCCGAGCGGCGGCGGCACCTTTAACCGGGCCAGCCATTTGATCACGGGCTTAAAGAGAAAGCTCAAAATCACCGCCAGGATGACAGGAAGAAAAAATACCTTGGCGAAATAGAGGAAGGCAACCATCCCGAGCAAAAACGTTCCCACGAGCGCGATGGCGGGGAGAGGGCGTGAGCCTTTGAAAAGCCTTTCCAAATCGGTGAGGACGGGAGCCTCATTATTGTCATTGGCGACTTTAGCATCCACCTGCAATGCTCCCTCGCCCGTCTCTTTTACCACTTCAACTTCCATAAAATCACCAGTCCCCTGCCCTGCTGCCCTCGCTGGGTGCCCCAATGTATCCTATTTTCCTAGGAATGAAAGCCTGGCTTGGCTGCCGGCTCGGCCCCTGCGCCGCTCCCCTCGTCCTGTGGCTCCGCTTTTTTGCGAACGAAGGTATGCGTGGCTTGGCCATAAAACACTTCTGCCGCCTCCATCAACGTCTCCGATAAGGTCGGATGGGGGTGGACGGATTCAGCGAGATCGCGGGCGGTCGCTCCCATTTCAACCGCCAGAACTCCTTCGCTGATCAACTCCCCCGCGCCATGGCCCACGATCCCAACGCCCAGGATGCGCTCTGTTTCGGGTTCGATGATCAATTTCGTCAAACCGTCGGGGCGGTCAAAGGTCAGCGCTCGCCCGGACGCGCCCCAGGGGAATTTGGCGATTTCGATGGGAACAGCCTTCGCTTTCGCTTCGGCTTCCGTCAAACCGCACCAGGCCAGTTCTGGATCGGTGAAGACAACCGCCGGAATAACGACCTTATCGAATGCGCTGTCCTCGCCGGCTAAGACCTCCACTGCAATGCGGGCCTCCTTAGAAGCTTTATGGGCAAGCAACACCCCTCCGGCAATATCACCGATGGCGAGGATGGAAGGGTCAGCCGTTTGTTGTTTCTGGTTCACCTTGATAAATCCCTTTTCATCCAGCTCGACCTTGGTGTTTTCCAGGCCAAGATCGGTGCCATTGGGAACCCGGCCAACCGCAACCAGCACTCGGTCGTATAGTTCCTCCTTCGTCTGCCCATCGTCCACGAGAACCTTGATCTGCTTGCCGCTGGTGGACATCTTGGCGACTTTGGTTTTGAGCCGGATTTCCTTGAAAGCCTTGCGGGCGAAATTTATGACGGGACGGACCAGGTCCGGATCGGCGCCAGTCAGGATGGAATCCAGCGCCTCGATGACGACCACCCTGCTGCCCAGCGCGGCATAGATGGTTCCCATCTCCATGCCGATATACCCACCCCCGACGATTAGCAGGTCCTGGGGAATGTCCTCAATCTCCAGGGCTTCTCGCGAAGTCATGACGCGCGGGTTTCCGAGATCGAAGGCTTTGGGCAGGGCCGCTTTGGAGCCGACGGCTATGATGGCCTTCTCATAGGTGATGAATTGTTGTCCGGCTTCGGTTTCAAGACGGAGGGTATTTGAGTCCTCGAAGTAGCCTCGTCCAGAAAGCACCTCCACGCCTCGTTTTTGGGCAAGTTGAGCGATTCCCTGGGAGAGCTTATGCACAATGGATTCCTTCCAGGCCCGCAACTTCTGCAAATCTAATGCCGGGGCACCGAAAGAGATGCCACGATGAGCGGATTCTCGGGCTTCGCCGATCAGCTTCGTGGCATGGAGCAGCGCTTTGGAGGGGATACAGCCACGATTGAGGCAAACGCCACCAAGCCGTTTATCCCGTTCGACCAAAATAACCTTTTTGCCTTTGTCAGCCGCATAGAAGGCAGCGGCGTACCCGCCCGGACCAGCCCCGACAACGACAATCTCAGTTTTGATCGAATCCATGGCCGAGGTTGTAAGCCAGAGCGACGCTCTTGTCGAAACGTTCTTTATTGAAGAGCCCCGCATCCAGGGGTGCTCTAAAGTATAGAAACAGTGCCTGTGACATAGGAAATCACTCGATTGATGCGTCGGCCCATCTTCTCCAGGAAAGCCGGACAAGTGCTCTGTCGGCGTTTGATTTGGCGACGAGCCCATCCTCGGTGTTC
>JBBRPK010000111.1:0-19466 GCA_038228235.1 Verrucomicrobiota bacterium
ACGTAGCAAGTCGCAGTTAATCAGCTACTTGCGACAAAAATCAATCTGTAATGAAAGCCGACATTGTGGCAGGAGGGGCATTCCAGCGAAAAAAGAAAAATGTCGGAAGGCTCGGATAGCCTCGGTTTACCTCCGTTTACCTCGGCGGAACGGGGGTCAAGTCCATTTTGCCTCACATTTAAAGCCTTCCCTGGGCGGAATTCTCGTTTGCCCTGGCACGCATCCACTTCTGCAGGTTCGTGTTGTCACCCTTGGATACGCCCAGTTTGCGTGGCATCAGAGTTGAATCCCTCTTGCAGGGAGAAGGTCAATGCCAAAGCGGATCGAATGTTCAACCGCACGCTGGCGGCCAGCTTGAACGACTTCGAGGAGCGGGGCCGGGCGGGGTTGAAAAAGACAAGGCAGATCGACGCCTTATGGCTGGCGAAACGGTTTCAGCCGTACGACGTCCGGCCATGGACGATTTGGATTGGCGACGAGCACGCCAAAGGCTATCTCAAGAGCGACTTTCAAGTCTTATTTAGCCGGTACATCCCTAACTCGGAGATTGACGCAGAGGACGGAAGGCTGAGGACTGAGGACGGTCCTAAGGAGAATTCGGACAACGGAGGACCGAAGACCGAGGGCAGCGATCAGCAGTCGAAAGATGCGCTCGCGGACGGCGAAGAGCACGGAAAGGATGAAGCTGGTGAAGCAGAAGCGGCAGCCTAATCGTTAGAGCGCAATCCTGCCTTTACTGCCTTTACCGCAACTTGCGCAAATAGGAAATATGCCATATAGGGGTCAAACTATGGTCTGGATTCTGCTGAAAAACCCTAACTGGTCAAAAACTGGGAGAAGATGATTCGCGTTCCCGCGATGCCAATCTCCTGGCCAACGTCGCCCTGATACGCAGCGCTCTGTTGCACACCATCTCCGAGCACATTGACCAAATAATCCCTCCCTGAGTTAAGAGAGAACCTCCAATCCCATCCAGCCCGATGCCTCAGCCTCCTTGTCACTCCATGACATCAAAACGAAAGACCCTGGCGACTACAACACCGCAAACGCGCGGTTGCACCGGGTGATGAAAGAGGGGTTTGCATCCTGTAGCAGGGCGGAAACGACGATGGGGAAATGAATCAAAAGACAACAATATATGGTTTGACCCCTACGACGGGACCAGCGCCTTGCGCAAGTGGCCTGCCCGGCCAAAGGGCTACAGGCTCGGGGCAGTGGATTGGTTCGGATGCCAGGCCGTGAAACTGCATCCTCGGAGCAAGTTGGCGCTCGAATAACATGCACAGGCCGTTAGGCACTCGTTGAGTTCACGGTGCCACTACACGGTAGAACTGGCGCGGCAAGTTCAGTGACTGCGGATCAACAAAGTCGAATATGTCCGACGGAGTCGTGACGGTGTACACGCTCACCCAGTTAACCAGGTTGGTGGACACATCCAGACGCTAGGAGACGCCCGACTCGCCTTGGAAACGGAAATGCAACAAGCCATCAACCGTATCGACAGCGGTAAATTTTGGGGGCGAACAATTTGTAACGACAAGTGTCGCGCTTCTGCTGGTCACTCTTACCTGGAAGCGGTGGCCAGTGCCGTCGCACGGGACGCTTATGTTGGAGAATATTCCATTGGTGCAAGGGAACGACATTACCTGAAAAGTTTGCCCGAAAGTTGGTAAAAATCCGTTGAGCAAAACTGTGCGCAGGCCGCGGGGCAACTCTGCGCAGACTGCGATATTCAGTTTGCCGAATTTTCCACTGGTCGGAGGGCCCCCAATGCCAAAAACTAGCGCTTCTGGGGAGGAATTGGTGAAAAACCCCTGGAGATTTATCGTGCCGCTGTCCACTTCTAAAAGCCCAGGAGGGAAATTGTAAAAGGCCACATTGGCACCGCGGGTCGTGGTGTTGTTCCCGCCCACTTTGCGAAACGTCCCCGCGTTGACGAGAGCCGGATACGACCAGCCACAGCAGGCCGAAACTCTGAAAATGGTCGCATCGTTCTCAACCTCAAAGTGCGAGTCGGGCAGATCCCACCAGCGCACACCATCCTGCCAGCCCATGTTGCCTGTCCCGCTCCAGACTACACTGCCCGCATTAGCCACCTGCACTCCAGCGGCGATGTCCTTCTCCCCTGGCCCGCTGATGCTCAATGAAGCTCCCGCCCCAATCCTCAATGGACCAGACAGCATGCCGCCGGTCCAGTTCATCACTGTGTCCACATTTAACGTGCCGGACATCGTGCCGCCATTGAACGTTATGGATGCAAAACTCGAGGCTGCGGTTGGTGCCACGGCGTTTGAGTTAATAACAACTGCATCAGAGACGGTCGGTACCCGCTTCGGATTCCAATTGTTTGTGTTGAACCAAAGAGCATCTCCCGCGTTCCCGGTCCAATAGATCGCGCCTGCCGTGGTGAAAGAGTTCCAGCCCGACCAAGTCCCGAAAAAGTCCGGACTGCGAGCATGGACCTGCCAGTAGTAGGTGGTCGCTGGCTTGAGCACTAATGCGCTGAGCGTGTAATTCGTGGACGGAGTGGTGGCGTTAAGGATGCAGCCCGCACAAATACCGACGGTCGGGTCAGTGGGCAGCGCGGCCGGATTTGTCGCCACGAGAATTCGGTAAGACGTGGCACCGTCGATATGGCTCCAGCTAAAGCTCGGGGTTGTGGATTGTCCATTGGCTCCGTTCGTCGGCGAGAGCAGAGTAGGCGCTGGGAGCAACGCCAAACCACTGCCAGGATCCAACAGGGTAATCGGTTGGGGGGCGTAAAGGTAACGGGTGTGGGCCGCGTCGGCGATCTTCGTAAACACGTAATAGCGCCCGACCGGTGCATCCGTTGTGTTCCACACCACGGCCTGTCTGGGAAGGTTTGATCCAGTGGCTGGCTGCGAATTAGTCGAAAGAAATCTTAGGCGGCTACAAAAGGGGCAGCGCGCCTGTGATTTTCCAAGCAACCTTCAGCTTGGCCAACTTTTGCCCCCGTTCCTGATTGGAGCGCTCCCCGAGATCCAGCACCGTAATCTGGGTCACAACTGACCAGAACCCCTTCTTGCCAACACCGCGAATCTTCAGCAGCGGAGACAATCCAGATCGACCATCAGGCGAGTCTGGCTCCGGCATCGCCCAATTCATCAGGGTGCGAAGACTAACGGTGTCCGTTCCGCATTCTTCAAAATGACGCAAAAAGGCCGTTCTGGTCCCTGACAGCAATCGCAAGGCGGCAATCAGATCGGTAACCGGCCATCTCCTGTCCAGATCGTCCGCCCGGCGTATGCTTTCGAGGAATTGCGTATTCCGTTTTGCCTGTTGTTCGTCTTCCTGCAATCGGCGCACGATGATGTCAATGCTCGACCGGGACCGGTTGAAGCGGCGAACCGAACGGCAAAAACCCCGGCTTAACCCGCTTACGGCCGCCGCCTACACAGGAAGCGCGCCTTTTGAGTGCCGCAGCCGACACGGCGTTTGCATTTTCACCAGCAAATGTTGCCAATACGAGTTGGGCTTGGCAGGACGCAAAGCAGGGACGGATGTTTGTGGTCAATAAAGGGCGCAACTTTGGTTTTCTTCGTTGCTCATGTGGTTTTGCAGAAATGCTTCGCAACCCGGTCGCGCACGTTGTGGAGATTCAAGCCCGTGGCCATCGCTCACCCTACAACCAACCTTGCACACTGAATTCTTGGCACACCGAAGACCTCGCCCACGAGTTCCATACGGACGTGCTCCAAATCCGCATTGACCATCCGATTCCACTTCCCGCCAATCTGCGCCCGGAAAAAATTGACGGCTGGCGTGATGGCTTTGTCCGCACGCTGGTAGAAGCCGTTCGCCTGGGTGCGGTAAATCTGCTGGGCATAGACCAACGCGAACTCTGCGGCACTGCTCGCAGTCGCATCTTTGGCTACCCCGAGGTAGTGCTCTACGATAGCGTGGCTGGCGGCGCGGGTTACTGCCAAATGCTGACTGCACGTTTCGCGATGCGCGACTTGCTGAAGAACGCTTTGGAAGTGTTGCGCTGTAAAGCCGAGTGCAGCCACTCTTGCCGCACCTGTCTGCAAGGCTACGAAAACCAAATTCATTGCGATAAGCTGAACCGGAAGCCCGTGCTCGCTTGGCTGGAACGGGCGTTGAACATAAATCAAGCGGAGAACCCTTTCGACAGATTCAAAGCCGCTCCCCTAAACGTCACAAACGGCTCGGCCATCCTTCAGGCAGAACTTGAAAGCGCAAATCATCTGCTGGTTGTTGCGCCCCGCCTTTTCAATCTGCAAAAGGATGCAACGAACGAAAATCATTTTGGGACGCCAGAGACAGTTGCATTTGCGAAGAAACTGGTGAGTTGGATGACCGCCGGAAACACTCTGGAAATTGCACTTCCTGAACCACCGTTGATTCATGCCGATTTCCCAAACAGCATTTGGGTCGCTGAACGGCTGAAGACCTGCATGGAGGACGGTTCATTGAAGCTTTGCCGGTTGCCTGCAAGTTTCGATCCGAGGCAGTGGCCACGCGCCGTTGTCAATCCGGACAAGAATGGAAGTCGGGCATTCTTCTGCACCAGCCTGGTCACAGATGGTTTCCTCGATTTGCCACTGCCCACCCCGCTCTGGAAAGATCCATCACCCGATGCCGCCGCGTTGCAGGCAATGCGCGTAGGATGGGTCAGTCTTGATTCAAAGGCACTTCGCATGCCCAAAGACACGACACTTTTGGAATACGCAGCAGGGCAGAGTCGTGACTACATCCGAGATTTTGGATTCTGCAAAAGCAAAAGCTTCGCTGTCGTCCGCATCGAAGACCCATTCATTTTGAAAACGGATTGGAACTACAAGCAACTGAAGCGGTTCCTCGAAATAATTTTCCCGCTCATGGCGGCATGTCCCACGAAGTTCGAATTGCGAACGAGGGTCAGCGAAGAACCAGACCAAAAGCTGATGATTCAAGACCTGGAGAAATGGCTCAAAGGCAAGGGCGCGGCTTTCTCCTTCCAGCTTGTTCCAGTTTTTGGGTTTGGGAAAAAGGATTTTCATGACCGGAGACTTGTGTTCCAAGCTGAGCAATCGAATACCAAGAAGCGGATCACAGTTCTCATGACCGGAGGCATTGACCGCTACCTCGACTCAAAATTCGAGTGTAGCATTGTCATTCAGACGTAAGCACCTGCTTCATGGATTCAACATCTGTCACCCGCGCTGGCCAGTGCGGACGATTGACTCCGCTCATTTCGCTGCGTCAATCCACCGCACACGCCACGAAGGTTGTGGTTTACTGGCGGTCCGTGCGGCTTCCCGTCGCTTGCGGCGGAGACGACTATGCGTTCGTTCCGTCCGCTGCTCCGTCCAGCCGCACCGACCGCAGACCCTCGATCAATCTCCATCCTGAATAACGTAACCGACCGCTTCGTATCCGCGCACACGCTTGGAATACATCGCCGAGAGCACCGGCACGCAGCCGTCCACGTAATCGTAAACGATGACTTCGCGCTTGCTGTCGTGAAGACGATGAAGACGGCCAACATATTGTTGCAATGTGCCGCGCCAGGAAATCGGCATGGCAAGGAAAAGCGTGTCGAGGCGCGCGTCGTCGAAGCCTTCGCCGATGTAACGACCTGTGGCAAGCAGGACTCTTTCTTCTCCGTCGGGAATCGCAGTTAGTTGTTCGGCAACGGCGCGACGCTGCTTTGCACCCATGCCGCCTTTCAACACCACAATGTGTTTCACCAAGCCGGTCAACCGGGAGGCAAATTCGTCCACCTGACTGGTGCGCTCCGTCAGCAGAATGGGCGAGCGTCCAGCCTTGATGGCGCGCAGCAGATCAACGCACATCAGATCGTTGCGTGCCTTGCTGCCAGCCAGCGCGGCATACAACTCGTGCATCTCCGGTTTCTCGGTTGAGGGTGGCAATCGAAAATTTGTCGGTCGCGGAATAACAAAATGTTTGAATGGTCGCCCCAGCGCCTGCTCCTTCGCATTCACGCGGTGACGAATCGGCCCGCACTGCATGACGATGATCGGATGATGCCCGTCTTTGCGTTGCGGCGTGGCGGTCAGACCGGCGATGTAACGTGCTTTCACCTGCCGGAGAACTTGCTCAAAGCTCACGGCTGAAATATGGTGACACTCGTCCACAATGACGTGGCCGTAGTTGGCGACCACATCATTCACGACCTGCTTGCGGTTTAGACTTTGGATGACAGCAACGTCAATGATTCCGCCGGGGCGTCGGCGTCCGCCGCCGATTTGACCAATTGTTTTGATTGGCATATTCAGAAAGTACGCCAGACGCTCGCGCCATTGGTCAAGCAGTTGGCGGCGATGGACGAGCACCAAGGTGTTCACTTTCCGTGCTGCAATCAGCCATGCGGCGATGACTGTTTTACCGAAAGCGGTTGTTGCGCTCAAAATGCCGTCGTCGTGGGCAAGCATCGCGTTCGCTGCGGCCTGCTGATCAGGGCGAAGCTGGCCGTGAAACGTCACGTCAATCGGCTGACCTGCAAATCGTTGGTCGTCGAGTTCCACGGCGATCTTGTGCGATTCGAGTAGCGCCGTGATTTCACCAAGGCAACCACGAGGCAAGGCGACATGCTTGGGAAATTCCTCCGCACAACGAATGACGCGCGGTTTACCAAATGTTGACAACCGCATGGCTTGTGCGCGATAGAATTCCGGGTTTTGAAATGCGGCGAGCCGGTGCAGGCGATTCAACATCGCGGACGGCAAGCCTTCTGTTTCGACAAAGACCAAATTGCCACGAACAACGCGCACTTTTGCCGGCAACGGGCCGGTGATGGCCTCGTCCTTTTTCTTACGGGATGGCGGCAGCGTCCACGGGTCTTCTGTCGGTTCATCGTCCGTGACACTGCGTCGAACACCAATGATGTCTCCGCTGCGTTCGGCCTCGCGCACTACGTTTTCGACTTCGGTAAATACCATGCGCCGGACGCACGACAACAAAGCCCACTGGTCAGGGTGCGGATTGAAATTCGCGTCGAGAAAAACGGCGTTGCCGTGGCGCGCGGCTTGTGTTGCAACGGCAAGGCAATGAGATTGCCAAAGCCTCCTTTGGGCATCGTGTCCTGGCTAGGGAAGAAGCGGTCGTATGAGTCGAGACCAAGTTGATGCCGCCGCTCCATTGTCCGGGTGAGAATGGCTGCACCAAGTTTTCGTGCGAGACTGGCCGGTAAAGGAGCTTCAAAGAAAATCCAGACGTGACCGCCGCGTCCTGAGCGCGACCGTTCCAATTCCGCCGGGACATTCCATTCCGAGCAAGTTTGGACGAACGCGCGCACGTCTTCCTGCCATGTCGCTTTGTCAAAATCAGCAACCAGAAACCAACACGTTCCATCGGTCAGCAGTGGATAAACGCCAGCCGTAAGCTTGCCGGTCAGGTGTTCGTGAATGACCGCGTCTGTCACGGGGAAATAATCCCTCGGCTCGCCAGAATTCTTATGAGGATTCGCGCCCCAAACCCGGCGACACGCCGGCGAATATCCAGTTTTACCATTGCGCCCTTCCCAACGCAGGGCATAAACATCCTCGCGTCCACAAAACAAGCCGCGGAAAAGCTTAACCTTTTCTTCCGGGTTGGATTTGGAGTTAATCCTGGCGGAGACAATGTCCACGGATTGAGTTGAGACAGCTTGGATGGACGGCTCAGTCTGAGGAAGACTCAAAAGTCCTCGCAGTTGCCGGTTTTCCTCCTGCAATCGGGCGCAGTCTGCCAAAGCTTCCGCCAGCCTCTGCTCAATGGGTATTGAAGCATTCACCAGCAGCATGATGGCGAAATGTGAGTTGCGATGCGACGCTAAACGGGTCTCACAGTCTGATTTAGGTCGGGCTATTCGCGTTCGCAAAACCGTAGCGTTCCTTGCGCCTGCAATTGTATGGCTCGCTCGCGCCGTCAAGGTCGAACGCCCCTTTGCCCCGCGTCTCCACCTTGACTGCGCTCGCTCCGCCGGGAGGGGATGGCGCTTAGGAAGACACGCTTGGAGTGTGCATGTTTGGTTGAGATTAAAGGAACATCACCACATGCTTGATTTCGGCGATGCAGTTCAAGCGTGACTTTAACTACGCGTCCAAATCCAAGCACAATGCCGCAAACGCCTTGGCTCGAGGAACACTATTTGCCCATCAGGCGGTTGGCTTCATCCATAAGCGGATGTTCAAAGGCGCTGGCTTAAGTACCCAGGGTGGATGCTTTGAGACGCAGTTGTCGCCCGGTTTTGCGCCAGCCGGAAACAGCCGTGAAAACTTCACGAAGAATTTTCTTCGACTCGGCGGTCTTGAGGCCAAAGCGTTCAGCTGCGGCCATTGCCCCAGCAATGGTCGGTTCTGCTTGATCCTCGGTGATGGCGGTCTTGTTAATGCGAGCGCGGTCTATTTCGGGCACGGGGTTGAGGTCATAGGCGGGTGAAAGTGACCAGCGTCCCCGTTCGTGCATCAGGAAACCATGATTGCGAAGGTGGTCGTCATAGTTGCTGGCAAGGAGTGAGAAGACAAGGCGACGCCACAATTCGCGGAGGTCGCCGGGGACATCATTACCAAATTGGCGGACGCCGTCGGCCAGCATGGTGTAAGCACGAGAATCGCCTTGCGGTAGGCCCAGCAAAGTCGCTGCGGAAATGAACGGAATACGGTTTTTCCCCATGCGATCAAAGCGAGTGATAACCGTGACGCTTTGTGTGCCGACAGGCACGAGCCGGTGTTCCGCGACCCGGATGCCCGCTTGTCCGGCGAGGGTGAGAGCAAGAATTTCGCCCGCCCCAATGTCTCGGGTGTCGTCGGGTTTTGGAAACTTCGCGATGGCAAGCCGATCGTCAGCCAAGCTGACTGCTGATTTGGGCCGGGCACCGCCAAGCGGTGAACCCGCGCCGAGGAGGAAGCGCAAATCTTGAGCTGTTTCAGTCTCGCTATGAATTGCGTCCGTGGCGTGAAGGAGAGCGTTGAGGCGCATCAATGGCGGAAGTTTGCCGCTGGTAGGTGCGAGAAAAGGTCCTTTCGCATCGAGCCGGAAACGTAACGCGCCGATGCGCGACGCATCGTCAAGCGCCAGCACGTAGTCAATGTCGCGATACGGCTTTTGCGCGAGGACTTTCTTGCGGACGGCGCGCTCAATCAAGATGCGACCCCAACGGTCAGGCCCGCAGTCCTGAATTGCTCCGAAGAGCATCCTGCCATGATGAGCGCCGCGTTGCATCGGAAGCGATGTGGGGTCAATAGCGAAGGCGTCAACCCGCTGGAGCCAATCAGTTTCATACTCAAACGAGACGGACGAACCCAGTTCCACCCCATGGAGCCGCCCAACGAGGTGGGGCTGCCCCTTCCAATCAATATGGACTTCCAAGCTCATATTCGGGGGCGATGAATACGCTGCGGCAGACGACGCTCGTCTAAACTGAGCGCGAGTTCATCGCTTGCGGGCGCAACAAGATTTGCCAAACGGTCGTGCAACTTGAGAATGAATGTTGCCGTTACCAAAGTGCCAAGTGCGACTGCCGGATCGCCACGCTCAAGCCGCCAGAGCGTATCACGGCTGACAAAAAGACGAGCCGCCATGTCGCTCGTGGAGATGCCGCGCTTGCGCCGCGCGAGCGCGAGGTCGCGGCCCAACTTGCGAAGCGCGTGGGCGGCCGGCAACGGCATGGAGCCAGTTTTTGACATGGGATTAGTGTCTTGTATTACTGACACTATGTTAACAGGAGTCTTGTTTATCTGACGCTATAATGTTTATCACCGCATTGAGGAAAAAGGCAGCCTACCTCCACACAAAAAACCTCGGCGAGAATCACAATCTGTTTATCGGTTACAGAAGAACGACGAGTTTCAATGTTGGCAACTCGCCTGTGGGCTTTACGACTATTCCAACCAACGTTTTACCAAACGTATTCACTTGTTGCCATCTGGATACATTGTGTAAAAATGGCTGCGTGCCAAAGAATCACATAGACAAGCTGCTGAAACTGGCGAAACAGCGAGGGCTGCTGCGCCCACGAGACCTGAAGGCCGCTGGCGTTCCGCGAGTCTATCTCAAGCAACTTGTCGAGCGGGGCGAACTGCTGAAAACCGGACGGGGACTTTACGTCCACGCCGACGCATCGCTCACGGAGAACCATTCCCTGGCGGAGGCATCAAAGCTGTCGCCAAGAGGGGTTGTCTGTCTTCTGTCCGCGCTACGCTTCCACGATCTGACCACAGAGAATCCAGCCGAGGTGTGGATTGCCGTGCCCCGTGAGGCTCGTCCGCCAAAATCCAGCGCTCCAGCACTGCGCGTAATGCGGTTTTCCGGCCAGATGATGTCAGCGGGCATCGAGAAGCACGTCATCGAGGGCGTCACGGTCAGAGTTTATTCCGTCGCCAAGACCGTCGCCGACTGCTTCCGGTTCCGAAACCGGATCGGCGTCAACATCGCGGTCGAGGCGCTGCGTGATGCGTGGCGGAACAAGAAGGCGACCTCTGACGAACTGTGGCATTACGCCAAAGTTTGCCGGGTGCTCAACATCCTGCGGCCCTATTTCGACAGCCTCATGTGAAAAATCTCGCCGCTTCAGTCCACGCCCGCTTGGCCCAACGGCGGACAAAAACGGGAGAAGACTTCAACGTGCTGCTGGTGCGGTTCACCTTGGAGCGATTGCTCTATCGGTTGTCCCGCTCCAAGCATCGGGAACAATTCGTTTTGAAGGGGGCAATGCTGTTCGCCCTGTGGGAGCCGACGCTTCACCGGGTCACGCGCGATTTGGATCTCCTGGGCTTCGGGAATCCTTCACCAGATCGGTTGACTGAAATCTTTCGCGAGCTATGCCGCATAGAGGTTGAAGCCGACGGCGTTGATTTTGATCCGCGCACCGTCGCGTGTGAAGAAATTCGCGCGCAGGATGAATATGCCGGTATCCGGGTAAAGCTGCGGGCTGGTATCGGCAAGGCCATCGTGCCATTGCAAGTGGACGTTGGTTTTGGCGATGCGCTCCCCGTCCCGCCGGAGGAAATTACTTTTCCCGTCTTGCTGGACATGGCCGCGCCGAAGCTGATGGCGTATTCCCGCGAAACCGTCATTGCCGAGAAATTGGAAGCCATCGTCGAATTGGGAATGTTGAACACGCGCTTCAAAGATTATTTTGACCTCCATTATCTGGCACACAAATTTTCCTTTGAAGGTGCATTGCTTTCAAAAGCCATCGCCGGGACATTTAAACGCCGGGGCACTTCATTTCCCGACGGCTTGCCCGTCGGTTTAACGCCGACTTTCGGGAATGACGCAGCGAAGATTCGCGGTTGGCAGGCGTTTTGGCGAAAGATCGGGCCAAAGACTGAAGCCCCGGCACTTGAAGCCGTGATTCAATTGCTGGTCGAATTCCTTGGACCTCCGCTGGGTGCTGCTGCGAAGGGACAGCCGTTGCGCGCGACTTGGAAATCGAATCACTGGGGCAAGTGATGTGGCGGCGAATCCTGGGTGGATAATCAACCAAACAACGGATGATAATCAGCCACAATTTGGACGCGCACTCGACCGGCATAGCAGATGTAAAAATATGCTTCTGTGCAAACAGCGAAGCACACACGCGCACAAGCGTTACGAACGGACAGCCTGCACATTGCACGAATATCCAAGAAACTTGTATAAACATCCGGTTTATCACTGCGCCTACGAAACCGACTTCCCACCGGACAAGTCGCCGGACAAGTGACCGGACAAGTCACAATCTACTATCAGGACGGAGTCATGGAGCGGACACCAAAACGGACACCAAAAGGATAAAAAACGATAGGGTCGGATAAAACCGATTATGCTTGAATAGCCAATGAAATCAGGCATATTTGAGGTGCAACGGCGGGGTAAATTGGTCGATTCCGTCCTACGCTTCCAAGCACTCCCCGCCTACACTCAAAGTACACCCCAAATGCCGTAGTGCTTCCTCGCCGGCGTGCTCGCCCGGCGGACCTTGCCGGAACCGGTGCAGCGCGCAGGAATACCCCGTGGCTCAATCCGGGGGTGGAACAACCGCTTGCCTTTTTTCGTGTTTAGCCTCAAATCGCGGCTAGCTTGAAACCTCTTTTCGTTCTCATTTGTGCGTTTGCCGCCGCGTTCCTCGCGCTTCCGTCCAGCGCGCACGCGCAGCAGAAGCGCCTCTACATCGCCAACGACGATCACACGGACTACATGTGGACGGCGGACGCGGAGTCCTACGCGGGCGTGTTCACGGACATGCTCGACTACTATCTCGCTCTTGCGGATGCGACGGCGACGAATCCCGCGCCTTACCAAAGCCGCTTCAACGCGGACGGAAGTTTCTGGCTCTGGACTTACGAGCGACGCAAAAGCCCGGCGGAATTTCACCGCCTCATCGCCCGCATCAGGGACGGACATATCGGCGTGCCGATGACCGCGCTCGCGTCGTGCTACGGCGGGCAGCCGGCGGAAGCGGTCTTGCGCGGGATGTATTACGCGGGGCGGTTGGAGCGGCGCCACGATCTGCGCCTGCCACTCGCGCTCTCGATGGAAAACCAGACGCAGCCGCTCGGCCTTGCGTCGCTCTGGGCCGGCGCGGGCGCGCGTTACAGTTGGAAGGGCGTATGCGGTTGTGCGAGCAAGCTGCCGAATGCCGTGCTGCAACATCGCCCGAACGAAATCTATTGGTATGCGGGCCAGGACGGGCAGCGCGTGTTGATGAAATGGTATTCGCTCGGACTTCGGATGGGCACCTATCTCGAAGCAGGCTGGCCTTACAACACCACCGCGAAAACAAATCGCGGCGGACCTTACGCCGCCATCGACTATCTCCACTCCGATACAAATTTCCTCAGTCGCTACCGGAGTGCTGCGACAAGCACGCCGTATGTTGTCCGCGGCGCGTTCGGTTTCGGCGGCGATGCGCTCGCGCAAAAAACCGGCGTGGCTGGCGACCCCGGCGTGCCCAAGGAACCAGGCGTGACTTCGCTCGTGCCGGGCTGGACGGAGACCGAGCACTTCCACGACATCGCGCGCAAGGAGAGCAATGCGGATCGGCAGGTCATCGTATCGAACGAACAGGATTTTTTTGAAGACTTCGAGAGGACGCACGGCGCGACGCTGCCGACGGAGAGCGTGACCTACGGCAACGAGTGGGATCTCTACTCCGCGTCCATGTCGGAAACTTCTGCGCGGGTGAAACGCGCCGTGGAAAAACTGCGCGCGGCGGAAGCGATGGCCTCGCTCGTCAGCCTGCAAAGGACGAACTTCATGCACGGACGCGAGGCGTCGCGCGACGTGGCTTTCAACGATCTCGGACTCTACTGGGAACACGACTGGACGGCGGACGGCCCGGTGTCGCGCGCCACCCGCGCCGCTTGGCAGGAGATGCTCGCGAGTGAGATCGATTATTACGTCAACTCGCTGCACGCCGACGCCGCGTCGCGACTGGGCGCGCTCATCCAGAAACCCGACGCCATGACGAAGCGTTTCTACGCGTTCAATCCGCTCGGCTGGACGCGCACTGACCACGCCGACTTCGCGTACAGCGGCGCGAAGAACATTCACGTCCGCGATGTTTCGACAGGGCAGGACGTGCCGCATCAATTCATCACTGCCGGCGGCATCCCGTATCTGCGCGTGCTGGCGAGCGACGTACCTTCGGCGGGCTACAAGACTTTTGAAATCGTCACCGGCCCAGGCTCGGCTCCGACGGACGCGGCGGCGCTCGTCAGCGCAGGCAACACGACGTTCGAAAACTCGCGCGTGAAGCTGGCGCTGGATGCTGACGGCGCGATTGCCAGCCTGATCGACAAGTCCCGGGCCGATGCCGAACTCGCCGCGACCATCGACGGATTGAAGCTAAATGACTTCGCCGCGAACGCCACCAACGGCAGCGCCATCGTCGTGGAAAACAGCGGACCCGTCTCGGTGACGCTCAAGTGCTTGAGCGACGCGGGCCGCGCGCACACCACGCGCGTCACGATCTTCCGCGACTCGGAGCGCGTCGAGATTAGCAACGAGATCACCGAGAACTTCGCCGATGTGCGCCACTGGGCCTTCAGCTTCAACCTCGCGTCGCCCGTCGTTCACACCGAGGAGATTGGCGCGGTCATTCGCGTGAAGAAAAAATCCGACGGCGGCGATTACGCCGACACCCACGCGCGCTACGACTACGCGACGCTGAATCATTTCGCCGACCTCAGCGACGGCGCGAACACGCGCGGCGTCACGCTGGCCAACGCCGATTGCGCCTTCATCAAACTCGGCCACAGCACGCCCGCCGCGCTCGACACCGCCACGCCTCAACTCAACGTGCTGGCCGGCGGACAGGTGGACGGCTCCAGCCTCGGCATCCCTGCGCAGAACGGCGCGACGCATTTCCTGCAACGCTTCGCGCTCCGCCCGCACGCCGCCTACGACCAGACCACCGCGATGCAGTTCGCCCTCGAACACCAGAACCCGCTCGTCACCGCAGCCGTCATCGGGGTCACCAATAGTCCGTATCCCGCGATGAACTTTTCGCTGTTGAGCATCAGTCATCCGAACGTCCTGCTCTGGGCGCTCAAGCCGCACGACGACGGCATCGAACACGGACTCGTGGCGCGCGTGTGGAATCAGTCGGGTACACCAGCGCCAGTGAAGCTCGCCATGCCGCGCCCATTGCAGAGCGCGCAGCGCGTCACGCACATCGAGACGCCTTTGGAAAGTTTGCCCGTGAAAAACGGCGCGGTCGAACTCACCATCCCCGCGCAACGCATGGAAAGTTATAGGTTGAAGCCATGAGCACGAACGGCCGCCAATTTCTCCGCACGACCCTCGCCGCCAGCCTCGCTCCGGCGGGCGGCTTCGCGCAGGCCCCGCGCTCCAAAAAATCCTGCTCCACTCGTCGTGGCAGAAGGTGAACATCGGCGACATGGCGCACACGCCGGGGATGCTGGCCTTGCTGGAGAAACACCGGCCTGGCGCGGAGATCACGCTCTCGCCGGGCAGCGTGAATCGCGGCGTCGAGAAGATTCTGCGGGCGCGCTTTCCAAAACTCCGGATCGCGAAGTCGAAGGCGGAGCAGGAGAGCACGCTGGCGGCGCGCAACTTTTTCCTGCACGGCTCTGGACCCGGCCTCATCGGGCGGAAGGAAGTCGCGCTCGCTTAAAAAGCGGGCGAGGCCTTTCGTAAGGACCAGTGGCAGCGAATGGAAGGCGGGCTGGGGCAGCACCACGCGGGGGACTTGCGCCTGGAGACCGCCCAAGCAAAGGCCGACCGGCGAGTGGCCGAGGAACTACTGCGGCTTGGTTGGAGCGCGGAGGACCTGGTCCGCGGGCCAAAGAAGGACCCAGGGAAACTGGCCATCGCGGTGCGGCTGCGGCGTGAGACCACCCTGACGATCAAGGACATCACGGCGCGTGTTCATTTGGGAACCTACAACACCGCAAACGCGCGGTTTCACTGGGCGACGAAAGAGGGGTTCGCATCCTGTAGCAGGGCGGAAACGACGATGAGGAAATGAAACAAAAGACAACAATATATGGTTTGACCCCGCCGATGGGTCCGCGCGGCTGCCAGCGGGCAGCGGCGAATCATTTCACTCCCCCACGGACGGATCGGAGGCCTTAATCGTTTGGTAGAGCCAGACCCGGGCGAAGTTCCAGTGGCGGCGGACTGTCTTCTCGGAGAGGTGCAGGACCTCGGCGGTCTCGGCATGGGTCAAACCGACGAAATAGTGGAGCTTCACTATTTCGGCGCGGGCAGGATCTTCCAGTATCAGCTTCTCCAGCGCTTCGTGGACCAACAAGAGTCTCTCGTCATCCGTTACAGTGGCGATCTCGAATTCATCCACATCAACCCGTTGTTGTCCGCCGCCATGCCTCGCTCGTTTTTTGCGCCGAGCGCTGTCCACCAGAATGTGTCGCATCGCCTCCGCGGCGGCGGCAAAGAAGTGACTGCGTCCCTCCCAGTGCTGGCGATCGGATCCGACCAATCGCAGCCACGCCTCGTGGACCAGGGCGGTGGCCTGGAGCGTGTGACCCGGGGGCTGTTGCGCCATCTTGGAGCGCGCCAGGCGGCGCAACTCCTCATAGACCAGCGGGAGCAGTGCCTGCGCAGCCTTGGGCTCGCCCTGCTGGATCGCCTCGATGATTCGGGTGACGTCGCTCATTCCCTATAGGGCTTATGCTGCCGGTAGAGCTCCAGGTGAGCCTCAAACTCCTGAACCTCAGCCTTGCGCTCTGCAGGGGCGGCCTTCAGCAGCGAGATGGCTTCGAGTTGAAGGCTCACGGCCTTATCGAATAGACCAGCCTCCGCGTAAGCCGCCGCCAGTGTGTCGATCGAGTTGGGATCTCTGGGATTCATAAGCTCGACGGCTTTCTGCGCGAATCGAACGGCGGCCTTTCCGTCCCGTTCCTCGGGATCCAAAGAGGTGGCCCAACGCCAGGCGTGAAGGTTTAAGACCTCGAAATTCCCTTCCTGTTCCACTTTGCGATACCATTGCTCCGCAGCCGCGGGGTCCTTGGCCCGCCACTTCACATCCGCTGCGTGTTCCCATACCTGGGAGCCTTCACACAATTCGCCAGCGTATGTAATGTTGAGCACCGCACTGTGCTCCGCGCAACGCAGAACCGGCACTGCACTGCCATACCGGGCGAGCTGTTTGGTCTTCCATACCTTAGTCGTGTCGCCCGGTGCGGCAAGACCGTAGGGATCGGTGATCTGGTTCCTCCGTGGCCTGAATTCGTAGCTGTAGGAGGTCGTGACCTTGGGGTCCTGAGTGGGCAGCGAACTCGGGAGCGCCTTGGTTGCGACGTGAACAGGACAGAGCAGACTGTTGGTGTCAGGGAGGTATTTCGGCACCAGGTCGCCTAGCCAATCGGGCATCCGTTGATGATCCTTCTGATACGACATAACAGCCGCATAGATTTTCAGGAGGTTGGTGAGGCAGAGGGTCTTCTCGGTCAGTATCTGCGGTGGTGGAGGCGCATCCCCATCGGGAACCCGCCAGACGCTCGTTGCGGGCGGCTCCGTCACGGGCGCTTCGGGGGAAGCGGCAAGCGCCACCGGCTCAGGGCGGGGGGCGCGCCAAACCTGGTACGAGCCAATGCCCCCCGAAACGAGCATCTGATTGTCAGGAGAAAAGGCCAACCAATACACGGCTTTTTCCTGGACGAAGGACGCAATTTCGCGTCGCGCGGCGAAATCCCAGAGTTTGAGGCTGCGATCCTCGCTGCCAGAGGCCAGGGTCCGTCCATCGGCGGAGAAGCACAGTGCCCAGACAAGCGCTTGATGCCCACTCAGAATTATCGGCGGAGCTCCAGAAATCAGGTCCCAGAGCAATATCTTTAGGTCCTCGCAACTGGCTGCGAGGAATCTGCCATCGGGAGAAACCGCCAGTGTTAGCATCGGGCTGCCGGAATCCAAGGACCTCGTCTTCTGTCTTGAATGGAGATCCCAGAACCCCACTGCCGTCCCCTCGGCGCAGGCCCAGGAGCGATCATCGGGTAAGAACCGGCTGGGAGCGAATACAGTCTCACCGGAGTGAGGAACGGAGAGGAGGCGATCACCCGTGGCGGCATCGAACAGGAGGGTGCGCACGCCGAGATTGTCGACGCTCAGGAACCTTCCGTTCGGAGAAATCTGCGGGTATCCTTGGTGGCGTCCTGCCGCCCCGAGCGGGATGCTTGCGCGGTGAGAGGGGGCGCCGAGCATCGTGAGGCGCAAGAACGGTTGGCGCCCGATGGCCTGTATGGAAGCCGCCTGGCGTGAGTCCGGTGAAAAGAACACGAAATCCCCTTCGATGGACCACTGCGGTTGGAGTGTGGCGGTATCCAAAACCGAGCACTCATTCCCTTTAATGTCCAATGCCAGCAACTTGCCGTCGGCCGAAAATTGTAGCGGGTTATAGCCCAGGAATCTCAACCCGTTGGCGATTTGAAGGCGACGAGTTTCGCCTGCCATATCCCACAGCAGGATCTTACCGTCCAGGTCCCCGCTGACCAGTGCTCGGCCGTCCGGGGTATACGCGAGGCTGGTAACCTTCGCGTGATGGCCGCGAAGCTGACGTACGCGCTGTCGGGACTCCAGGCTCCAAATTAAGATGGCCTGGTCGCGACTGGAGGTGGCCAGGAACTTGCCATCCGGGGAGAAGGCCAGGGCGGATGTCCGGATGTCGCCACAGTCCATCGTGCCAAGGACTTTGCCCTCCGACGTTTCCAGGATCCAGATTTCGCCTTGCCAATCGACGACGGCGGTCAGCCGGCCGTCCCGCGACACTGCCGCGCCAAAAATGTACTGAGCGGCGGCGTCGGTCTTAGCAACTTTGAAAGTCAGCACATCCCACCACTCCAAGAGGCTGCTCGTTCCGCTCCCGTAGCCGGCCAGCAGCCGCGAGCCGTCCGGTGCCCAGCACCAGATCGCACGATTCGGTCCGACGACTCCAACCTCCTTGTTGGCGACATAATCCCAAACACGGATTTTCTTTTCCGTGGATCCCGAATTAAAGGCGATTAGGTTGGTAACAGGGGAGAACAGCGGCTTGTCGAGGGTTCCGCTTTGGAACCGGCGGGTTTGGCGGGTCAACGTGTCGCAGAGTTCGAGCCCTTGCGCGGAGGGAAACGCCAGGTACCGGCTGTCGTACGAAAAGGAGATGCCGAGATAGTTTCGAGGGGCGCTCACGGATGCCACCCGCGCTGAGGGCCACGCAGCCGTCAAACTCCGCCGGGTCAAATCCCACAGCCGGGTATCGGTCTCTCCTCGCGACGCGAACCATTTACCGTCAGGGGAAACCGCAACGTTTTGCACCGCGTTGGTGTGGCCAATCAGAATTTGGTCTTGCTCACCCCGTGCCAGTTCTTGGAAGTAATAATACTCGAAGCTTCGGGCGTCGGCCTCCCCTGGCTTGGGCCGATGCGCTGCGAGGATGCTGGTCATGCGGGAGAGATTCCCTTCCTCCCAGGCGGCGTGGGCGAGTTTCATGTCCGCGGCGTAGAGCAACCGTTGAGTATCCCGCGCGCTTTCCGTAGCTCTGCGCGCGCTGTCTTCGGCCAGTCGGCGCTGTTGCGATTCGCGGGCGCGGGAATCATCGGCCGCCAGGCGCGCGCGCTGCTCGCTCCGCTGGGCCCGGGTTGCGCGAATGGCTTGCCACGCGCTGACCGTCAGACCAATCAGTAGCGCGGCCACTACCGCGGCGGCAGCAGCAAAGGCCGTTCGGTTGCGGCGGGCAAGCTTTTGCAGGCGATAGAGATGACTCGGTGGCCGAGCCATAACCGGTTCATGGCTGAGATGCCGCTGAATGTCCGTCGCCAGGCCATTGGACGTCTCGTAGCGCCGGGCCCGATCCTTTTCCAGAGCCTTCATCACGATCCAGTCCAGGTCGCCACGCAGCAGATTGACCAGAGCCGGCAGCTGCGCACCCTGGTGCCTGGCGACCGTGGTCAGGTCGGCGGCCAGCATCGTGCTCAGGCGCGTGCTGGGACGCTGGGGTTCCTCCTCGCGGATTCTGCGGCGCATCTCATCCAGGCCGGACTGCAGCAGCTCCTGCGCAT
>JBBRPK010000112.1:0-19291 GCA_038228235.1 Verrucomicrobiota bacterium
ACACGATTTGCAGGAACCAATCGGGGGCGAAACCCGACTGCAATGCAGTAGGATTTTGTGCTGTAAGTGCTTCTCAATCTAATCGTTGTGTTGATGGCCTCAGGTATTTTTAGCGCCTCTACTGCATAGTTACGGCTAAGGCGGCCCCTAGCGCGAAAGGCGCCACCATGCCGGAAACGGAGACGGCGGCGGCGCTACGAACGCGGCTGCGGAACAGCTCAGTCTTGAATTCCACGCCCACGAGAAACATGTAAAGACCCACTCCCAGTTGCGCCCCGACATATAAAAACTTGAGCGATTCCTCTGGAAAAAGATGCGTTTGGAGTTCTGGGAAAAATAATCCGAACAGGGAAGGCCCCATCAACACTCCCGCTATCATCTCCCCAACCACCTGAGGTTGACCGATGCGGCGGGCTGCCATCCCCACCACGCGGCAGACCGCCAGGATAAAAAACATCTGTATAAAGAATGCGACTGAGAGTTGGGGGCCGGTCATTTTCGGTGACGTTTTATTCCGTGCCAGAGCCCTGTCAATCCACGTAGGCAGAATAATGCTCGCTTAGCCACGCGCCACGTTTGGTGTCCACGCTTTAGCGTGTTTGCGGTTCTGGCATCTCAAGGACTTGGGTTTACCCGCAATTCCCGAATGAAGCGGCACGAAAAGATGAACCCCATTCTCCTCCTCTTCCGCTACGCAGCCATGAAATAAGCAATCCCGCACGCTTTAGGCGCATCGACGACCTGGACAGCGACGGTTTCCGCAACGTTCACGCATCCTCCTTCAATCGCTCCGCCAGGGCGAGGCGTGCCTCCAACATTCGGCGTTGACCTTCTTCCGGGATTCCTATTCTAGCACAAACATTGATTGCGTGTCGGGAGGCTGAGTGGGAAACAAGGATTCAAAATCTCTCTCGTCCAAGTCGTGGGGAGGCGCCCCAACAGATGAAAGGAAGTCTTTGATTTCGCGAGACGAGATTAGCGACGCAACCTTTCGCAGGTTGATTCGCATCAATAGCTCTTTGGTGTAGGGCCGCTTGGAATCTGGGAACGAAATCGATTTCAGAAAATCCTGAACAGGGCGGCTGTTCAGAAGCGCCAAAGCAATCAAAGCCGGCCCGACACGGTCGAAGCCAATCAGGTAGCAGGTGTCATCGAGCATGACGGGCTTCCCGTTTACGGGCAGGAGCAGCGAGAAATTGGAGACTTTGTAGAGGCCGCTGAGGGCGATTTTATACGGTTTGAACGAGTAATCTCCCACCCCGAAAATTGAGAACGGCGGTTTGTCTTTGTAGATACTCGACTTTCGTGCGGCGAAAAGTGTCCCGTACTCATTCAGATACTCCCAGAGCCTGGGATTCACGTCGCGCAAAATTGTCGTGTCCTCGCCGATGGCCCTCTGGGGGACAATGACTGCCTTGCGAAACTGATTGAGAATCGGGGATTTCAGATCGGAGCTTTTGGCTAAGGGAAAGACGCGATCCGGCTCAATATGAACAGCTTTTCCGAACCCATTGATAAGAATCTCCCCTTCGCGATCCAATTCCATTACCTTCGAGCAGTCATGTTTGATGCCTTGCCGCCAGACGATTGGGGAAGTTCCTTCGATGACTTGTGAGGCGCGGTAGCTGGCGATATCGGCTACGAATTGAGCTCCCACCCAGCCGAAAACTCGTCCACCCCCTGTTTCCTCACCGAGCTTGGCGACGGCACAGGTGCGGCTGGTTCTTTCCGTAGTGATATCGGCGACGAATAGAGATGCATCGCAAGCCACCCCGAATTCCTTTGCTGCATCGAACGTAAACGCTCGAATGTTTTTGATGGCCAATCCTTGGGTCTGCGTCGAAGCCACCAGATTGCGAATCACAATGTTTTTGCAAAGCATTGCAATGGTGGCGGTGAAGCGACCACAGGTTCGGATCAACTGAAGCAGAATGAATTCAGCAATGTCAAAATTGCTTTTCCCGGTCAGCGCATCCAACCCCTTGTGGGCTTTGAAATTAGATTTAACAGGGAGATTGGATGAGTTCAGGACGGATAAGGCGCTATTGGTCACCCAAGGCGGATTGCCCAGCACAAGGACAGGACCAGGGTTGGCTTCCAAAAACTCAGCCAAACGACCGTCATCGAACATATCACCCTGCACAATGTGGATCTCCGGTTTGAAACGCGTTTCATCCAAAAGACGAGCCAGCCGGTTGGATTTGCATTCGGCCACGTGTTTCACCTGAATATCCAAGCCAAAAACCTTTCGGATATTCGGAAAGGTGTCCAGGGCCGCCGTAATAAAATTCCCACGCCCGCAAGTCGGCTCAACCAGCACGGTGGGATCATACTCCAGCTTTAAAAGTTGTTGGCAGACGGCTTTCGCCAAAGAAAGCGGGGTTTGGAAATCCCCATACTCACGGCCCGTTTCCTGAATTGCGTCCGCGGCGAACAATTCAGGATGCGGCGCTTTCGATTGGAAAGCACAGAAATATTTCGCCAAGGAAATCAACCTTGCGCGGGTGAGCGTTTGCGGCACGTTCCTTTCTAACCGCTTTGAACGCATCCGTCACCCATCATTTGAGCCCGCGACTCAGCATTCAGCATGATCCCTGCATCACCTGCGGGCCCGAGATTGGGGGGCATGGCCAGCCGGGCTGGATTCCCTGGATTTGGAGGTCTTGGATATAATTTTCGCCGAAAAAAATAATGGGCTTTTAGGTCGTGCATGGCATCCTATCAACGGTTCAAATGTTAATGAGCAGTCGAAAAGAAATCCGGAGCTGCTTCGTGATCGCGCTGCTGGCAGTCGGGCTTCCGACTGGCAGCGACGCCAAAAGTTACAGTAGCGGCGGCGGACGGAGTTATTCCTCCTCGTCCTCGTCCCGGAGTTCGAGTTCAGGAGGGAGTCACAGTTTTAGCGGCTCTTCGCGGAGTTCCACCAGCACCAGGAGCAGCGGGAGCCGTAGTTCCAGCCCGGTCGGCAGCGGCGCTAAAACCTTCAACTCCAGCAGTGGCAAGAGCTATGGTTCCGGCTCGGCTTCGAGTGATGATAGCCGGCAGGGTTACAGTTCGGCGAAAAGTTACAGCTCCGGTTCGGGACACACTTTTTCATCCAGTTCCGGGGGCGGCGGCACCGCCCGAAATAGTGGGACAGGCTCTCAGGCTGCAAGCCCCAGCAGCTTGCCAGCAAATTCGGATTCCAGCTTCACTTTCGATAAAGGGGCCGCGCGCGCCCGGAAAGAGGAGGCCAGCCGGCAGGAATTTAACCGATACAAAGAAGCCTCTCTTCCGAAACCCCTGCCGAATGACTCCTCTAGCCTGCCCGGCGGCAGCACGCCGTCCTACAAAGTCACGCCGCCCCCGCTTCCGTCTTCCGCCAGCGGTTCCTACCGCCGCCCGATTTATGTTCCGGACGCGGCGACGATTTGGAGCCGGCCCACCAGGAGTTACGGGGTATTCTCTCCCTATTATTCACGACCGATGGTGGTGTACCGCGATCCTTACAACAGTTTCTTCTGGTGGTGGCTGCTGGATCGCACGCTTGATGACCGGGCGATGTGGGCCTATCATCATCGCCTCGACATGGACCCTGCTCGTTATCAGGCACTGGTGGCTAACAACCAGCAATTGGGAGACCGCATTGCGCAACTGGAAGCGCAGCATGGGCCGCGCGATCCGAATTACGTGCCGCCCGGACTCGACCGGGATCTGATGTATTCCGACCGGCACGTGAAGCAAGCTTACAGCAATCGGCCGACGGCTTCCGGATGGCTGGCCTTCTGGCTATTGGCAGTGCCGTTGGGGGTGGGGGCGGGCTATTTTTTCGTCTGGCTTCTGTTTTTTAAACGCTGGCAACCTGCCCACCACCTGGCCCAAACAACTTAGAAAATCATGCAGTTTACTCTCCCAGACTATTTCCTAACCGACCTTGTCTCTACCGCCGCGTTCGGCCTTTTGGCCATTCTGCTGGTGGTGGTGGGCTACAAAGCATTCGACAAACTGACCCCAAAACTGGACTTCGACGACCTCCTCAACAAAGGGAATCTCGCGATGGCAATCGTCATCGGAAGTTTCATCCTGGGCCTCTGCCACGTCGTGGCCCGCGTCGTCTCGGCCATCATGGGGAGTTGAGATGCCGGAGCCGGAGGACAGGGGAAAAACGATTTGGGCCATGCTCAAAGAGAGGGTCCATGGGCACGGGCAGGGCAACGGGAATGGCGCAACGCTGGCATTTGGCAATCCACTCGATCTACGAACAGGCTCTCCCCTAAGAATGGCCTTCGCGAATGGACCGGATTTTGCCGACCACGACTTCACCGTCCAGGAAATCCGCGAATATATGCGACGCATTGGCGGACAGGATTTTAGTTTCACTGATTACGTGTTGCGCGGTGTCAACACAAAGACCTTCGACGCCGATGAGGTGATGACCCCGCGAGTGCGGGTGACGCCAAACCAAGCAGGCGGCCACGACGCCCAGTTATTGCGGCTAGAGGATGAGTTTGCGTTTGCGGAGAGTTTTCTTGCTGTTGTCAACGATACCACGGGCATTTTCGCGATTAAAGACGACAAATCCGGCGCCACAGAGACTTTCACTCGGATTAATGATTTCCATGAGTCCTACGAAGCGGCGGTACTGGTCGTGGCAGAAACCACCGCCGACGGCAAGGCCCCGCCCGGCAAAACTTCGACCGTGAAGTTGGAGTATTGGGATTACTGGCGCGAGGTGGAGATCGGCGGCGGGAAAAATGCCAAGGAATTTCTCTTCGTGGAAATGAATTCCGAGACTGGCTGGTTCCAAATTTGGCGCGGCCGGGAGTTCTTTTCATGACCCCGAAGCAGCCCGAGGGGGACGCAACGATCCAGAGGGCTACCAACAAACCATCTCGCCCCTGCGGCGCTTACTGATGAAACTGCAAATATACTACAAGACTGCCGAAGCTTCTCCCTCGGCCGTGCGCGAAGCGCACAAGCAAACCTGTTGTTCTGGATGCCGATGGGAGAGGGCAGGGTGAGGGCGCTTCGGATTATTGTATAGGCTTCCCCCGCCCCCCTGAGTATTGCGATTCAGGGCCGCTTTCTATAGACATCGCGCCCCTCTGGGGCCGGTGATCCGATCAAACGTCCATCTCCACTCTTGTCCGAATGACGCCTCTGGTGTCGCTGTTGCGCTCTTTCTGTCTGCCTACTTGAGGGTTTTCTTGAGGAACTTGATCCCCTTCACAGCAATTTCGTCGCGGGTCGGCTCGATCCGGCGCCAGATGGCGGCGGCACGCGCGATGACTTTGACATCGGTGGTAAATGATTCGATGACCACATCACCCTTGTATTTAATGGCCTTAAGCGCCGCGGCGATTGGCTTCCAGTCTATGTGGTCATTCCCCGGTGTCCCGCGATCACTGCCGCAGGCGTGGAAATGGCCCAGCAGTTTGCCGGCTTTGCGAATCGCTCTGCCCTGGTCCTTCTCCTCGATATTCATGTGAAAGGTGTCAAGGTGGAGCTTCAGCACGGGGCTGCCGACGTCGTGGAGCATCCGAATGGCCTGGTCGCAGGTGTTGATGAAATCGGTTTCGAAGCGATTCAGTGGTTCAAGGCAGACCTGGCGTCCTTTCTTCTCGGCGTAATCGCACAACGCGCGCAAGTTGGTCACCACCGCTTTCCATTGCTGTTTGTATTCCTGAGGCGGCACCGCGTCGGCGCGTCCGACCGCCGAATAAACCGGCCCAATTAGCGAGGGACAATCCAGCACCACCATCTGGTCGAGCAATTTCCTCATGTAATCGAGTCCGGTCTTTTGCTGCTCGGCGGTGCCGCGGAGGTCCCGGTCCGGGCCCATGCAGGCGCAGACCGAACCGCAGGCCAGTCCATATTTGTCAAGTTCGGCTTTGACGTGGGCTGGATCGATGTGCGAAGTATCTTCAACAGGAATTTCCACGGTTTGAAAGCCCCATTTTTTAAAAGTCTTGAATAGCCCCGTGCTTGCGTTGGTGAAAGGCGAGGTAAACAGGAAGGTATTGATGCCAAGTCTCATAATTGAAAATATTTTCTCTAGGCTAGGTCAATGCGTGCCACTGTCAAAAGGATTTTGCTCGCACAACATTCCCTTGAAGGATGCTTCTCTCGTGAATACGATACGGTGGAATAAGCAGAAATTTTCTAGTTTGAACATGGCTATTGTCAATCCCCGAGCAGAGAAAAAAGCCCCACCCACGCAGGAACGTATGCGCGGCCGACGCACTGCCACCCTTTGCGGCATGCTTCTTTGCCTGGCCATTGGCATGATTTTCTCAAACATCCATTACGGCGCCGCCCCTTCGCAGCTCCAGCCGACCTTTATCGAAGATAAAATCGAGGTGGTCCCGTCCACTCATTTGGGTTTGCGAGATCTGGCCGGAAGAGAGATTAACCCCTTTCAGTCGAGCAACGCCAAATGGCTCGTTTTTTTCTTTGTCAGCGTCGATTGCCCGATCTCGAATCGTTACGCTCCCGAAATTCGTCGCCTCCATACCAAGTTTGCTCCTCGAGGAGTGGAGTTTTGGCTGGTGCATCCGAACGCAGATGAAGGCGCGGAGGTAATTCGCAATCATACCAAAGAGTATCAATACACGTTCGGTGTACTGCGCGATGCGGAGCATTTATTCGTTAAAAAAACCAGGGCGCGAGTGACGCCCGAAGTTGCCTTGTTCGAGCGAGTCGGTTCGATGGTTTATGGCGGGGCGATCGACAATCGATTGGTTGATTTTGGCAAAGAGAGGCCTGCCGCCACCGAGCATTATCTGGAGGATGCCCTGAAAGCCGTGCTTCAAGGCAGTCCGGTGCTTCACTCGAGGACAAAGGCCATCGGTTGCTACATCGCGGACAAGCCGTGACATGGTTTAGGAAGAAACGCTGGATGGGCTAAACGGACCGATCTTGGGTTGGATTAGGTTGTCCCGAACCGGATTCAAAAGCACGTAATCGCAAACCGTTTAGCGCATCCTGCGCTTTCAATAGTCTCTCGAAAGCCGGAAGAAACCTGAGATGTTTGACGTTTGAAGAGTAACGGCGTTCTCATTGCCGGCGCTTGAGACGGCGTTAGTGGGCAAGGACCAGGGCGGTTCCGTCGTAGGTGACGGCGAATATTTCTGGGTGGCCCGCAGAGTGGAAAGTCGGTGTTTACCTGCCATCGATTTTCAGCCATCGGGTGGCAATTCCGTGAACGTGCTAACGCAGTACCATGCACGTGAACGGCGGATGCCTTTGGAGTGCGGCGACCTGTCCCCGCTTTACCCGCCGGGTGACTTGTCACTCGGCAGGGCGCGTCCAGAGCCCGCTCTCCACGAAAGGGGCGCCCTGCTCGATTCGACGGCGACCAGCCTCGCTAAAGCGGTGGAAGTCAGTTTTCCACTTGTCTTCCCTCGGCTCGCGGATAATTCTGGGCGGCGATGAATCGAAGAGAGTTTGTCAAAACGGTGGGAGGCTCGGCGATGGCTGTTTCGATGCCCCAGATATTGATTAGGCCTGCAATGGCTTTCGAGGAGGATGTTTATCATCGGCTCGATGCGGCTGGCTTTCGCAAGCTGGCTGACCTCGCGTTACGCCGCGCGAAAAAGCTTGGGGCCAGCTATGCCGATTTTCGTGTCTGCCGCTACGAACATGAGAACATTTCCACGCGCGAAGATCGCATCGAATCGATCGGTAATTCCAAAAGCTCTGGGTTTGGTGTTCGCGTGCTCTGGAAAGGAACCTGGGGATTTGCCTCCAGCAATGTCACGAGTGAACAGCAAGTTGAGCGGAGCACTGGTTATGCTATAGAAATTTCCCGCGCCAACCAGGTGATTCAAAAGCGCAAAGTGGAGTTGGAGGCGTTGCCGGCGCGCGAGGGTGAATGGATCATGCCGATGCGAACCGACCCGTTCACCGTTTCGATCGGGGAAAAGGTCGCAAAATTGCTCGGTATCAATTGGGCCGCCCAACAAGCGGGAGCGGACTTTTGCCGTTCCAGCATGAGTTTTGTGAAGGAGGAAAAGTTCTTCGCTTCAACCCGCGGCAGTTACTTGCGCCAATTGCGGGTGCGCAGCTTTCCGCGCTTCGATGTGACAGTGGTGGACAAAAGCTCGGGCCATTTCGAAACCCGGCATAGCCTGGCAGCTCCGCGCGGCAGCGGCTATGAATACGTGGAGCAATACGATTTTCTGAGCGAGGCCCCGAAAGCGGCTGAGGAAGCCAAAAGGAAGCATAGCGCCAAATCAGTCCAGCCCGGCCGAAAGGATTTGGTCATTCATCCAACCAATTTATGGCTGGCGATCCATGAAAGTGTGGGGCATCCCACGGAGTTGGATCGGGCTCTGGGCTATGAAGCCAACTTCGCCGGCACTTCTTTTGTGACCCCGGAAAAACTGGGCAAGCTCCAATACGGCAGCGAATTCATCACCATTATCGGTGATAGAACCCAACAAGGCGGCCTGGCAACGATCGGTTATGATGACGACGGCGTGCGGACTCAAGGGGCCGAGTTTCCCATCATCAAGAGCGGCCAATTTCAAAACTTTCAGCTCGCCGCCGGCTATGCCAAAACGATCGGCCGTAGCGCGTCCAATGGCTGCGCTTTTGCGGATAGCTGGGACACTTTTCCCATTCAACGCATGCCAAACATCTCATTGCAGCCAAACGAAAAGAAAACAAGTTTGGAAGAGCTCCTGGCCGACGTGAAGGATGGCATTTACATCCTCGGCAATGGAAGTTGGAGCATCGATCAGCAACGGTACAATTTCCAGTTTGGCGGCCAGGTTTTTTACGAAATCAAAAATGGCAAGTTGGGCGAAATGCTCCGCGACGTGGCCTACCAGGGGAATACGATTGATTTTTGGAACGCCTGCGACGGGCTTTGCAGCAAGGAGGAGTATTATCTTGGTGGCGCCTTTAATTGCGGCAAGGGGCAGCCCCAGCAAATCGCCCCTGTCTCCCACGGGGCCGTCCCAGCCCGGTTCCGGCAGATCAATGTGATTAACACCGGTCGGAGCGAAATTTAGGCTCAAAAGCGAATACTGCGCCTCCATGATTATATCTGAATCAGACGCAAAAAGGATTACTACCAGGGTCCTCGCCCTCTCAAAAGCGGATTCCTGCACCGTCACCCTCAGAGGACATGAGCGCGGCAACATTCGTTTTGCGTTGAACAGCGTCACGACTTGCGGTTACCAGGACAACCTCTCCCTTTCCGTTGCCTCAAATTTTGGCAAACGCTCCGGCGAAGTTTCAATTAACGACGTTGCCGATCCGGCCCTCGCTGCCGCGGTTCGCAAATCGGAGGAAATTGCGCGGCTTGCGCCCGAAAACCCGGAGTTCCAGCCACCCTTGGGAAAACAGCAATACCTGGAGAGCCGGCTTTACTTTGAAAAGACTGCAGGGGCACGTCCTGAAAAATTGGCCGCTCTTTGTCGTGCTCCTCTTACCGAAGCCGCCGGCAAAAAGGTCAGCGCCGCCGGTTTTCTCGAAAGCGGCGCAGCCTGTTCAGCTATGGCTACCAGCCAGGGACTCTTCGCTTATGAAAAAGCCACTAATGCTGTTTTCACCATTACCTCCCGCACCCCGGATGGCATGGGCGCCGGTTGGGCCGGCAATAATCATCACGATATCGCGAGGTTAGATACGCGGCTCCTGGGCAAAATCGCCGTCAGCAAAAGCTTGCAGGCCAGGAATCCAAGGGCGCTCGAGCCGGGCCAATACACTGTCATTTTGGAACCGTCGGCAGTTTGTGATCTGCTCGGCATGATGATTGGTCACTTCGATGCCCGGAGCGCGGATGAGGGACGAAGTTTTTTTACAAAAAAGGGTGGCGGAAACAAACTTGGCGAAAAACTTTTTGAGGATGAAGTGACACTCTTTTCTGATCCTCACCATGAGACCGCTCCCGGTTCGGTCTATGACGCCAGCGGGCTTCCCGCAATCAGACGAAATTGGATCGAGAATGGCGTCGTAAAGGAATTGATCTGCTCACGTTATTGGGCAGCGAAGACGGGACGCGAAGCTGTTCCTCGTCCCACTAATCTGATTCTGTCTGGAGGGAGCACCGCCATTGAGCAGATGGTTCAAAATACTCGCCGGGGTATTTTGGTCACCCGATTGTGGTACATCCGCGAGGTGGATCCGAGAACGCTCGTCTTCACAGGCCTCACCCGCGACGGGACATTTTTGATCGAGAACGGTAAAATCGCCGGGCCGGTCAAGAATTTCCGTTTCAACGAAAGCCCCGCGGCCATGCTGGCCAAAATCGAAGCTATGGGGCCCTCCGTGCGGGCAACGGGGAGTGAACTCGAGGACTGGTCCATTTGTGTGCCGCCGTTACTGGTGAGGGATTTTACCTTCTCCTCGCGTTCCGAAGCAGTTTAGGGAAGCATTGGTTTCAACTCAGACATTGAACTTGAAAAGCAACACGTCCCCGTCCTGGACCACATATTCTTTGCCTTCCATGCGGTAGAGTCCCTTCTCACGGGCGGCCGCAACCGAGCCACATTTCACTAAATCATCATAGGAGACGGTTTCCGCTTTGATAAAGCCTCGCTCGAAATCGCTGTGAATGACCCCGGCCGCTTTGGGTGCGGTATCGCCGGCATGAATGGTCCACGCCCGGACTTCCTTCTCGCCGGCAGTGAAATAAGTGCGCAATCCCAAAAGGTGATATGTGCCCCGGATAAGCGCGCCCGCCCCGGATTCACTCACACCAAGCTCCTTCAAAAACTCGCGCGCTTCCTCGGTTGAAAGGTCCATCAAATCGCTCTCGATTTGGGCGCTGATGACCACAGTTTCGCAAGCGTGATGGGTACGGGTGTATTCGCGCACCTTTGCCACGTGCGAATTCCCGTCGGCGCCAGCCAGATCGGTCTCCTTCACGTTGGCAGCGAAAATTGTCGGCTTGTCCGTCAGCAGGAAAAAGCCTTTCGCAACCTGCTTTTCTTCCGGCGTCAGATTAACTGTCAGGGCGGCCTTGCCCTGGTTCAGATGCGGCTCCAGTTTCTTGAGGACGGCCTCATCTGCCAAAGCCGCTTTATCGCCGCGTTTGGCGTCTTTGCCCACCTTGTCCAGGCGCTTTTGCACCGCTTCCAAATCGGCCAAGGCCAATTCGGTGTTGATCGTTTCGATGTCCCTGACGGGATCGATGGCTCCGGCCACATGATGGATATCCGGATCTTCAAAGCAGCGGACCACCTGAACGATGGCATCGACTTCCCGAATGTGGTTGAGGAATTTGTTGCCCAAACCTTCCCCCTGGGCCGCCCCTTTGACCAGGCCCGCAATGTCCACGAACTCGACGGCGGCGGGAATGATCACCGAAGTTTTGGCAATTCGCGCGAGCACTTCCAGGCGCGCATCCGGCACGGTCACGATGCCGATGTTGGGGTCGATCGTACAGAACGGATAATTCGCCGCCTCCGCCTTGCGGGTGCGGGTGACGGCGTTGAACAAAGTGGACTTTCCAACATTGGGCAGCCCGACAATACCGGCTTTTAACATAGTGAACTACGGGATTCCATCTTACTTTCGGGGGACTACCACCGCTTCGCGGATCCTGTTTTTAAATTTCTCGACCCCCTCATCGAAGGCGGCCGCCATGGTCAAGACCGGTGTTTTCCGGATCCTGCGTTTGAATTGCTTCAAATTTTCCTCAGCCACAGGTTCATCCATTTTGTTGCCGACCACCAGCCGCGGCTTTTCGAGCAGGTCGGGATTGTAAAGGCTTAGTTCGTTCAACAGTTGTTTGTAGTCTTCCCACGGCTTGCGTCCATCGACTCCGGCCATGTCTAGCAATAGCACTAGGATTTTACAGCGTTGAATGTGGCGGAGGAATTCGTGGCCTAGACCCACATTTTTGTGCGCCCCTTCTATGAGCCCCGGCACATCGCAGACAGTGACCCGGTAAAAATCAGGAAATTCCACAATCCCGATTTGGGGATGCAAGGTCGTAAAAGGATAGGGTGCGACTTTGGGCCGAGCCTTAGAAATGGCCGTCAATAAAGTCGATTTCCCCGCATTGGGATACCCCACCAGGCCGACATCGGCCATGATCCGCAATTCCAGCAGGAAATCATCTTCCTCGGGCGGTTCACCGGGCTGTGCGAAACGCGGGGTTTGGCGGGCGGCAGTGGCAAAATTGCGATTCCCTAACCCTCCGCGCCCCCCCTTGCAAAGCACCACCTGTTGTGCCTGTTGAGTAAGGTCCGCGACTAATTCGCGTTTGGGTTCAGCGCCATAGCGGGCTGGTTTGGCTTCGACTTCCCTGACCAAATCAATTTCAACTCCGCGATCGCGGCCAGCGTGGCGAATCATGGGTCGGCGGGAGGTGCTGATGACAAAGTTACGCGGCGGTGTTTCCACACCCTCGTCCGTCTCGACCGGATCTTCGGGCTGTTGCAGGACAGGAGGCAGCCTCCAGACAAGCGTCCCGCAAGGGACTTTCACGAGCAAGTCCTTTCCGGCATGGCCATCCATCCCCTTGCCCATGCCCCCTTCGCCATCCTCGGCGATGAGGCGTGGCTGATAATATTGGCCGATGAGATTGTTCAGATCATGGTCTGCTTGAAGGATTACACTGCCGCCCCGCCCACCGTTGCCGCCGCTGGGGCCGCCCTTGGTGATGAAGGCCTCGCGATGAAATGCCACGCAGCCCTTTCCTCCATGGCCGGCCCTCGCGTGGACTTTGATCTCATCGATAAACATGATTATAAAAAAAGGCGAGGCAATCGCCTCGCCCTGAAATCAAACTTCCTGGGCTCTAGTTATTCGAGGCCGCATTTGCCGCCGGCACAATGTTGACGCGACGGCTGCCTTTGTCGAAGGCCACCTTCCCATCCACCAAGGCAAACAAGGTCCAATCACGACCAGTGCCGACGTTAATACCCGCAAAAAATTTAGTCCCGCGCTGGCGGACAATGATGCTGCCCGCCGTAACGAATTCGCCACCAAAACACTTCACTCCCAGCCGTTTGCTGACGCTGTCGCGCCCGTTGCGGACGCTGCCTTGACCTTTTTTATGTGCCATAAACTTAGACTTTAATTTCTCCGATCTTAATCCGGGTCAGTTCCGACCGATGACCCACCGTTCGATGGTAGCCTTTGCGTCGTTTCATCTTGAAAGCGATCTTCTTCTCGCCTCGGAAATGTTCCAAAACATCCACTACGATGCTGGCTTGCGCAACTGAGGGGGAGCCGACAGTGAATTTACCTTCATTGGCGATAAAAAGAACCCGATCCAAAGTAAACGGCTTGCCCGGCTCGGCATCCAAACGATCCACCGTCAGTGTTTCGCCTGTAACGACACGGTATTGTTTCCCGCCAGTTTCTATTACTGCATACATATTAAATCTTTCCCCAAAGGGAGTGGGATAGCACCAAAGTTACCGAGCGGTGTCAACCCTTCTTTTTTTAAAATATGGCTCTCATATTGGCAGTGGGCTCGTTCACAGCCAATTGTATGCCAAAACGAATCTTGTCCCAAGCCGATTCTTAATCGACAATTGATCCATGAAAACCGTGGCCATTCTCGGCGCCCCGGCCGATCAGAGCAAATTCGGCAATAAAGCCGTCCGTGCTTTTCAACAGCAAGGCTACCCTGTTTATCCGGTAAATCCAAAAGAAAACATCATCGAAGGCTTGCCCAAGAGTCAAAGCCTTAAATTTTTGCCTTAATTTTTGCTGCACAGCCCTCAGATGCTTGTTAGAGTCGAGTCCACGATGAAAAGTTTTTTCAAAATTATGGCCCTTTCTCTTGGATGCGCGCAATTCGCCTGTTTGCCTGCCTTATTCGGGCAAGCCACGCCCGTGCCCGTTCAGCCGAGTGTGCCCAAGATTCAATTTGCCGAAACGACTTTCAATTTCGGCAAAGTTCAAACCACCGATAAACCGCAGCATGAGTTCGTGTTCACCAACACCGGCGCCGCGGTGTTGGAAATCACGGATGTCCGCCCCGGCTGTGGTTGCACCACTGCCGGAGCATGGGATCGGCAGGTTCAACCTGGAAAAACCGGCAAAATACCACTCCAATTCAATCCCGCCAATTTCAGCGGGCCCGTTACAAAGAGCGCTACGGTGACCTGTAACGATCCCGGACAAGCGAACATTTATCTGCAATTTCAGGCAACGGTTTGGCGTCCTATCGATGTGCAACCGCAGTACGTCTATTTCCTGCCCATCGAAGACGAGGCAACCAATGACACCAAGGTCGTGCGGATCGTTAACAACTTAGATGAAGCCGTGAAGCTGGAGTCCCCACAATCCACTAGCGCCGCCTTCCAAACGGGGTTGAGGACCGTGCGGCCCGGCAAGGAATTTGAACTGGACATCACCTACGGCGGCCCTGTTAGCAACGCCCCTTCGCAAGGCAACATTACCATCCATACTTCCTCCACCAACATGCCGCTGCTCAGCCTCAACGCAGTGGTGATGCCCCAGCCTGCCATCGTCCCCATGCCACAACAAATTTCCGTGCCGGCCGGTCCCTTTACCCAGGATTATCGGGTACCCGCGACGATTCGCAACAACGGGCGCACTCCTCTTAAATTGTCTGACCCTTCTGTAAACGCGGAGGGTGTCACTGTGCAAATCGAGGAGATGGAGCCAGGGAAGCTTTTTAGGCTCAACCTGAGCTTTCCCACCAATTTCCAGGCTCGGCCAGGCCAGCCGACGGAGTTAACCGTCAAAACGTCGCATCCCAAGCATCCGATTCTCAAAGTGCCAATCACACAGTTGGTGGGCCGAGTGACGTCGGGCGGAGCTTCGGTTTTCCCAGGGAATGGAGCGCCGGTAAATCTCAATCGAGCGGGAGCCCCGGCGGCAGGATCTGCTGCGCCGAAATAGAGCGCTTCTCCGCAGTTCAGTTACCTTTGTCGTCGATGCGAAAAGCCAGATTTGCGCTTCTGGAAGCATTCATCGTAGCGGTGGTGGGTTTGGTTTTGGCCTTGGGGGCCAATGCGCTCTCCCCGCGTGGGCTTCGCCTGACAGGAAACTATTTTCCTGGTGGCGCAGGCTCTTCCTCGTTGGCCCATTCCAGTACGAATTCGGATACCGCACTGGCAAAGCCCGGTTCAAAAAAGCCCCTCGAAGCAACCACGCTCCAGCGACTCCAGCAACGCGGGCTAAACATCATTGGCAGCAACCTCGTGGAGGAAATGTTTCATGACCCGCGTTACGAGCAGGGGTTGGTGGTGTTTATTGATGCGCGCGATGACTCTCATTATCAAGCGGGCCATGTCCCCGGGGCGTGGCAGTTTGATCATTATCACGCCGAACAATATCTCCCCACGATTCTCCCCATATGCTTGAACGCACAGAAGGCGGTGATCTATTGCACCGGGGGGAGTTGCGAAGACAGCGAATTCGCCGCCATCATGCTGCGCGACGCTGGTGTACCGCGTGATAAGCTCTTCGTTTACACCGGAGGCATCACCGAATGGATCAATAGCGGGCGGGCGGTCGAGGTCGGTTCGCGCCAAAGCGGCGCTATTAAATCCAAACCATGATCTCCAGCGCACCAGCGTCGAATCGCCCCGATCTCCCTGTTAGGGCGCTATGGCCAATGGCCAACCTGTTGCCTATCCTCGCCCGTTTTTCGCTTGGGGCGCTTTTTATCTACATGGGCTTAAATAAGGCGTTACATCCGGTCGAGTTCCTCAAGCTTTTGCGCGAGTATGACGTGCTTCACACTCCTTTTTTGCTAAACTTGGTTGCTTCAACGCTGCCCTGGTTCGAAGCATTCTGCGGTGCCCTGCTCATCCTTGGCGCGGCCGTGCGCGGAACGTCGGTGATGCTCTTGGCCATGCTTATACCTTTCACCGTCTTGGTTCTGCTGCGCGCACTGGCAATGCATGAGGGAAGTGGATTACCTTTTTGCGCTATTAAATTTGATTGTGGCTGCGGGGCGGGCGAAGTGCGAATTTGCCACAAGCTTGCAGAAAACATTTTGCTCGCAACACTCTCAGCCGGCTTGATATTCTCGCGGAGGCCTCGACTCTGCTTGCGGCACAGCCTTTTTTTGAAAGACAACGAATGAAAGCCCTCCGCGGAAAAGCTTTAGCAATACGAATGTTGATCTTTTCTCTTCTCTGCACGGGCGCTTCGCTGTGGGCAGAGAGAGTTCCGGTAGTTGAGAAGACGTTGCTGAACGGGTTTCGATTGCTGCTTGTCGAGCGGCATGACGACCCCACGGTGGCAGCGGGATGGGTGGCGCATGTGGGCAGCGCGAATGAGCGGCCCGGCATTACGGGCATTGCGCACCTGTTCGAGCACATGATGTTTAAGGGCACGCCCACCCTTGGCACGAAGGATTACGCAAAAGATTTGGAGATTATAGCCAGCCAGGAAAAAGTCCGCGAGCAGATGCGCAAGGAAGAAGCGAAGTTGCGCCAAGCCTATCGCCGTGGTGAGAGTGACGACTTGCTCAAGCTGGAAAACAAGACCGAACCGCTCAAGGAATTGGAAAAGCAATTCAACGAGTTAATCACCCGGCAGCGTAACATTCTGGTGAAAAATGAATTCGACCTCGTCTATACCACCGCCGGGGCATCCGGCATGAACGCTTTCACCACCACCGATCTCACGGGCTATTTCATCACGGTGCCCGCCAATAAACTGGAGCTTTGGATGTGGATGGAATCCGAACGGCTCTGGCATCCGGTTTTTCGCGAATTCTATGCGGAACGCGATGTGGTCTTCGAGGAGCGCCGGATGCGCACCGAATCGACGCCCTTGGGAAAGTTCGTCGAAAGCTTCGAGGCCATGGTCTGGGAATCGCATCCCTACGGCTGGCCCACGGTGGGCTGGCCATCGGATATTCTAGCCATTAGCAAGGCGCAGGCGGATGAGTTCTACGGCCTTTATTATGCGCCGCAGAATATCACTCTCATTTTGGTGGGCGATTTCAAGATCGCTCAAGCGACGGGATTGGTTGAGAAATATTTCTCTCGCATCCCGCGCGGTAAGGCTGAGCCTCCTGATGTTGTGACTCTTGAAGTCAAGCAGGTGGCTGAGAAGCGGATGTATGCCGAAGCGGAGACCAATCCGCAGGTGGAACTCTGCTGGCACACGGTCCCTTTCGGGCATCGCGATTCGTATGCCCTGAACATCCTTTCACAAATCCTTTCGACCCATACGGGTCGATTTTACAAAGGACTGGTGCTCGGGTCCAAGGTGGCGACGGAAGTTTCCGGATATCCAAATCACCGCAAGTGGGCGGGTCTGTTTAACGTCAGCGGAGAGGCAAAGGAAGGGCATACGCCCGAGGAAGTGGAGCAGGGGGTCTATGCGGAACTGGAAAAATTAAAGCGGGACACCGTCCCCCCGGAAGAGCTTCAGAAAGTGAAAAACAACTTCGCCGCCAGCGAATACCGCCGGCTCAGCTCCAACATGTCCATTTTAATGCACCTGATTCACAATGACGGCGTGGGGGATTGGCGTGAAATCAATGAAGCCGGTCCCAAACATCAAGCCGTGACGGCTGAGGACATCAAGCGGGTGGCCAATCGGTATTTTACAAAGGAGAATCGCAACGTGGCCATTTATACGCGCAAGCCGGGCAAAGCGGCGACAGAGGTAAAGAAATGAAAGCCCAGCGTCTCCTTTTCATCGTCGCTGCCCTTGTTACTGCCTGTTTGCAACCGGGGTGCTGCCGTGTGGAAGCGGCGGAGGGGGACAGAGAATCAGCAATACCTGAGCGGCCCGAAAAGCTCACTTTTCCTCCACTGACCTATGAACCGCCGGCGCCGGCGGATTATCGGGTGCAGCTCAAAAATGGCCCGATAGTGTACATCGCGCCGGATCGAGAGTTGCCTTTGTTTAACCTCGTGATTTACGTCCGCACGGGTGAGTATTTGGAACCAGCAGGGAAGGAGGGATTGGCTCAGATGACCGGTTCGCTGCTGGCTCGGGGGGGCACGAAATCGAAGACGGCGGAAGAACTGGAGGAGCGGCTGGCTTTCCTGGCGGCCCATCTGGTTTCCAGGGTGGGCGACACTGAGGGGAGCATTAGCCTGAATCTTTTGTCGAAGGACATCGAAGAGGGCTTGGGGATTTTGCGCGAGGTTCTGACCGAGCCAAAATTTCAGGAAGATCGCTTCGTTTTGCAGAAGCAACAATTGCTGCAAAGCATGAAGCAACGCAATGACGACTCGGCGGACATTGAAGCGCGCGAGCGCGAGTTCCTGGCTTTGGGGGAGAATTTCTGGAACAACCGCCACACCACCGAGGCTTCGGTGAAAGGACTAAGCCGTGGCGATCTGGGGGCGTTTCACAAGAAATGGTTTCATCCCACCAATTTCATTGTGGCAGTGAGCGGGGATTTTGATCGGGATGCGATGGTCCAAAAACTGGAAAACTTGTTCGCGGATTGGCCTTTTGCGGGGGAGATTCCGCCGCAGATCCCGGCGAACACAGAATTTGCCAAGGCGGGAGTTTACCTGGTGAATAAAGAGGTGAATCAAGGGCGGGTATCGATTCTGCTGCCTGGTGTTTTGCGGGATGATCCGGATTACTTTGCGATCATGGTTATGAACCGGGTTTTAGGCGGCGGAGGTTTCACGTCGCGAATCGTGAACCGCGTCCGGTCCGATGAAGGTCTGGCGTATGCGGCGAGCTCCAGTTTTCCTGGGGGAGTGTATTACCCTCTGGCCTTTACTGCGGCATTCCAGTCCAAGTCGCGCACGGTGGCCTATGCGGTTTCGATTATCCTGGAGGAGATGAAGCGGATGGGGGCGGAGCCTGTGAGCAAAGAAGAATTGAACACAGCCAAGCGGTCCTTTATCGAGACCTTCCCGCGTGTTTTTTCGAGCAAAGCGCAAATTGCGGGGGTGTTTGCGCAGGACGAATTCACGGGGCGGCATGAGAAGGAGCCAGATTTTTGGAAAAAATATCGGGGGCGGATCGAGGCAGTGACGATTGAGGATGTGGAGCGAGTGGGGAGGGAACACCTTGACGTGGGCAAAGCAGTGATCCTGGCGGTGGGCGAGAAAGATGAGATTCTGGCTGGGCATCCGGACCACGCCATTGGCCTGGAGGCATTGAGCAAGGGCAAGCTCATAGAGGTGCCGCTGCGTGATCCAATGACGATGCTCCCGCTCCCCAAGTGAGGGTTACGGTCGGCGAAAAAAACAAAAATCCTCGAAGGCTCGGATAGCCTCGGTTTGCCTCGGTCGGAATGATGCCTCTCTCCCCTAAAAAGCAAGAAGGGCAGGGAGATTAATCCCTGCCCGTAAGTGACGAAGTATTGGATTGCGCTATTAGGCGATCTTTCTGCGCATGATGCCCAAGCCGGAGAGGGCTACTCCCAGCATGATGATGG
>JBBRPK010000113.1:0-19095 GCA_038228235.1 Verrucomicrobiota bacterium
CTTGGACAACAACTTTTCTTTTAGCTCTTGGCTCATGTTCATTTCCACCGATTGCCGGTGTCTTTTTCCCATGAGTCAACGACCCCTTTTGCCTCCCCTCAAATTCCCTCCCCCGGTGTCTTTTAATTTGAGTCAACGCGATCATTCCCCTCTTGCCCCCTTTCCTCTTTCGCTCATGAGTCTGGAGTGTTACAACCGGCTATGTCTTGTGAACTGAAGATCGGGTTCCTGGGAGCAGGAAAAATGGCGCTGGCGCTGGGCAAAGGTTTTATCAAGGCTGGATTGCTGAGCGCGAAAAGCCTCGTGGCTAGCGATCCGTTAGAAGGCGCCCGAACCGCGTTCGCCAAAGAAACCAGGGCAAAAATTACCACCTCCAATGCTGACGTTCTCAAATTTGCCGAGGTGCTGATTTTGGCTGTAAAGCCGGATCAAGTGGCCCCGGTGCTCGCAGAGATCAGCGGTTATTTTACGAAGAAGCACCTGCTCATTTCCATCGCGGCGGGCGTGCCCCTGCTCAAGCTGGAGCTTCCCTTGCCGGCCGGCGCCCGCGTTATTCGCGTCATGCCAAACGCACCCGCATTGGTTGGGGCCTCAGCCAGCGCGTTTGCTTTGGGAAAATCCGCCACCGCCGGAGACAGCCAGCTCGCGCAACGCCTTTTCTCCTCGGTCGGCGTCGCTTACGAGGTGAAAGAGTCCCTGCTCGACGCGGTCACCGGCTTGAGCGGCAGTGGTCCAGCTTACATGTTTCTGATGATGGAAGCGCTCAGCGACGGCGGAGTCGCCGCCGGCCTGCCGCGCGAGATTGCGACCAACCTTGCCGCGCAAACAATGCTGGGAAGCGCCAAGATGCTTTTGGAAACCGGTCTGCATCCGGGCGCGCTCAAAGACATGGTGACCAGTCCCGGCGGGACCACCATCGAGGGCCTCCACCAACTCGAACAAGGCAAAGTGCGCGGGGCCTTGATCAATGCCGTGCGCGCTGCGACTGAGAAGTCGAAGAAGCTCGGGCAAAGCGGATGAGTTTTCCTCCTCCGACTGAAAAGCAAGCTCGCCTGCTTTGGCTGTCGCTCACCGCGCTGGCCATAGCGCTCTTGGTCGGAATTCTGGCTCTGGCAATCTGGGGCTTGGGCTGGGTGCTTAGGCTCTTGTCACCAGTGTTATGGCCCTTGGCTATTGCCGGCGTGATTGCTTACTTGCTGGATCCAGTGGTCGATTTCTTAGAACGTAAAAAGGTTCCCCGGCAACGAGCCATTCTGCTGGTTTTCACCGGGGGGCTGATGGTCATTGCCGCCTTTTTTGCGAACGTGGTGCCTCGCGTAGTCCATGAGACTCGTGATCTGATCGCGGCTGTGCCAGCCTATACACGGCAAATTCAAGTTCGGGTTACCCAATGGACCTCCACCTCGCCCCGCTGGGCAAAACTCTTTCCCGCGCCTCAACCCAGTGTTCCAATTATCGAGCCGGCCACGAACGAAAGCGCGATCGCCACCGGGCCGGCCCTGGAAACCACCAACAGCCCCTTGGCCGCCGCCGCGGCCAAGGCCAAAGAGCCGGGTTGGGAAAAAAAGTTGACCGACTCAGTGATTCCGTGGCTTACCTCAATGCTGCCGAAAATTGGCGCCTGGCTGCTGGAAGAACTGCAACACGTAGCTTCGTGGGCCGGCTTTCTAATCGGCTTTGTGATGGTGCCAGTGTTCACCTTTTATTTTCTACAGGAAAAGCAGGGCATTCGCGAGGGCTGGACGCATTACCTTCCCCTTCAAGAGTCCAAGTTCAAGCAGGAATTGGTTTTCGTGCTGAATTCCATTAACGATTACCTAATCGTTTTCTTTCGCGGCCAGGTGCTGATTGCCCTCTGCAATGCCGTGCTTCTGACAATTGGTTTTCTCATCTTGGGCTTGGATTATGCCGTCCTCTTCGGCCTTGCCGCCGGGGTTTTCGGCATCGTGCCCTACCTGGGCACGATTGTGACCATCATTCCTGCCATTGCCCTGGCGGCGGTCGAATTCAAAGACTGGCTGCATCCCCTCTTGGTAGTGATGATTTACACTATGGTTCACATGGTGGAAGGCTTTGTCCTTTCACCGAAAATCATGGGCGATCGGGTTGGCTTGCATCCGTTAACGATTATTGTGGCGGTGCTGATCGGCACCACATTGTTGGGTGGCATTCTAGGTGGCATCCTGGCCATCCCGCTAACGGCGGCATTGCGCGTCGTGATGTTTCGCTATGTGTGGAAGAAGCCTGAACGTTCATTGGAATAACATGTCGATGCGCGGCGTCTCTGCTAGGCGTCTCTTTGCTATTCGGTCGAGCGGCAACTACGGCGAAATGCTCAAGACAGCGTTGCTGCTAATCACCCCCAGAGGACCCAGCAGGGTCTGATGGGTTATGATTACGGAATAATCTCCCGCATCGGAAGGCTTGAGGTTTCCCAGAGTTAAGATTGCGTTTGTCCCTCCGGCGACTCGCGTCTGGCCGTGATGCCACCGGTAGCGCAACGGGCCGACGCCAATGGCAGCGACAGTGAAAGCGGCGTCGCTTCCTGCGGCCAACGACTGGCTTTGGGGCTGAAGAGTGATCATGGGACGGAGGGCCAGGATGGCCTGATCGCTGAGTTGGGATCCCCGGTCGTCGCGCACCAGGACGGAATAGTTGCCGGTATCGCTGAACTGCACCCCGGTCAGCGGCAGATTCGAGGCGGTGGCTCCAGAAATGGCGTTGCCGTTGAACTGCCATTGATAACCTAACACGCCGGTGCCAACCGCAAAGATGTCGAAATTCACATCATCCCCCACACTTCCACGAATGTGCTGCGGCGACATCAAAATGATTGGGCCTGCCACATCGGGTAAACGGGGTGTCGCCAGCCGGTAGAGGCGATGCGGGGTCTGAGGGAAGGGATCGCTTAGGCGCTCGACGCGGTTCGAGGAGCCGGCAGCGACGTCGACCAGCTTCGTCCATTTCCCATTGGCCACCGATTCTTTGAACTGCACGGTGTAGGTTTGATTGGAAAGGGCGGTGAACTCAATCCCGACTGGCCCCGCCCCAATGTTGAGCCGATCGACTTTCAGATAACTCAAACCGTTGGTGGGATTCGTCCCGGCGATATATTCCTCCAGATTGGTAAATCCGTCCCCATCGGGGTCGGCCCCGGCATCAGTCGGATCGTTTGGATTCAGGCCATAAAGTATTTCCCAAAAATCAGGCATGCGGTCCCCATCGCTGTCCGCCAGAACGGTAAGGGTATTGGTGCTGTTGGCGGGAATGACAGTGCTGAGGGTCGCCAAATTTGTGATCACCACTCGGTACTGTCCTGAGTTGGCCGGTTGGAGGTTGGTCAGGGTCAAAGTCAAAGTGGTGGCGTTCAAGGTGATGTTGGTGAAAGCGACGCCTCCCCGTCTCCAGGAGTAATTGAACGGCGGCGGAAAACCCTGAACGGCAACGGTGTAGGACAGGCTATCCCCCTGCAAAACCGTGGTGGGCTGAATGGGAAGAGCCTGGGTGATGAAAGGCGTCACAAGGACGTTAAGAGTGGCAGGCGCGCTCAGGATGGATTTAGTCGCGTCGCTGGCCTGGACCTGAAATTGGCCGTAACTGTTCGTAGAGATATTGGCCACGCTGAAGCTGGGGCCGGTGGCTCCGGGGATATCCACGCCGTTAAAACGCCATTGATAACTTATCGGCAAATCACTCTTGGCGGTCACACTGAAAGTTAAATTGGTCGCCAGAACTGCCGTCACATTGCTCAACCGGACACTAACGGTCTGAGGTTGGGCCACAATGGAGACGGGCAGGAGAACGGTCAAAGTGGCGCTGCTGCTGGCCGCAAAGCCCGCCGGATTCAGCACGAACACATCGTACTGCCCCGCGTCCCGAGGCTGAACGTTAGTCAATAACAGGGTAGCATTCGTGGCCCCAGGGATGTCATCTCCGTTGAAATGCCATCGGTAGCCAAGGGGCCCGGTTCCACTCGCCGAGACCTCGAAGGTGGTGCTTGTCTCAGCCACTGCGGCGTGACTGGCAGGCGGCGTCGTCACGGAAGGAGGAATCCCGCCCCCATACGGTGTGCCGGGCGTTCTCAGCGCTGCCACCCAGTTGGTGGGATCATCGCCAAACCCGGTTGAACTGACCCGTTGGAGAGTGGCGCCGAAGCCATCGGCCGCCAAAGGCCACGGCGATGCGCTCGAATAGTTCACGTTATCCACGAGAAAGTAAGGAACAAAACCAGCATCCAGGGCTGGGGGAGGCACCGGCGAATCTGGACTGTAGAGCGCAACATTGTCGCCAGCATCATTTAAATGCCCCTGGAAGGGCCCAAAAATGGGCACGGCATCGGCCACGCCATTACGATTCTTGAAGCCGGCCAACGCGTCCGGAAGAGCGGGATCAAAACTCACGACCAGGGCGAATCCATGAGCGGGAATGATGGCGTTGGTGGGGAAATCAAAAACGACGGCGCCTCTCAATTGCCAGGTGTTCGTAGGGAAATTAACATCGAAAAGCGCCGCAGGATTATCGCCCGGATTTTGCAGTTCGATAAACTCATCGCTTAGATTACTGACCTTATTGGGGCCGATTTTGAGATCCGGCGGATGATACATGATCTCGCTAATGATCACAGGCCCGACTTTGGGATAGGCATTCGCAGAACCGGGCGTGTTCGTGCTCTGGGCGACAAAATGCTCGCCGCCGGTGCTGCTCACATATCGGCCAAAGCTGACCCCGTTTTCGGCGGCGCCAAAGTGAAAGCCATGCGCATAACCGGTGAGGTTGGTGCCATCCCCGGAAAACAAATAGACCTGATCGCCATTGGCCCCGAGCCCAAAACTGTTGGTCCCATTGGCCCCAAATGAATTGGTGGAATAAAACACCATATAATCTCCTGGCGGAATAACGGTGTTAGTAGGAATAATATATTTTCCCGGAGCTCCGAAACTGTCAGTCAGAAACCATCCGCTCACGTCGGCCGGGTTGCCGGTCGGATTGTAAAGTTCGATGGCATCTACCGCCGGCAGATCCTCACGCGTCAAGGCTTCGCTCACCAGAACGGCAGGAAGCAAAGGCGGCGGCGGATCCGTCTGGCCAGGGGAGCCGCCCGGAAAACTGCTGGGACGCCAACTGCTCTGGAATCCCCACGTGCCGACGGGGGCATTTTCATCCCGAATCACCAATGAAAAGCCAGCACCGTCGGTAGCCGGGTACCAGGCCTGATCGAAATTAAAATCCAAAATCGGTTCCTGCAACCCTCCTCGCAGAGTCAGATGGTCTCCGCCGTTGCTCAGGTTGCCATCATAGAACCCCGCCACCAGCAGATTGCTTCCATAACGGGACTGAAAAGCAGCGATATCCTTCACCACGAGCACCGATTGTCCAGGATCCAAAACCAAGTTTGAAAATGTGAAATTGATCCCGCCGCCTAACTGAAAATTGTTCAGATTCAGCGGCGCGTTGCCAATGTTCTTCAGTTCGACGTACTCGAAGTTACCCGCAGCATTGGTGTTCCCCGAAGGAGGCTTGACGGGATTGTACATGATTTCGGTAATGCGCAGGGGAGGCAGATCGGTGAAAAGAGTGGCGGCGGCTGGCCCCGACCAAGGACTTGAGATAGGAGGGTTGAGCGATCCGATTGAATTCTGGTGGGCTGGATTTCGGGAGCGCGCGAAGATGCGCACATTATTGGTGATAGTGAGGGCTATCGAAGCGCTGCTGGAGCGGGCGGTTGGGGAAACGGCTCCTCCAGGAAGGCGCGGATCGGTGCCGTCCAGCGTAAATAAAACCGAGCTGCCCGGCTCAGCCGCTGGAGAAAGCGTGACTACGAAACCGGAAGGAACCTGCCCGCCCCGGTTGTTGAGGAAGGGAGGCGCCAGGAACTGCTTATCAATGAAGTCAAACCGGTTTGAGTACCAATTCTTTTCCCATTGAATTTCCGTATTGTAGGTGCCAGCGCCGGTGCCGTTCGCCTGGCGTGGCTGAATACCCCACCGGGCTTGCTCGCGAGGCTGGGCGCTTCGGACCGTATTGGCGAATTGGTCGATGTGGGCGTCAACGTTGCTAACCGCCAGCCAGCTCATGCGCAACTGCTGGTAACGATCAATCCACTTCTGCCAAAAGTCCGGATCGTGAAACAGCCGGCCCCACCAGGGATTGAAATTAAAAAAGTCAGTCGAGCTGCCGTCGGTCCAAACCCGAGGGTTCATGTCACGGCCATCGGTCGATCCCTGGGTTCGATCATAATCCCACGGGGGGCCGTAATGGAGGCCATCATTTCGAGGCTTGTACAAATAACCACTCAGGCGCAGGGCATCGACATTGTAGACGATCACCTCATGAATATGCAGATCGATCCAGGAACTCACGTTAATGTAGGCCGGATAACCGGTGATGGAATTGGTCCAATTGGTACTGTTAAGGGTCGTGTTGAGTGCGTTGAAAAAACCTGAGATGTAAGCGACTTGCGGGGCCCGTGCGGCATTCGTCATCGTAGCGTAATGGGGATCAATCCAATTCAGACCGCTGAGTTGCTGCTCCCCGGGCGCCGTGCGGTCAATGCTGAAAATAAAGCCTCCCGTTACCTCCGGCGCTTGGGTGTTTTCGGGTTGCAGCACATCGATGTCAACGCGGCTTTTGCCGATCTTGATTTTTTCCTCCAGCACATAAATGCCATTGTAATCGGTGGAGTTGACAGGGCCCGGCGAGCCCGTGTCGTCTTTCAAGAAGACTTCGACGAAGCGAGTCCTTGAGGAGTAGCGCCCCAGGTCGCGGAACAATTGATGGGCCATTGGATTGTGCATCAGAATGGGCTCGAAATTGTTCGGCGCGTACAACACCCAGTCCGATTCAACGGGCAAACCCAGCAAGGGAACACTCTTGCCCGAACCCAATTCATTGTGCACCTCGAGAGCGAAGCTTCCTTTGGCGTATCCCAGCGTGCTGGAGCCGCGCAGGTGGAAGGTACCGCGTTCGGACAAGTCAGGAGCGCTGAGCATGGAGGCTTGCCCTTCCTTTGGTTCGAAGGTCTGCAAGACTACAAATTGATCCGAACCGGAAGGAACGGCGCCCCCGCCAAAATTGTGCAGGATTAAGATCGGCAAATCCGAAACAAAGTTCAGGATATTCGTCTGCGCGGAGAGCGCGATATACATCTCCGTGTGAATCGAGCCCGGAAATAAACCCGGCGCAAACGCCCGAGCGCGCACCAGAATCGTGTTCGTGACAAGGATTGGAGTGCTATAGATAAAGGAATTGGTGTCGGGCAAGGCGCTGCCTGAAATGCCATTCGTCCCTAGCAGGTAGTAAATGACGGCGTTGGATATAGGCGTGCTTAAGCTCAGGTAAAAGGGGGCGTTGGTCGCAAAGGTGCCGCTCGGTTGCGAAAAGGTCACGTCCGGGCCAAAACCGGCCCCGCTTGCAGAATTCTGCCGCCCCGGCGTGGGCTTCGGAAAATAGCCCAAACGAGTTGGGTCTGAAACATCGCGCCCATACGAAATGTCGGTAAATTGGCCTGGAAACGAAGGGGCAAACTCCGAGATGATGTTAGTCGAAGGATCCACCAACCCCAGGTAGGCCCCAGCCTTGTTGAGTTGGAAGTTGGTGTGAAGTTGGCCGGGAACATTCGTCCTGTCTTTGCCGGAAGCAAAAACGACCAAATAACTGTTCGTGTTTTTTGGGCCGGCCCCTTGCAGCACAACATTTGGGAAACGCCACTTGGTCAGGTTATTGGTGTCATCCGTCAAGAACCATCCGTTGAGGCTCACCTCGGCCTTGCCGGCATTGTAAAGCTCGATCCAATCAGAGCTGGCTCCATCCTCATCGTGGAGGGTCTTCTTGTTCGATGCCATAAACTCGTTGATGCTGATCGGCGGGGGAGGGGAGCTCAAATTAAGAACATACGTCCAGCCAGCTCCTGAAAAGTCATTGGGCGTGACTGCCACGTCGTGGATGCCGTGATTGGGAGCCCAGGCGACGTCCACCAGGCCGGTCGCAGGCTGCGGAAAAGAAAAAACAAATTGTCCTGGCAGTCCGAAGCTCAGGCCGGTTGCTGGAATGCCGTTTATCAAAAGGTCCGCCGCGTCCACCCCTTCCACCGGCTCGCTGAAGAATACCTCGATTTGGGACAACTGGTTGACGGTCGCTCCGGCAGCGGGAATCTGGTCCACGATCACGGGCGCAGTCACGTCGGGAGCTCGCAAGGTCACAGCCAGATCCAGGGCCAAACCCATCGCAATGTCTTCGTTGGTGGCATTGACCTGATGCACCTCCACAGCAATGACATTGTCCCCACTGACCAGGTTGGTGATCGGAAAAACAAAGGGTCCTTCCAAGCTGGCGTTCGTCACCGTGCGGTTGGCCAGGGTGGAGAAACCTATGAGTGCGGATGGCATGCCGAGCCGCAAGACCTCCACGCCATTCAGGTAGAATACAGCTCCATCATCGATGATCGAGCTGGCCAGCAATCGCGCGCTCACAAAGCCCGGACCGGACAGAGTGTTGGCCTGCGTGAAATGCGTTCGAAAATAGTAGGTGGTTGGCAGCGCTCCCGGTGTGCCGGGCAGCAGCGTGTTCTGCGGTGCGGGCAAAGGGTTGGCCCCGACGTAAAGCAGAGCTGATCCCGAGGCCCAGCCACTGTCGTCATAAGCCTTTGAGCGCCAGGTGCCCGGCAGATTAGTCCCGGCCCCTTGATATCGCCAACTATCGGTGAGAGCGAGCAAGGGAATTGTATTTGTGCTCAGGGTTCCTGGATCGATCCGCAACACGGCGTTGCTGCTCACCGCGCTCCCCAGATTATTCGTCACCAGCGCCAAAAAGACCACTCCGTTATCAGAGGGCCCCGTCACGGCGAGGGTATATCCATTGTTCGTGGCCCCAGGGATGGGTGCCCCGTTGCGCAGCCACTGGAAGAGGAAGGGCGGTGTTCCGTCCACATCGACCGTGAAAGAAGCGGAATAGCTCTGCAGGACAGTTTGGCTTACAGGTTGAGTGAGGATGGCGGGCGGGCCATCCGCAGCGCCAGCCAGCCATACCCCCATGCCCATTGTGATTGCAAGCGCGAGCAGACGCTTTTCGGCCCATCGTGGTTTCATAATATTTTCGGAGAAACCCCTTCATAGCACACTTCCTGGGGGTTTTGCCAGCTAAATCGACAGGGAGGTCTGATAAGGCGCGCAATCGCGAGATGACGGTGGGTCTCCATCGAATCAAAGGGAAAAGAGTTAGCTTTCAGTCGTTACGAGAGACTGAGCTGCCGATGGATGGTCGGTTTCTATGGCGGGGGCGGTATTTTCCTGGTAATGGAGGCGCTCGCGGTTGTTTTAAATCTGCCGAGATCGTGACGGGCATCGAAAAATCGAACGCGGCAGATCAGGTGAGTCTGAGGCTTTCAAAAATTGTCCTTCCTCCGACCCTCAGCTCGACCTCCACCAAATATTTTTGGATGACTTGCGCATCCGGCTCAATACCTAGCCCTGGTTTGTCGGGCAGGCGAATCCCTCCGGCAGTGTCGGGCGATAGTTTTGTTGGAGTTAACTCCTGGGCCAACAAAGAAGGCTCTACGGGAAACTCACACAAATCGTGCGCCTCCAGGCCCGCGTACGGTTGCAGCGAGGCGCTTAAGGCCAGATGAGTCGTGAAGGTGTGATTAACGAAGCGCACCCCTTTGGCTTGGGCATAGTTTGCCACTTGCCTCGCGATTGTGATGCCCCCAATCCGTCCCGCATCAATCTGCACGAAGCCGAGCTCGGCGTAGTCGATCATATTCTTTGCCTGATGAAAATTGTGGCAGCCCTCGCCGCCGGCGAGTTTCACCGCCCCGCTGATCTGAGCAAGACGGCGGTACGCCTCCAGGGCCCCAGAAATAAAAGGCTCTTCCAACCATACGGCTCCACAAGCTTGGAGCGCAGAGAGGCGCTGCGCGGCTTTTTCCACGTCTTCACCCCAAACGGTGCCTGCGTCCACAAGCAGCGCGCACTCATTCCCAAGACCTTCGCGAGCGGCATGGATATGCTCATCGTCCTCTTTGACGCTGCCTCGGCCATAAGGTCCCCACCCGAACTTGGCGGCGCGATAGCCGGAGCGGAGCGCTTGTTGGGCTTTGCCAAGGGTCGCCTGCGGATCATCGCCAAATAATTGAGAAGCGTAGGCTGCTTTCGGATACGCGCGTTCGAAGCCAAGTAATCGATACACCGGTTCACAGAGCTTCTTGCCCAGGAGATCCCACAAGGCGATATCAATCCCCGAGAGGGTATGATCGGCTTGCAGTAAATCGAAACTATTGGCGCGCGCCAAGGCGTTAATGCGCGGGATGTCCTCCACGTCATTGAGCGTTTGTCCCAGGACCGAGGCGCTGAGCGGTTTGCAGGCGCTGTGCGACATTGGACAATTCCAACTGGCCATGGAAACCACTGGCGCGGCCTCACATTCGCCCCATCCGGTCTCACCGCCTCCCTGGACCCTGACGAGCAACGCGTCCTGGCTGCCGTCACCCACATCTCGCACCACTGGCATGGACAAGTAGAAGAAGTCAACCGCTTCGATTTTCATTTGAAACCTGTGCTAGTTCAGCTCGCTCGCAGCCGAGAACATTTCGGGGCGCGGATTTTGGTCCGCTTTCCTGGCCGTTATGGAAGGCGGGACCAGATTTTTGCGCGACTTTGGCCCCTCTAAACGATGAAGCGGACTGAAGTCCGCGCTCCATTGTGAGCCTCAGATCTGCAGCTTATCAAACTGGCTGTTCAGGGCCGCCGTCCGATCCTCCCGCTTCTGTTGCGCGGCTTTCAACGCTTCATCCTTTGTGACAATCTTGAGGATGAGGGCCTGGCGCTCCTCCTCATAACGAACATTTGTTTTGGCCATAGCCTCTTTGATTTTTCCATAACGCTCCTCCAGGTTCGCGGGGAGGCAGGTGAGCAACATTCGAGTGCCTTGGAACTCGACGGCCGGGTCGGAGGAATCGTGTTTAAAAAATGACACCCAAACCGGGTCGGCCGCACAGCTCAACTCGAACCCAAACTCGCACTGGTGATGGTCGCGCTCTTTGACGGACAACTTTTTGGTGACTTGCATCGGGCAAAGACCCATAAAGGGATTCGAGAGCTTTCCATTGTAAAGTTCGTAAATCTTGCCTTCTTTGAAGGTTAACTTTTCGATTGGATAGTCCATAGTCTGTATTTTTAAATGACCGAATACCTGGCCGCGCCGCGCCAGCCTGGCGGTTTGCTCTTCGCAACCAATACCACTTCCCAAAATCACAGCAGAGCATAGTTCCGTGCTGATGGAAAGAGTTTTCCACGCGTAAATCAGGGTTGCACGGTCCATGGGCACGCTTAAACTCGCCTCGAACAACATGAAATGGATTGCCATGGTCGCGCCCCTTCTGGCTGGCTCCGCGCTTCTATTCGCCTTCGATAAGAAGGCGCCCGCCATTCAGGTGTTTTTTTCTCCAGCAGGGGGTTGCACCGAAGCGGTGGTGGAAACCCTGGGCCACGCTAAACAGTCGGTGCTGGTCCAGGCCTATTCATTTACCTCGGCGCCCATTGCCAGGGCGTTGGTGGACGCGCGCAGGCGGGGTGTTTGGGTCCAGGTTATTTTGGACCCCAGCCAGGCGGCCGAAAAATATTCTTCCTCCGATTTCCTGGCTCATGCGGGGATTCGTTGTTACATCGACAATGAACATGGCATCGCCCACAATAAGGTGATGGTGATCGATGGCGGCATCGTGATCACCGGCAGTTTTAATTTCACCAAAGCGGCCGAAGAGCACAACGCGGAAAACCTCCTCGTAATTCACGATTCGGCCCTGGCTTCCGACTACGTTGCCAATTGGCGGGCCCATCGGAAACACTCCGTCGCATATCGGGGACGGTAGCGCGCTCGGTATTGAGGCAACGCCTTTATTCGTGGCGCAAGGATTCGATCGGATCCAGGTTGGCGGCTTTGACAGCGGGGTAAGTCCCAAAGACAATTCCCACCAAAGAACAGAGCAGCAACCCGATCACCACCCAATCCACCGGCACGACCGGCGCGACCTTCAGAAAAAAAGCCGCGCCGTTACCCACCGCAATTCCGAGCGCGACCCCTGCGGCGCCGCCCACTTCACAAATAACAATCGCTTCCGTGATGAATTGGGTAATGATATTCCGCTTCTTCGCGCCGACCGCCCGTCGAATTCCGATCTCGCGCGTGCGCTCTGTCACCGACACAAGCATGATGTTCATTATCCCAATGCCGGCCGCCAGCAGCGCAATAGAACTGATAACGGTCGCGCCGATTCGTGCCGCCAGGGTCATGGAGCGAAACTGTTTAATGAGCGAATCATTCGTGAACAGCTCGAAGTCGTCCGGCGCGTTTGGGGGCACTTTGCGAATCTGCCGCAATGCGCCCCGCACTTGCTCCATGGTATCGTCAAATGATTCCTGGCTTCGGGCTTGCACGAGGATGTTCAGGCTCCGAAAATGCATGCCGTACCGATTCAGTCCGGTGCTGAGGGGCACGGCCATGAATCGGTCCTGATCGCCCCCCAGGGTGCGGCCTCGGGCCTCCAGCACTCCCACGACGGAGTAGTTGATTCCGCCGAACCTGACCCTGTTGCCCACGGCCGACCCGCGCGGGAAAACTTTTTTTGCCAAACTGTTGCCCAGCACCGTAACTGCGCGCGCGCTGTCGATGTCCGATGCCAGAATGGCCCGGCCTTGTTCCACGATCCAATTCTTGGCCGAGAATGATTCCGGCGAGACACCGATCAAAGGCACGTCCGGATTGGTTTCCACGGTGGTGGAGATGACAGCATCCCGATAGAGATACGCTTCGGCCGCCACACTTTGCGCCAGCGGGGCTTTCTCTCTCAAGAGCTGCACCTGCTGAGTGTTAATAGATTTTCGCCGCCGAAATTTCTCCCATCCTTCGGGGCCATCGACAAAAATGGGCGGGAACTTTTGCGCGCTGAAAGTGAGGGCCCCCAACTGGCCCAGCTCGTGTTCGATGTTGTTTTGCATCACCCGCATCGAAGTCATCACCACAATGATCGAAAAAACCCCGACCAATACGCCCAGCAACGTCAGGACGGAACGCAGCTTGTGCGCCGCCAGGGCGCCCATGGCCATCAGGAAACTTTCCTTGATCTCAGCGCCCAGGCGCGTGAATTGGAAACGACGGTCTCTCATGTTCTATTCACTTCGCAACGCATCCACGGGATTCATTCGCGCCGCGCGAGCAGCCGGCAGCAGACCCGAAACCACCCCGGTAAAAAGGGAGATCAAGATGGCCAGGCCAACGACGGCCAGCGACATGGTGGCTGGCAAATATTTTTTCAGCACCAGGCTGATCGGAAAGGCGATGGCCAGGCCCAGCAAGCCGCCCAGCAGACAAATGCTCGCTCCTTCGATGAGGAATTGAATCAGGATCGTCCGTCGCTTGGCCCCGATGGCCTTGCGGATGCCGATTTCACGAGTGCGCTCCGCCACCGAAACGAACATGATGTTCATGATGCCAATGCCCCCTACGAACATCGACAGCCCGGTGATAAATAAACCCACCGTCGCAATAATGCCTCCGACTTGATGAAATTTTTGGATCAGGATGTCTTGCTGGTTGATCGCAAAATCGTCCTCCATCCCCGGCGGCACTTTCCGCAGCTTGCGCACTACCCCGCGCAGTTCCTCCTTGGCCTCGGCCATTTGCGCCGCATCCCGCACCTTCACCATGAAGAAGAGATAGGGCCGATGGGTAAAATCCGAGAGGAAACGGGTGATGGGAATGATCACCTGGTGGTCCATGTTCCCAAATAAAAAGGGGCCGAATTTTTCATTCACCCCGATGACTTCAAAATTACCTTCTCCTATCTTCACCTGTTTTCCGACGCTGCTTTCTCGCGGAAACAATTTTTGCGCGATTTCTGCGCCCAACACACAGACTGGACGCGCCCCATCGACTTCCGCTTCGGTGAAGAAACGCCCTTCCTCGAGATTGAGCTGGCGCACCAGCGCGCTTTGTTCATTGTTGCCCACCACCCAGACGGAGCCTGCGGTTCTGTCCCTGGATTTCACCGGCCAGTTGCCCGAAGCCTCGACCGAGACCGCCTGGACATGTTTGGCTTCGCTGGCGATGACGTGAGCATCGCTGATGGCAAAGTCACGCCGGTTATTTATTTTCCACCACATATCGTCAGACTCCCAGGGGAATTTCTCGACGTAATAAACATCCGAGCCGAAAGCCGCAACGCTGCGCAGAAACGCCTGATTTAAACCGGAAATCGCCGTGGCCATCAGTGAAACGGTGACAATTCCGATGACAATTCCCAGCGTCGTCAAACCCGAGCGCAATTTGTTCGCCCGAATGGCCCACCACGAAATGCTCAACCCTTCACGAATTTCCGTCAGCAAATTCATGGGTCAATCGCCGCCGTTTCATCGCTGGCGATCAATCCGTCGCGGATGCGGATGAGCCTTCGCGCATGACGCGCGACAGCCTCCTCATGGGTGACGACAATGATGGTATTGCCCTTCTGCCAAAGCTCTTGGAAGAGCGCCATTATTTCAATGCCTGTCTTGGAATCCAAATTACCCGTCGGCTCGTCTGCTAACAGGATGGAGGGCTTGTTAACCAGGGCCCGCGCCACCGCCACCCGCTGCCGTTGTCCCCCCGAAAGCTCGTTGGGCTTGTGCTGGACCCGGTCGGTCAGGCCCACGTCGGCCAAGGCTGCCAAAGCGACGTTACGGCGTTCCTCCGAGTTGATCCCGGAATAAATAAGCGGCAGCTCCACGTTATGCAGCGCCGTCGAACGCGCCAGCAGATTGAAAGTCTGGAAAACAAAGCCGATCTCCCGGTTCCGAATCTCCGCCAGTTCGTTGTCGTTCATCTCGCTCACATCTGTGCCATTGAGCTCGTAACGCCCGGAACTCGGCGTATCCAGGCACCCGATTAAGTTCATTAGAGTGGACTTGCCGGAGCCCGATGGACCCATGATGGCCACATATTCTCCTCGCTCAATGGTCAGCGAAACATCCCGCAATGCGTGGACCAGTTCCGCGCCCATCTGGTACCGGCGCGAGATGCTTTGGAGTCGAATGAGGTTCATTTGGAAAATGCCCAACTCTTGATTGAGGTCCAGTTCCTAATCTGCTTCGACGTTAGCCTCCGAACCGTTAGTCACCGGTCTTTTTCCTTCTCCTTCAAATCCACCACCACTTCACCTTTCTTAACTCTTTTCCCATCCTCCAACTCCCGATTGATCGCCTTGTACCCGCCAGAAACCACTTCCTGATCTTGCCGCAAACCCTCCGTGATCTCCACATAGGCGTCATCGCTAATGCCGCGTTTCACCGGTGTCATTTTAACGTGATCTCCCTCCAATAAGAAAACCACCTCGATGGGCTTGGGAGCATTCCCTGCCTTATTATCGTTGCCGGATTTCACGGAATTCGTTAGCGAGGCTGTCGAGGTCCGTTGACCATCTGATGCTGACTTCTTGTCCCCGTCTGATTTTTTTGGCAACCGGGTGGTGACACTCTGGATGGGCACGGCCAGCACATTGGTGCGAAAACGGGTTTCAACCTCAGCCGTCACGGACATGCCCGGCCGGAAAAATTCCTTTTCGCGAAGTCGAATCTTGACCTCGAATTTGGTCGCCTCCTGGTTTTGCCCCGAGCCTGGGGAGGGCGAAGAAGATGAGGTGAGGGAACCGCCGGGGGTGCCTTTGGCAGAGTTGGCGATTTCCGTCACCGTGCCATTGAACTTGCGGTCTCGGAAGGCATCCACTTCCAGGTGGGCTGTTTGGCCCAAGGCAATCAGAATGACATCGATCTCGCCAATATCTACCCTGGCTTCCATCTCTGTAAGGTTGGCCACCGTCATGATCTCCGTGCCGGCCATCATAGCGGTGCCCACCACACGTTCCCCCATTTGAGAGCGCACCCTGCTCACCGTCCCATTAATGGGCGAACAGATGGTCGTCTTGCTGAGATCGTCCTCCGCTCGGGCCAGGGCGGCCTTGAACTGGGCTACTTGATGAATGGCGGTTTCGTAAGTGGCTTGCATCACTTCCAAAGAAGTTTGCGCCTCCAGAAATTGCGAATCCGAAACTAGTTTGGCCTCGAAGAGTTGCTTGAAACGTTTCTCTTCCAAATCTGCTTTATTCAGATTGGCGTGGGCCAGGTTCTTTCCCGCCAGCGCGGATTGATAACTGGCCTCCGCAGAATTCCGGCTGGCGATGTAATTGCCCGGTTTAATCTTCACCAGCAAATCTCCCTTCTTGACCTGCTGGCCTTCCTTGACCGGCAACTCGATGATTTCTCCGCTCACCTCCGGATTGATAACCACCTGCACCACCGGCTGGATTTTTCCATTGGCTACTACCAGTTCGGTGAGGTTCCGGAGCGAAACATTTTCCGTCTGGACGATGATAACCGCTTCTCGCCGGCGCAACACGGCCCACACCGTCCCAGCGGCCAGAACTACCCCGAGGACGGCAAAGAGCAGGACTTTGCGTCGGGACTTACTTTTCAAATTAGCCATGCATTTATTATAAAGACCCGCTGGGGCGCTTTTTGTTTCATATTTTAGCCATTGGTTTTCGGCTCACGCCAAACAATGCGAAATCCAGACCGTTGAATCCATGTTTCTTTCTTTTACCCGGCTATTTATTGCTCTATCCTCTCTCTTGATGTCATTGCCTGACCTCATCGAGATTGTTCCACTGGATAAGCCCGTCCAGGCGGAGATCACCGTGCCAGGCTCCAAGAGCATCACCAACCGCGCCCTCATCCTGGCCGCCCTGGCGGAAGGTGAAACCACCTTGCAAGGCGCGCTTTGGAGCGAAGACACACAGGTAATGACGGAGTGCCTCCGGGATTTAGGTTTCATGATCAATGCAGCCTCAGACCCGGACGAACCGTGCAATCGGACCATCACCGCTTATGGCTTGGGCGGCAAGGTTCCGCGTGGAGGCTCTCCAGAACAGCCGCTGGAACTCTTCGTCGGCAATGCCGGCACGGCGGCCCGGTTTTTAGCGGCCATGATCTGCCTTGGTGAAGGGGTTTACCGGTTGCACGGCGTGCCCCGCATGCATGAGCGGCCTCAGGCTGCCTTGTTTGGCGCCTTGCGCACGTTAGGTTATCGCATCGATTCTCCCAACGATAGATTGCCAGCGCTCTTTTACGGAGGTGGCTCGCGCGCCGGGAAATGCCGAGTGAGCATCGAGGAGAGTTCCCAATTTGCGTCGGCGTTGCTTTTATCCGCGGCAGCCGGAAGATGGACGATTGAAGTCACAGGTCAAAATGCAGAAGAATCCCCCTATGTTCTGATGACATCCAAACTCCTCCAGAAATTTCCGAACTACGGGCGTTTTCGAATCGAGCCTGACGCCTCAAGTGGGAGTTATTTTTTGGCGGTCAACCGGATGAAGCCAGTCGAGCGCAGTTTTCCAAAAAATGGCCTTCCTTCGCCTGCTGGCGAATCAAGCGCAATTTGTGAGTCGGCCCGGATCAATGTGCGAGATTGGCCGCAGACAGGCTGGCAAATGGATGAAGCATTTATGAAGTATTTAACGCCGCCCAAAGTCGTTTCCCGGCTAACCGACCTCGGAGACAGCATTATGACGGCGATCGTGATGGCTCCGTTCCAACCCTCTGCCATCACATTCACTGACCTCGGCCGCTTGCGCGTCCAAGAATGCGAACGGGTGAGCGCTTTACGCGCCGAGCTGACCAAATGCGGCGCGGAGGTCGTGGAACATAACGACACGCTGACGGTTTTTCCATCCGCAGACAAATTGCATGGGGCCGAGATTGAATCCTACAACGATCATCGCATGGCCATGTGTTTTGCGATTCTGGGAATGAAAGTCGCTGGGATAAAAATCAAAAATCCATCGTGCGTGAAAAAGACGTTTCCAAATTTCTTCCAAAAACTGGCCGCGCCCGCGCCGAGAGGACTGGGCATCACCATTCTCGATGCCAACAGCGGCCGGCCATTAACCGGTGACGAACTTTTCGCCACCACAGTTGCTGAGGGAGTCGAGGGAGATATTTGAGCCCACCGACTGTCATTGCCATTGATGGCACCAGCGCCAGCGGCAAAAGCACCAATGCCAAGCTGGTCGCGAAGGCCCTGGATTATGTGTATGTGGATACCGGCGCGATGTATCGAACCCTGGCTTGGTATTGTTCGCAAAAGCGCGTGGACGCGCAGGATGCCAAACCGGTGGCCGCCCTCTGCCGCAAATGGAAAACGAAGTTGGTCTGCATTGATAAACAGGTGCGGCTGCTGGTCGATGATTACTATCCCGAAAAGGAAATCCGCACCGCCGAAACCAGCGCCGCGGTGGCGCAGATCGCCGCCATCCCCAAAGTGCGCGAGTGGATGAAGAAAAAACAGCGTGAATGCATCCAATTCGGCGACTTGGTGATGGAGGGGCGCGATATTGGGAGCAATGTGTTTCCGGAGAGCGATTTTAAATTTTACCTCGACGCTCACTTGGACGAGCGCACCAAGCGCCGCCACGCCGAAGGGGTCGAGGAAAATCTCGCCGCGCGCGACGAACGGGACAGCCAGCGGGCGGCGGCGCCGCTAATGATTCCACTGGGCGCGGTCATGATCAACAATTCAAACCTAAGTCCGGAGGAAACCAGCGGGAGAATCATCACCGAAATCAGGAAAAGATTGAAAGCGAGGCCGTCTGGCTGACCATCTGCCCGTGAACAAAGGGCGCATGCCTGGGGATGCCGGATTCAGGATTGCGGATACACCACTGGGAACGCAGGACCGAAGAAAGAGCGATCGTTCTTAAATTTCGCCTCCGTTTCAGGGAGGAGCGGGATAAACTCCGCGTTCGTGTGCCCGGAGCATAGAGTAACAAATCGGAGGCAAGAACCGCTTGCCCTAATCCTAACAACTCACGGTCGGCATCGCAGTTCCGTCGAGCCAAAATTCTTAACGTCAACCACTGCGACAGGGGAACAGTTCTTAGTGTCGGGGCGGGTACAAAAGGGGACGGCTGCGAGTTCAAAAGGGGACAGGTGATGTGGCGGTTGGAACTGTCCCTTGGTCGAGGGCTTGAGGAGGCCTGAGCGTAGCGAAGGCCGACGAAAGCCCTCGACCAAGGGA
>JBBRPK010000114.1:0-19051 GCA_038228235.1 Verrucomicrobiota bacterium
TTCGCCCAGTTTTTCAACCACAGAGCCACAGAGCCACAGAGGCGAAAAGGAAGACGATCAGCCGGAGACGCAAGTTGCGCGCTGCTCATTCAATTTTCATCTCTGTGCCTCAGTGTCTCTGTGGTTCATCTTTTCGGCTTGGCGGCCCTGCGCAATGGCATGTTTTAAAAAAGCTCTTGCTTATGCCAGCCTAAAATCCTTCGCCCAGTTTTTCAACCACAGAGCCACAGAGACACAGAGGCGAAAAGGAAGACGATCAGCCGGAGACGCAAGTTGCGCGCTGCTCGTTCAATTTTCATCTCTGTGCCTCAGTGTCTCTGTGGTTCATCTTTTTGGCTTGGCGGCCCTGCGCAATGGCATGTTTTAAAAAAGCTCTTGCTTATGCCAGCCTAAAATTCTTCGCCCAGTTTTTCAACCACAGAACCACAGAGCCACAGAGACGACAAGGACGACGATCAGCAAAAAACCCAAGCTGGGTCGGCCGGTTTCATCCTTGAACAAATCTCCGCACGCTACCCGTTTCACTCCTTGCTTCAAGACGGGCACATTGAAGTTGACCAGAAGGCCAAGAGATTTCTTGTCGAGCTTGAGGTAGGTGAGCAATTGCGCCTCATGAATGCGGTGAAGTTCCGTGACCGCCTTGATTTCGATGATCAAGAGGCCCTCGACAACGAGGTCCAAACGGTAACCGCAATCGAGCTGAACTTCTTTGTAGCGCACAGGCAGCGCCCTTTGCCGCTCGAAATGGAGCCCCGCCTTGCGCAATTCATAGGCCAGGCATTCCTCATACGCGCTTTCCAGCAATCCTGGCCCAAGCTCGCGATGAATCTCAATACACAAACCCAGGACCTTTCCACTCAGGTCATTCAATTCTTGCCTCTGTGCCTCAGTGTCTCCGTGGTTCATCTTTTTGGCTTCGCGGCCCTGCGCAAGCATGTTTTAAAAAAGCTGTTGCTTATGCCAGCCTAAAATCCTTCGCCCAGTTTTTCAACCACAGAGTCACAGAGACGAAAAGGAAGACGATCAGCCGGAGACGCAAGTTGCGCGCTGCTCATTCAATTTTCACCTCTGTGCCTCAGTGTCTCCGTGGTTCATCTTTTTGGCTTGGCGGCCCTGCGCAATGCCATGCTTTAAAAAAAGCTCTTGATTATGAGAGCCTAAAATCCTTCGCCCAGTTTTTCAACCACAGAGCCACAGAGCCACAGAGGCGAAAAGGAAGACGATCAGCCGGAGACGCAAGTTGCGCGCTGCTCATTCAATTTTCATCTCTGTGCCTCAGTGTCTCCGTGGTTCCTGCCATTTGTTGCTTACCTCCTTTGGGTCAAGAGGTTCTTCCGCGCTGCCGTTTCGGCCCCGTGAAGCCCGTGGGGTCGTGAACGGTCGCAGTTGACGGCAATCAGAGGCGGGGACCGCGGATCGGCATTCAAAACCATTTCGGTCCACTGGGGTCGGAACCAGCCGCTTATTCTAACCAAGTTTTCTTGCGGCTCAGCGCTGAAAAATGTTTTACTCAGGCATGACTCTTTTATACCCGACCATCATTCCTGGACTTCGCACTCCATCCGATCATGTCAAAGGCATCGTTTATTTCGGCCGGATGCTGGACAAGATCCGGCTTTCCGCGGCGGGAAAATTGCCCGAAGGCTGGCAGGCGTCCCGGGGCGCGGCCATGAAGGGCACTTTTGACTCGCGCTGCTGCACGTTCCTCCAGATTGACTACGCGGCACTGGAAGCGGAAACGCTCAAAGGCGGCAGCGATTCGGAGTTGCTGGCCTGGGCCTTCGCGCATGGCCGCAAACCGAGCGAGGAGGAAATCGATGTGTGGAATGGGTTCATGACCAAACGCGGCTGGCGCGATGCCGGGACGCAGCGGTTGAATGAGCGCCTGGCGGAAATCGGCCTTCCGCCGGGCACCGTGCAGACGATGTTTGAGTTCATCGATCTGGATGAAGGCCGGCTGAAGGCTGGCACCCCGCAATGAGCCAGGCCGAACGAGTCCATCGAAAAGGGCTGTCGTTCCCAGAATATATTTTAGATTTCGGCGCAGGCCGATGAGTTAGACAATCCCCTCCGAACCGATGCGAAACCAACCGAGGGGATGGGTCCCCGTGGTGCAGATCGTTTTAACTCGTTTTAATTCCAGGATGCGTCGTCCGGGGCCTCGGCAATCAACTTATACTTCCACCCTTTCTCGCGCAGGATCACTTGCCAAAGATCTTCGGGTTGGGGATGGAAAATCAATTCCAGGGAAGCCGGATGGGTCATCCAGGTGTCGCGCTCCATCTCTCCGTCAAGCTGTCCAGGACTCCAACCGGCATAGCCGGCGAAAATTTTGACGCGTTGCGTGCTGGAAAAGGAGTCGGCGATATCGAGCAGGGAATCAAGCGAATGTCCAAGATTCAGGTTGGGCAGCACGTTGGCATCGGGGAGATAAGCGTCATTGTGCAAAAAGCTCAGCGCTTGCGGCTGGACGGGGCCGCCCAGATAAAGTTGCTGTTCTTTTAAGGCCTCGGGCAGTTTAGCGACAACCGCATCGCCCACCTTGTTCTTGGTGGAATGGTTCAGAACCAAACCGAAGGCCCCCTCCGAATCGTGCTCGCAAATCAGAATCACGCCGCGATGAAAAAAGGAACCGCGCAGCTTCCCCTGATCCAGGATCAACTGACCTTTTAACGATTTCGCTGCCGTCGCCATTTCGGATTCTCTGCGCCTCAAATTTGCGACAGACTTGCCGTGCTGGCAATCTCGTTTAATCTCTAACCATGTCGAAATACTTGTTGCTGATTTTGCTGGCGGGGGCCTTGGCGGTGGCCGGCTGCGCGACTCACTCGGGCAGCCGGGAATATGTCCCCGGCAAAGGCTGGATGCAGAATGACTGAAAATACGGCGTCGCAGAGCGGTGAATGAGGCGCTGGCCGGAGCGCGGGTCTCCGAGCCGGCGCAATTACCGGAGTAGCTTTACCTCTCCGGCCATGTCAACCGAGATTTCCCGGGCTCCGGCAGGCAGGTCTGCGCTGGAGGTCTTCCCCCCTGGCCAGCGCACCCAGATGTTGGTGGGCGGTTCCGGTGTTCCAAACACTTGCACTGCGCTATCCTGCGACCAGTAACCGCTCCCGGCATGAATTTCTCGGGCGGGACCGGGCTTGCCCCCAAACTGGAGCCGAAGGCTGGCGCCGATGGCGGCTGGATTTCCGGCCGGTCCGATCAGGCGCACTCTCAGTCCTGGTTTGGCGCCCTCATTATGATAGAGCTTGGTTTCCGCACCATTCTGCGTCACTACCAGGTCAAGGCGGCCATCTCCGTCGTAATCGCACAAAGCGCAGCCCCGCTGCTCTCCGTAGACTTTAATGCCGCTCTCCTGGCCGGACACGGCGCGAAAGTGGCCGTGCCCATCGCCTGCCAGCCATAACCCGCGGCCCGCGTCGTAGCGCGAAGTGTCTCCATCGACCGCAAAAAAATTCTGGCTCAAAAAAATGTCCTCGTTCCCATCGCCGTCCAGGTCGCCGACACTAATTCCAAAGGCCGGGGACAACTGCGCTTCCCTGGGGAGGGCTTGGGCTTCGAAGTGATCGCCGCGATTAAAAAAGAGGGTCGTTTCCAGCCAATTCGCGCTCAGCATGCGCGTGGCATTCTGCTGGTCTTTTAAGAGGTCCGAAACGCTCGCCGCCCCGAAAGCCTCCGAGCTATCAAATCGCTCCGCGATCCAAGGCAAGGCTCTTGCAACGGCGAAAGTACACCAGGGCACTATTCTTTTTGTTCGGCTGTCGTAATAGGCTTCCATCGAGTCCAGCAGCCCCTTGGCGCGCCATTCGCCATAAAAAATCCGCAAAGGCTGTTCACGATAGCTCTGGTATTTGCTATTCCGCCCCCAATTGCCGGCCACGATATCCAGTCTTCCGTCGCCATCGAAATCGCCCACCGCCACGCTGTTCCACCACCCAATATACTTGTCGAGGCCCAGCTTCCGGGTGGCGTCGCGGAGTTTGCCTTTCTCATTTCGAAACACTTTTACCGGCCCCCATTCACAAGCCAGGATTAGCTCCGGAAAACCGTCCCCATCAAGGTCGCTGAAAACGGCGCTGCTAACCATTCCCACCCGGCTGAGCGTCTTGGAATTTTCCTCATCCAAAGAAAAATTGCCTTTGCCTCCTCGAAATAGAAGCGAGCCGGGAGACTCCGGGTAAGCGCCCGGTATTACTCGCCCCCCCACAAAGAGATCCAAAACCCCGTCGCCATCGACATCGGCCATGGCCAGGGGGCCGGTCGAAATGGGTGATCCGGGCAGGCTCTCCTCCACGATATTCTTGCCAAAATTATATTGCCGAACGCAACTGCCGGTTCCCATGCCGTCCTCATAATTGGACGAGCCCGCCAAAAGAACGGGTTGGCCGACAGCATCGCGCCAGCCTAGAATGGTGGTTTGATCCCGGGTCACGGGCTGGTTGGCGGGCGCCCCATCCCGTCGCTGGAAGCCCCCGTGACCATCATTCCGATAGACCGCTAACTGTCCGCCTTTGCCGCTGCCGATAATTAAGTCATCCCACCCATCGCCGTCCACGTCGTACCAACTAACCCCCGGCCCGAGTTGGCTGAGTTTTTTGGTTAGGAGCGGCTGGCGTTCGAAGTCATCGAACCATTCTTCGACATGCGTGTGCTTGATCAAGTGGCTAACGTCTCGAAAGAGCGCCGGACTGTTAACTTTATCTTTTGGACTTGGCACGGGTTGCGCGCCCGATTCATCGATCTCATAGAGGTAATTTGGCCTGGCGTCAGAAACTGAACTACGCGCGCCATTTCGCCAGGTCACCTCAATTGTGAAACGATTGCTCGGATTTCCCGCGGCGAAGACCCGTTCGTTGTCATCTCCCGACAAATAACGGCCGCCGCAAATCATTTCCTGGCTCTGCGGGACCGGCCCGCCGGAGAATTTTATTTTTGCTCCTATGCCGCGGGTGTTGGGTGCTTTGCCCTTCAGCCGCACGGCGACCCTTGGAGCCACAGTTTCATTGCGGTAGATGCCGGCGGCGTCGTTGAGGGTGTTCACAATCACGTCCAGATCTCCATCATTATCCAAGTCTGCCAGGCAAATTCCATGGGACATGCCGACATAATCAAATCCCCATTGATGGGCGGTATCCTCAAAAGTTAAATCGCCTCGGTTGCGAAACGCCTGATTGGGTAAATGAAGGGTGGGATAGTACTGCTTTTTAAGCAGGCGCTGTTCGACATCCGATAGCTTCCGTTCGCGCCGGATGGCCAGAATTTTTGCCACCGCATCCGCATTGAGCGAGTCACGATGATAACCTGTCGTCATAAGAACATCCTCAAAACCGTCCAGGTCCACATCCAAAAAAAGAGGCATCCACGTCCATTCGGTCGCCTCTAACCCGCTGAACTGCGCAATTTCTGCATAGGTGCCGTCTCCGCGATTTAAGAAAAGGGTATTCCGCCGGTATTGTGGGCGGTCATCGATCAGGCCTATGGGCAGAAAGAGCGCTGGCACACCCACGGTTTGAACTTTTTTGCGCTGGTGGTCCCGACTGAGCATGTCCACCACCAGAAACTCGTCCAATCCGTCGCGGTTGAGGTCTGCGAAATCCACTCCCATGGAAAACCGGCAGGTATTGCGCACGGCCAGGTTGGACAGGGCCCGAAAGTGGCCCCGGCCATCATTTATCCAAATCCGGTCCGGCGAGAACAAGTCGTTGCAAACGTAAAGATCCGGCGTCCCATCCCCATTCATGTCTCTAAACATCGCTGAAAGCCCAAAGTCATAAGGAGGCAAAGTGAGCGGCTTCCCTGTTTCGTCCAGAAACGACCCGTCCGTCCACGAGACCGGCTTGAACTTTCCATGACCGTCGTTGAGATAAAGGATATCAGGCTCGCCGCGTTCCCGCACAATCTTCTGCGCATCCACGAAGTAGCGATTGGTTAATTCGGGAGAAGCAGTCGATACCCCGTCAATCGCCGTCAGGACTATTTTGCCATCCACCGTTTTGGAAGAGAATCTCGCATTTGGATGGTCCTCGATTTTTGTGGTCGCGTAGTTGGCCACATAGAGATCCAGCGTCCCGTTGCCATCGATGTCCGCGAGGGCCATAGAGGTGCTCCCGAACTTCCTCACCAGCCCGGAATCAGTTGATTCCGTGAAATGTCCCTTGCCGTCGTTGAGGAATAGCCGGGTTCCTCCTCCCAGGGCCGTCACCAGCAAATCCAAGTCGCCATCGCCATCCACATCCGCAAAGACTGCTCCCGTGGAGTGTTGTCCCGCGCACACCACTCCCGCGGCAGCGGTCACGTCCTCGAAGCGCCAGTTGCCCAGGTTTCGATAAAGCACATTCCCATTTTCCATTCCGCAAAAGTAGAGGTCGCACCAACCATCGCCGTCCACGTCGCCCGCTGCCACGCCCGAGCCGCTGGTGAGCAGAGAGCTTTCCAAGGCTTGTTCTTCGGAAACGGAGTTGCTAAAGGAAATTCCCGTGCGCGCCACCGGCAAGCGCTCCAGGAAAGTTCGACCGGTGGCAGGAAGTTTTAATTCCCGGCTGCGATAGCCTTTTCCCGATTGCCAATCCAGGGCGTCCGCCGCCTGAAGATTCGAGCCGGCGAAGGACATTGCTAATATCCAGCCAGCAAAAAAGACTCCGCCGCGCATCAGGGTATGGGCTTTCAACGCCATTATTCGAGCCATTATAGCTGAGAACGAATCTCTGCCGAGCAAAAAAAGCTGCGCCACCATTTCTGCAAATTGACGGTCTCTCCGCTCCGGATTAACATTTGCTCGATGAAAGCCGCTGATTTAACCATCAGCCAGTTGGCCACCTCAGTCCCCAGAGCGGCCCACGTGATAGCCGGCTTCTGAGGTTAACCGGTCCTGCATCCGCCACACTTCTTCCAGAAATGGAATTTTCAGCGCGCCGTCGCGTTGCGTTTGCCGGTCTTGCCGGGGGCTGTCGTGCGGCGCTTGGAGGACGGAGGATGGCCGTTCGGCTTTCGAGTTGGGGGCAAGCAGCCTTTGAAGCGGTACCCCATGAGGAGCTTCCAGTCGGCCTCCGTGTCGTAAAGCTCACGAAGCAGTTTCGGGTCAGTGATCTTCTTTCCGTCAAAGGCCCGCTTGCGATTTACAACCGGGGAAAAGTCCGGTAGATCGTTAGGCGATGAAACCTAGCAACGCCCGACGCGGCTCAGGGAAGCATGGCATGTGGGTAAGCCTGGGCTGTTGGTCCTTGGCCTGTGGCTTTTGGCTCGCGCCTCGGACTAGTATTGTTGGAGCAGGCGCGCCTCAATGGCAGGAAGGAAATGGCTATCGTTTCGCCGAACTGTTACTCCCAAAAACAGGCAAGACTGGATTCTCTTTGCTGGCGCCGGAGGCAACAGGCATCTTTTTTACCAATTTCCTGGCCCAGGAACGCCACTTAACAAATCAAATTCTCCTCAATGGCTCCGGAGTCGCATGCGGGGACGTGGATGGGGACGGATGGTGCGATTTATATTTCTGCGGGCTGGATGGTCCAAACAAGCTTTATCGGAATTTGGGCAATTGGAAATTTGAAGATATTACCGAAGCTGCCGGCGTTGCTTGCCCAAACCTGGATGCTACCGGAGCGCTGCTGGCCGATGTTGATGGAGATGGCGACCTGGACCTGATCGTGAATTCGATCGCCGGCGGCACCCATGTCTTTTTGAACGATGGCAAGGGACACTTCACTGAATCCACGCGCGGAGGGCCCCTGAACCCAAACCGGTGCGGGATGTCCATGGCCATGGGAGACCTCAGAGGCAATGGAAATCTGGATTTGTATGTGGCCAACTACCGCATTGTCACCTTTCGAGATCAGCCAAATACAAAATTCTCCTTTCGCCTTGATGCCAATCGCCAGCCGGTGGTCGATGCCATTAATGGCCGGCTTTTGACCGAGCCGGATTTGACCAACCGATTTAACTTTCACGCCACCGTCGGCCAAAAGGGGGGCACATTTCTGCCGGAGGAAAATGGCGAACCAGATGTCCTCTATCGCAATGATGGCAAAGGAAATTTCACTCCCGTCTCATGGACGGACGGCGCCTTCCTGAATGAGAAAGGCAGTCCTCTGGCCCAAGCCCCTTTTGATTGGGGTTTGGCCGTCATGTTCCGCGACCTCAATGGCGACGGCGCTCCTGACATCTATGTTTGCAATGATTTTAGCTCACCCGACCGAATCTGGATCAATAACGGCAAGGGAAGTTTTCGAGCCATAAACCCCCTGGCCGTGCGCCAGACCTCCTTGACCTCGATGGGGGTGGATTTCGCGGATATCAATCGAGACGGTTTCGACGATTTTTTCGTGGTGGATATGCTCAGCCGCCAGCATCAGCGGCGTCATCAGCAACGGATTGATATCAGGCCTGAAATTCTGCCCCTGGGCGCCATCGAGAACCGGCCCCAATCCTCTCGAAACACACTGTTCTTGAACCGCGGCGACAGCACTTATATGGAAATTGCGCAGTTCAGCGGCGTCGAAGCCTCTGAATGGTCCTGGACCCCCATCTTCCTCGATGTGGATCTGGATGGCTACGAAGACTTGCTCATTTCAAATGGTTTCCAGCGTGATGGCATGAACGTAGATTTCCTCAAGCGAGTGGAAGCAATGAAGAAGGGCGCTCAGATGTCCTCTCTGGAGCAGCTTCGCCTGCGCAGGGTTTTTCCAGCGCTCCCCGCGGCCAAAGTGGCCTTCCGTAATTCGGGGCATCTAACCTTTGAAGATACAAGCGCACTCTGGGGATTTAACACCGAGAGTATAGGCCAGGGAATGGCTCTGGCGGATTTGGATAATGATGGCGATCTCGATGTCGTGATCAATAATATGAACGGTGTCGCGGGCGTCTATCGAAATGAGACTGCGGCCCCGAGGCTGGCAGTCCGCCTGAAAGGGAAGCCGCCCAATACTCGGGGCATCGGCGCCAGGATCAAGGTGACGGGCGGCCCCGTCGCACAAACTCAGGAAATGATCTGCGGCGGCCGATACCTCTCGAGCGATGATCCGATGCGAGTCTTTGCCGCTGGGAGCGTTACTAATCGCCTCACCATCGAGGTCACATGGCGCAACGGCGCGCGCAGTTTTGTCCCTGGCGCCAAACCGAATTGCCTCTATGAAGTCGATGAAGAGGTCCAAAGCGCAAAGCCTGAAGTCCCACCTCCGAGATCCAATGTCGCAGGTCCCGTCTATTTCGAGGACGTGAGCGGTTCATTGGGACACAAACATCATGAGGATCTCTTCGATGATTTTGCGCTCCAGCCTCTGCTGCCGAACCGCCTCAGCCAGCTTGGCCCAGGGGTGAGCTGGTTCGACCTTGATGGAGATGGGTGGGACGATCTGATCATTGCCAGTGGTCGCGGCGGCCAGTTGGCGGCCTTCCGCAATGATGCGCACGGTAATTTTAAGCGGTTCACGGAAGCGCCTTTTTCACAACTTGTCACACGAGATCAGACCACGGTGCTGCCCTGGCAAATAGCCCCTGGAAAGGTGTCTTTGCTGGTCGGTTCGGCCAACTATGAGGATGGTTTGGTTATGGGGAGTTGTGTGCGCCAATATGATATCGCCGGCAAAAGCGTCGAAGACATTCTGCCCGCGCAGGAATCCAGCACTGGCCCCCTGGCGATGGCGGACATTGATGGGGACGGCACTTTGGATCTGTTTGTCGGCGGGAGAGTGATAGCGGGCCGTTATCCAGAGCCGGCGTCCTCGCTCCTGTTCAGGGGTCGAGGGGCCAAATTTGTGCCTGATGTGGAAAACACCCGAGCCCTCGCCCATATCGGACTGGTTAGCGCCGCGCTCTTTAGTGATCTGGATGGCGATGGCCTTCCGGAGTTGATTCTGGCCTGCGAATGGGGTCCCATCCGGATCTTCCGGAATAACCATGGCAAACTAACACCCTGGGATGCACCACTGATCACTACCAACGCGCAAGTTTCTTCCATGAACCAACTAAACGGCTGGTGGAACGGCGTCGCGGCAGGGGATTTCGATGGGGATGGCCGCCTGGATATCGTCGCGTCCAACTGGGGTCGCAATACGAAATATGAAAGCTTCCGCGCCCAACCTCTGCGGATTTATTATGGGGATCTGGCTGGCAATGGGGCGGTGGACATCGTAGAAGCCTATTTCGATTCCGTCATGAACAAGGTGGTTCCGTTCGCGCCTTTGCACCGCCTCGGGCCGGCCATGCCCTCCGTGCAGGAGCGAATGGGCAGTTATGAGGCTTATTCGAAAGCGAGCGTGGAGGAAATCTATGGGGAACGCCTGAAAACGGCGAAACAACTGCGAGCCAATTGGCTGGAGTCCACCCTTTTTCTGAATCGAGGCGATCGCTTCGAGGCCATTCCGCTGCCTTTCCCCGCCCAAATGGCGCCGGCCTTTGCCGGGTGCGTCGGCGATTTGGATGGTGATGGCCATGAAGACATTTTCCTCAGCCAGAATTTTTTCGCCGTCCAGCCGGAAACGTCACGCGCCGATGCCGGACGCGGTTTGTGGCTGCGGGGCAATGGAAAAGGGGAATTCGCGGACGTGCCGGGCCAGGAGAGCGGCGTGAAGATATATGGCGAGCAGCGCGGCGCAGCCCTGTGCGATTATGATGGAGATGGCCGGGTGGATCTTGTCGTGACGCAAAATGCCGCCGAGACCAAGCTTTACAAAAACACACGCGGGCGCCCTGGATTAAGAGTGCGTTTGAAAGGCCCGGCAGGAAATCCAAACGGCATTGGGGCCAGCCTGCGGCTAATCATGGGCGACACAATGGGGCCAGCTCGCGAAATCCATGCCGGCGCCGGTTACTCGTCGCATGATAGCGTGGTGCAGGTATTGGGAACTCCTGCTGTGCCCACTCAGCTCCGCGTGCGCTGGCCGGGGGGCAAGACAATGACCGGAGTTGTCCCACCCGGCGCGCGCGAGATTTCGGTTGATATGGAAGGGAACGTCAAGCTCCTGCATTAAGCCAGACTCGTTATTGTTTTCGTAATCGTAAAGACTCCAAATCAATCCGCGCAGTTTCAGTTGGTCTTGCCAAAGGGCGCTCTGCTTCGTTTAATCGGGTTGTGTCACAACAGCAAACGCTGCAGCAAAGCGTGAGTTACGCAGGGGTCGGCTTGCACAGCGGCAATCGAGTCAATATGACCTTTCTTCCGGCCCTGGCTGATCGGGGAATTCGTTTCCGCCGTGTCGATTTGGAAGGAAAGCCCGAGATCGAGGCGAGGATTGAAAATGTGGTCCAGACTAATCGCTCCACCACCCTGGGCAAGGGCAACGCCCGAATTCAAACTGTTGAGCATGTCCTGGCAACTTTTGCTGGTTACGAGGTTGATAACGCCGTCATCGAATTAGACGCGAATGAACCGCCCATAGCGGATGGAAGCGCGCGGGATTACTGCAAGCTGATTGAGGCCGCTGGCATCGCTGCCCAGGGCGAAAAACGCGAGCCTTACCAGGTCAGTTCACCCTTGCAGTTGCAAACCCAAGATACTCTCATCTCGGTCTTTCCCCATCCGCATTTGAAAATATCCTGCACCAGCGCGGATAAAGAAGGGCGTTTCTCCCAATTTTTAAGCGTGGACTTGACACCCGAAGTCTGGGAAAAAGATTTGGCCCATGCCCGCACCTTTTGCTTTTTTGAAGAGATCGAGCATCTCATTAAGAACGGCCTGATCAAAGGCGGCAGTCTGGAAAACGCGGTTGTGATCCGCGATGACGCCGTGCTGACTACGGAACCGCTCCGTTATCCGGAGGAATTCGTCCGCCATAAAATCCTCGACATCCTTGGGGACATGTCATTGCTAGGGCGGCCGCTTTGCGGGCATATTGTCGCGGTGAGGCCGAGCCACACTTCCAATTGTGAACTGGCTCGACTTATCCATGCGCAGATGCGCAAACCGCTGGAAGCCATCCACGCATTCACTCCGCCGTCCGAAAACCTTCATAGCGGCCCGGGCGAGCAGGCCATTATCGATGCCGTCTTAAATGGGGGCGCCTTGGATATCACACAGGTCATGAAGATTTTGCCCCATCGGCAGCCTTTTTTGATGGTGGACAAGGTGCTCAAAATCGACGGCAACAAAATCACGGCTGCAAAAAATATCAGCATAAATGAACCTTGGTTCGCGGGGCATTTCCCAGGACACCCCATTCTGCCCGGGGTGCTGCAATTGGAAGCCATCGCGCAGGTGGCAGGCATTTTGATGCTCAAACAAGCAGAGAACTTTGGCCGCATTGCCTACTTCATGGCCGCTGAAAGTGTCAAGTGGCGCAAACCGGTCCGCCCCGGCGATGTGCTTGTCATCGATGTGGAATTGACCAAGGCGCGCGGTAAAATCGGCAAAGCCAAGGGCATTTGCTATGTCAACTCCGAACCGGTCAGCGAAGCCGAAGTTACCTTTATGCTTGTGGATAAGTAGCAGCGCCGCGCGAACAATGAAATCCAATCTTGCATGACTAATATCCACCCCACGGCCGTCATTCACGCCAAAGCAGAAATCAGTTCGGGCTGCCTTATTGGGCCCTATTGCGTGGTGGGCGCGGAAGTTAGCCTGGGTCGGGCTTGCCGCTTGCATTCGCATGTGGTCGTGGACGGCCACACGACTCTGGGGGAGGAAAATGAGGTTTTTCCCTTTGCCAGCATTGGACTCAAGACCCAGGATTTAAAATGGAAAGGCGGCATCACTCGGACGCAGATCGGCGACCGCAACACTTTCCGGGAATATGTCACTGTCAACAGTGCGACGGGCGATGGCGAAGCGACGAGAATCGGCTCACACAACCATATCCTGGCCTATTGCCATCTGGCTCATAACGTCACGCTTGGGAATCACATCATCATGTCCAACGTCGCCACGCTGGGCGGGCACGTGCAGGTCGAGGACTTTGCCATCATCGGCGGTCTGGCCGCCATTCACCAATTCTGCCGCATTGGCCGGATGTCAATCATCGGCGGTTGTTCAAAAGTGGTGCAGGACGTGCCGCCCTACATGATGGCCGATGGTAATCCGGCAGAAACACGCACCATTAACAAGGTGGGCTTGGAACGCAACGGGGTGCCCGCCGCAGCCCAATCCGCCCTCAAACACGCTTACAAGATTCTTTTCCGCGAAGGCTTGACCATTTCGAACGCCCTGAGCCGCATTGAAACGGAGTTGCCCCCGGCTCCTGAGATTCAGCATCTAATCAAATTCATTCGTCAAAGCGAACGTGGCATTGGCAAGTGAGCGCCTCACTGCTAAGAGCCTGTTTTAAAATTCCGTGGGGTCCTGTTTTCGGGGAAAAGGCCGGATGGCGAGGCGCGACGAGGCGAGCATATCCGCCAGGGGTCTGTGACCGAGGAGCCACGAAGCCAGTCGGCGTACGAAAACCCTCCGGGCGGCGGGTCTTTTGTCTGCGGCCTGCGTTGACTCAGCCGTCACAGCCCGCTGCGAGGATGCTCCGGCCTCGCCGCCTTGCCCACAGCCAAAATCCCTCGCCGCAGGACCCCACTCAATTTTAAAACAGGCTCTAAAGCGTATTCAAGTTCACTAATCCTCTGGTGATGGCGAATTTTACCAGTTCGGTGGCTTTGTGAACGTCCAGCTTTCGCATAATGCGCTGGCGGTGCTTTTCCACCGTGCGGACGCTGAGTTGCAACTTATCCGCGATTTCCTTGTTAGCCAACCCCTGCACAAGCAGGCCAAGGACTTCATACTCTCGCTTCGAGAGCCGCTTGGGCTGCGAATTTTCCTCCCGTCCCCGGTTCAGAATGTAATCGTGAAAAAAGGCCTGGGCGACATCGGGCTTGTAAACCAACTCGCCCCGATGAACAGATTCGATGGCTGAAATAAACTCGGTTGGCGAAGTGTTTTTGCGGATGTAGCCGCGCGCCCCGGATTGGACCATCTCCCGAACGAACTCGCTTTTTTCATGCACGGTGAGGAACAGCACTTTGCTTTGCGGACAAAGCCTCTGCAGACACTTGGTCGCTTCCAATCCATTCATGCCCGGCATCGTGATATCCATCACCACCACATCCGGTGAGCAGACCTGGGCGCGGTGGATGGCTTCATGTCCGTTCGAAGCCTCGCCCACAATTTCGAACCGCTCATGCCTGAGCAGGGAGGCGCGCACGCCTTCCAGGACAAGGGGGTGGTCATCCACCAATAACACTCTGATTTTCAATTTCATCTGTCTTCCTCAATTCCGTTCCCTCCACCATCGAATCCAGCAAGGGGATTCTAACAGCAATTTCGGTGCCTTCCTTTTGAGTGGACCGGATGGAAAAGGTCCCTCCCAAAAAGGCGGCGCGCTCCCGCATGTTGAGCAATCCCATGCCTGATTTCCTCTTCTCCGCAAGGGCCTCCAGGCCTTTTCCATTATCATGAATGGTCAGGTTCAGATTGGGCCCACTCTCCGCCAGCCGCAGGCTCGCCTCGCTCGCTCCCGAATGTTTTTCGATGTTATTCAGCGCCTCCTGGATGATGCGATAGAGCGTGAGTTCCACCCCATCGGAGAGGCGCTTGGAGGAAAGATCCAAATCGAACCTCAACTTCAGCTTGGTCTTTTGCTGGAACTCGCGGCATAAGCTGCGAAGCGCCGCCGCCAGCCCAAGGGCATCCAATTCGCTGGGCCTTAAACCCTCGGAGATGCGGTGGATTTCATCAATCCCTTTGGTCAGAAGCTGCTTCGCTTTTTCGCAGTCTTCGGTCAACTCCTGATGGCTGGCGGCCACGGCTTCGCCGATCATGCCCATCCGAAAAGTCACCGTGGAAAGAAGTTGGTTTACGCTGTCATGCAGGTCCCGCGCGATGCGTCTGCGCTCCGCTTCCTGCGCGTTGATGACCATTTCCGAAAGCTTGCGCAATTCCTTGTTCAGTCGGGATCGTTCGATGGCGATGGAGGCAATGGCGCGCGCCTTTTCGAATAGCGCCAGATCTGAAAGAACCATGACATCGTTCCGATGAGAAAAAATGACCACGAAGCCCAATAAATCCCCGGTGGCGGAAATGATGGCTTTGGACGACCGAGGGCACAGTTCATAAGCCGAGGCGATCTGCCTAAAATCGGCCCAGGCCGGATCAGCCAGCAGATCCGTGTGGAACGTTTCCGCAGCCATTTTGGCTCCGCTCGTCCGTAAGAGAGTTTGATTGTGAGGCTCGAGCTGGATTTGCTTTTGAAAAGCCTGGGGGAGACTTGGTGCGACTAAACGCACGAACCGCTTGTCTTGCCCATCGAATAAAAACAAGGAGCAAAGCATGCCTTCATACCATTCCTCGATTTTTCGCGTCAAAGTTTCCAGGATTTCGTTTAGCGGCCGGTCGCAAGCGATGAATTGCAGAATCTCCTTTTCATCCAGGTAAATCTTTTCCGTTCGCTTGCGCTTCTCGATTTCCAGAGACAGGCTTTGCGCTTTTTCGGAAAGGCGGTTGTTTAACCGATGGCTGCGGGCCAGGAAGATGGCCATGAGCGAAAACCCGGCCAGCCGTCCGAGAGCGTTCCAGCAGGAAACCCATCCGGTCCCGTAGTCCCCGCCGCTAAATCTCTGGGCCAGAAACCAGGCTGCGGTGCTCGCAGCCGAGGTTACTACTCCACTCACGAGCCCTCCCCGCAGAGCAGCGAAGGAGACAGGCGCCAGATAAATGATTGCGAATTGCAATTTTACCCCTGTCGCATAATCCACCATTCCCAACAGGAGAACCACCACCTGGACCAGGATGGTTACGATGACGGTTTTTCGGCCGTGGTTTGCCAGCAGCCCTCGCAGACGCCATGTCTGAGCTCCCGTCGTGGATGGTTGTGGCATTGGCATTTGCAAACTGGATTTCTAGCGGCCATATTAACAGGCTGGGTAGCAGTTATGCTACGGAAAAAATACGCAAATTTGCTTAGGGGAAAGTACCAGATCAAAATTGACAGTTTTGTACCACGGCTCCGGCCAACAGCCGAAGGTAATCGCTTTTTGCGATCAAAAATGTCCCGAAACGGGCGAGATGCTGCGTCATCCACTGTGTATCCAGCAAGGCAAAGTGGCTCGAACGCAGCCGTTCCACCAATGCCACCAATGCGACTTTGGAGCCGTCACGCTGGCGGTGAAACATGCTCTCCCCGAAAAAGGCCCCGCCGATAGACACTCCGTAAAGCCCGCCGGCCAGCTTGCTTTCACACCGGCACTCCACACTATGGGCGTGGCCCTGCCGATGAAGTTCGCAGTAGCTTTGGATGATCTCTTCTGAAATCCACGTCTCCCCGTGGCTGGTGGCGCAGGCTCTGATTACAGGTTCAAACTCCGTGTCGAATGTCGTTTCAAATCTCTTTTGTTTCAAAGTTCGCTCCAATCCTCTCGGGATATGAAATCGCCCATCCAACGGGATCAACGCCCGCGGATCCGGCGAAAACCAGCCAATCTCATTTTTACCTTTGATGGCCATCGGGAAAATCCCGTGGCGATAAGCGGCGAGCAGCACTTGGGGATCGAGCATGTTTTATCTTCTCAGCGAGGCGCATACCCGCAGCGATCTGTAACGAGCGAGCAACGAAGCCCGCGCCCAAAGGACGAGCCAATCAGGCTCACCTTGAACGCGAATTGGAATTAGTTATTTCTGTTTCCGCTGGAACGCGGCGCCGAGGGCGGAGCAGCATGCGATGGAGCAGAATGAGAATATGCTGGAGCCGAAGCGGCGGCGTGGCTGGCCATGGGAACTTGGGCGGGCGCCGCATAATAATGATAATTCGGTGCGCCCGCGCTTGGCATCTGAGTGAGTTGAGGCCGGGGATGCATAGGGACCGCTGGCGAAGTATAAGCAGGCGCGGAGCGCACTGGGGACGCCGCGAAATTTTGCGCCCTGGAAGCGCTCGGCGGATCGGCATAAATCCGGTAGGTCTCTGCCTTGGGGGCGGGTTGAGGTGTCACGTTGAGCGTGCGGGGCGGCTGAACCGGGGGCGAGAGCATTGCATGTTGGGAAGATAGCACAGGAGGTGTTCTCGTGACCGGCGGCAGCCTGTTGCCCGCCGCTTGATCTTGCCTGAATGGGGTCACGGTGGAGGAATGGAGAGCAGGTGTGGGCTGGCCGGTCATGTTTAATGGCCGGTTCCGCTCCGGCTGCGGGGTCATGCCATGTTGGCCCACAGGGGGAATTGAAGGTGTTCTTGTGAGTGGCGCGGAACTATTGGCAACCAACGGATCTTGCCTCAGCACCGGTTGAGTTGCGGCTGAAGAATGGGCCATGGGTTTGGTCTGAACGTTGAGCTGAGGTCGCACGACTGCAAGGCCGGAACCGTGGTTTACCAGTTGTTCATGACGAATCCTTGTTCCTCCCGCCCCGGGCATTCCCGCCTGAGCGGTTTGCACGGCCACTGTGGGAATGGCATGCCCTGCGGCATGGGCTACTTTGTCCACGCCGACACCCTGATTAATAACCGTCCCCTTATTGTTGACGACATAATTATTTATGACTGTCGAATTATTATAGATGACCGTCGCCTGGCTGCCCGACACGCGGTGATTTTGGAAGGACCGATCATGCAAATGGCCCAGAGGCACGAATGTATAGAGGCTGGCCGTCAGCCCGAAATCGAAGCCAAAACCAACGTGAATGCCGTGGTGACTGAACCCAATTCCAGCCACAAAACTTGCCGAGGGTGGCAGTGGCGCCCAGCCACAGTACCCGGCGTTGTGCCGCCAACTCACCCATGACGGACCCCAACAGGTGTCCGGCACCCAAAACCAGCCCACTTGCGGATAAGAACACCAACGCCCATAATGAAACGGCGCCCAGCCCCAGGAATAATCCGAATACCAATACCATCCGCAATCCGACCAGAGCCAGTGGCCCCGATCACAATACGGGCGCCAGGCCGGAGCCGCTATTGCTACTGTGGGCTGCCAGCAGCGCCCATAGCCCTCCACCTCAATCCAGCTTCCGTAAGGCGAAAGCGAAGCGTCGAATTCTGGCGCCACAACGGGTTGCTCGACTGTCACAGCCGGCGTAGTGGCGTAAATCCTGGAGTCGCTGGATACCGGACCAGGAGTTTGAACGTTCTGGCTCGCGGGCGGCAGCGAACCAGCGACTGCGCTTTGGGCCAGGCCCATCTCGGCCCCTGAATCATGCTTTATCAAGGAAGTGATGACTCCTGTCGAAACTCCGAGATCATTGAGATAAACAATTTGGTCAGAGGTGATGCTAAATGGCTGAGTGGATTTACCGATAAAACCTAAAAGGACTTCATCGCCTACGCCTGCGTGTACTAGCTTGAGTACCTCAGCTAAAGCCGGAGAAGGGTTTATCTCGGCGGGCGGCACTGGCGCCTGCACTACTTTCACCGCAGGCTGAGCGGGCCCAGCCTGGGCGCTTTCCAACTCTGCTCGCGGGCCTGGAGGCTGGGCGGAATCAGCAGGGGGCGGCCCAGTAAATACGGGCACTGCCGTTTGCGCCTTCCCCTCCTCTGCACACCCCGAACACAGCACCAAGCTGCCGACTGCCGCCACCAAAACCGAAACCCGAAAAAACTGGGTATTCATAAACTTCTCACGTTCTTTTGCTGCTTTTGGGAGCCGGTTATCGGCCCTTGCCATCCACGAGCAATTGTCCCATAGGATCGACTACGCCCCCATTGAATCTATTCAACCGCCTGGAATACTCCAAATATTGGGTAGAATAGCCTAAGAGCCTGTTTTAAAATTGCGTGGGGTCCTGCGGCGAGGGATTTTGGCTGTGGCCAAGGCGGCGAGGCCGGAGCATCCCCGTAGCGGGCTGTGACGGCCGAGTCAACGCAGGCCGCAGACAAAAGACCCGCCGCCCGGAGGGTTTTCGGGGAAAAGGCCGACTGGCTTCGTTGCTCCTCGGTGGCAGATCGCTGGCGGATATGCTCCCCTCGTCACGCCTCGCCATCCGGCCTTTTCCCCGAAAACAGGGCCCCACGGAATTTTAAAACAGGCTCTTAGCCGTAACTATTCAGTAGCCAAGAGGGCCACTGTTTGGCCAGTGATTGATGTATGCAAAAAAACGCATCGAATCACTCCGGGAATTCCGGTCACCAAACAGTGACCGAATTCATTAAACTCCAAA
>JBBRPK010000115.1:0-18872 GCA_038228235.1 Verrucomicrobiota bacterium
CTGCTTCGGCGGCGTCCGTCAAACTCAATCGCTTGTTTTTCATGCGAATGAGTAAAAAAACTTTTCTGGCTCATGTCCAGCACCAAGCTTAACTCGTTGATTTAGAACCTGTAGTCGTTATGCATAGAACCGCCCTGCCCCCCTGCTCGTTTTAACTTGCTATCGTTACTCCAAAAAACATATCACGTTAACCAACCGGAACATGAGTCCAAAAAGCCCTGCTTACTCAAACCCCTCCGGTGTCTTTTTCCCGTGAGTCAACGGGATTGCTCATCATTGTTTCGTTTGCTGACGTTTTAGCTGACAGTGCGATTCGTTTTCTTGGTTCGGGATTTGGAGCGCAACCCGACCAAAAGATGGCTCATACTGGCGATGGAACGAACCGGGGAAGCCTTCGCGGATATTCGGATTTATTACGCAGCCCCAAAATCGCCTGAACCCTTCTAAACTCGTTTTAACCATTTTGGTGTCCGTTTACCGACTTGTCCGGTGCCCGGTGGCAGCAATATCAAACCGATAACCCAGCAAGTCTTGCACGAAGTTCGTCGGCCTGTTGAGTAAACTTGCCCGGATTCGACTTCTGGAGTTTGGCGAAATTTTGGAGCTTCCACCGAATCGCCGGCAACTGTGATAAGTGAGGACATTTCATCAACCGCCAATCGGGTTCGCCTGCGACGAGGCCAAGCAAGAATTGCCGTTGGTTCGCCGTCAGCGCGGCGGGCAATTCCTTTTTCAGTTTGCGGCGGACCTGCTGCAACCCTGCCAGCGTGACCGGATTCCGCGCCATGCCCGTAAACTCATTCTCAAAAGCTGACGACATATCCACGTCGCGCGAGAACAAGACTTCATGCACCGGGCGGTTGTGGCCGGCGAGGTAGCAGACAAAACATTCGACCATCTCTCCCGTGAGTCCGCCTCGCTCGAAGAGACCGTGAACATCGAACAGGTCGCGCGGATGCTGGCGATCCATCGCGGCGACAAGTTTGCTGCCGTAAAGTGCCGGCGCGGCCAGAACCGCCACGGACAACTCAGTGGTAAAAACTTTCCGTGCTGCATCACCAAGCCGCCGGGTTTCCACCGGCAGAATGGTTCCGCGGAAAACGTGATTTACTTCAACCTTCACCTGATTGTGTCCGCGCCGGAGGAATAATTTGATTTCGTCGCCATCCTTGGTGGCGGACACTTCCGCCTCCAGACCGACTTTGGCGAGTCGCTTCCGCACGGCGTCTAATCCGCTTGAAATGGATTTCAGCGCCTCGTCACGGGTCGCTTGGTGATCGGTATAAACCACGTCAATGTCCACCGACAACCGCGGCATGTCCTCAATGAACAGGTTGATTGCCGTGCCGCCTTTCATGGCGAAATGGGGCGTCTCAAAAATTGCAGGCACACTTTCGAGCAAGAGCCGGACGATTTCTATGTAAGATTTATCCATTACGGTTTTAGCACGAGCAGCGTTCCATCTTTTAGGCGAGTGGTCCAGCGACCACTGCTAAGCGATTTTCCCGCCGCCTTTTTTGCTGCGGCTGCCCAGGGCAAATTCAATTCCTCGGCCCAGCTCACACAGAGCCGCACAACTTTGACGCGCCGGCAGTTCTTAACCAGCGTGGTCAACACCTCCGCTCGCAGCGACCTTGCCCCCTCCATGATATTGCGAGCCTCCTCGATTCCTTGGTGAACACCGACTTCACTCAACATTTCCAGCAATGCCCTTTCCGGCACGGAGACGAGAACTCCGTCAGGTGTTTCGGGCAGCGGCTGCAAGCCGAAGTTTTTCGGCAGCTTGGAAGAAAACGGGTTTCGCGTCGTGTAGCGCGCAGAAAACAATTTCTGAAACCATTCCGGGAATCGGGTCTTCCCTTCACCCCACAAGGAGAGCGGTTCCCGTGCCGGCAGATTGTGGCGGACACCACGCCAGGCCAAAGCCGTTTTGCCGCCGACGTGAAAGCCTTTCACCCGACGCGACAGGAATTTCAAACAATCGTCCCGGCGCAAGGTATCGTTGGGAAACATGAACACACCGCGTCCCAGCCGCGTCAGCCATCCCGACTTCAAATAATGATGCGCCAACGCCGACGAAACGCCCAGCTTCGTCAGTTCCTGATGGTCAAAAGGCGTTCCGCGCGGGAAGGCCGATTGCAGAGTTTTGTTTAGTTTATGGCGCGTAGTTAAAGCCATGCTTGAACAATAGCGCCTAAACCAAGCAAATGACAAGGCGATTGTTACCCCGGTCTTAAACCAGACATGCAGACTCCGAGCGTGATTCCTAAGCGCCTTCCCTTGGCGAAGCGAACGCGGTCAAGGTGGAGGCGACGGGTGGCAGGGCGCACAACCTTGATGGCGTGAGCGAGTCATCGGTGAGAAAGTGTTGCGTGGGTGATTTGCAGATTCGCTGCAACTCGTCGAAAGCGTCAGCGGTGTCGTTTCGGAATTTGTGGGCTTCATCCACGATGACCAGATCGTATTTCTCAGGGCGCTTCACCTTGTGCAAACTGCCGTTGGTGATGATGTCGCAGTTGTCGAGGCGGAATTGCTCCTTCGCGGTTTCACGCCAACTATCCTCCACGGCGGGCGGCACAACGATGAGCGTGTGCGAACGATGTTCAGGAAATCCATTATAGAAAAAGAATTTCTTGGCAATGAGAGTGGCGATCATTGTCTTGCCCAAACCAACTGTAGCAGCCGATGTGAATCGGCTCTGATCTTTCCCCGGAAAATAGTGAGCCGAGTCACCTCGGCTGCTACGAGGCACACGCCATGCCGCCTTACTTGGCCGCGGCCCAGGCGAGGGCGTTCTGCAGAATCGACTTGAAGGCTGGATGTTCGTGCGCTTTGCCGTCATGGCCGAGAGTCACACAGGCGATGCGCGCGTTTGGATGTTTTACGGTCCATACTAGCGGAAATGTTTTGCCAGTGAGGGGGCTGGTCCCGGTTGCTAACACCTGGATGGGCGTGCCCTGCTCGTCGCGTTGGAAATGATAGAGTTCGTCGCTGATTTTGAAAGTCCCAGGCACACCCGCCATAATCGGATGATTTGCATCCGTCACCGTCACCTCGAATTCGCCGAATCGGTCGTGGCTCGATGCTCCTCCGCCAACGAGCACGCGATTATATTCCGGCCAGTCTTTCCAGTTATACCACAGGGCGGGATGCACCAGCAGGAGACCCTTGCCCGCGGCCGCAAAATCAAAAATCCCTTTGCGCATTGCCGCGTCGGGCATCGGCTGGTTGCTCGAGAGATAGAGCACATCGATGTCTGCAAGTGCGGGAAGGATCGCCGAGGGTCGCTCCGTATAATTTACGGAGGCTTTCCCTCCGGTCTGCAAAAGGGCGGTATCGGCCTGGTTGAACCAGTGTCCGAAATCATGCGAACTGCCGCCGCCCATGCTCAACACCTTGATGCCTGTCCCCCATTTGAGGTCCGGAGCGGCGCCGGATTCCGCGCCCGCAGCCGCCTGGCTGGCGCCGTCGCCAATTTCGGCTGTCACCGCCACCAACGCCGGGGCGACCGCATTGTCAAAGCTTTCCAAGGTAATTTTCTGGATAAGCGCGCGGTGCCGCAGCGGTTTGCTGAACCAGCGCACCTGCCCGCGCCGAACTAACCCCGGGATTTGTTTGGAGCCAGGCACTTCATTCAAGGGATCGGTCCAATCCACGAATTCAACCCCATTTCTTAAAATAATTTCCTCGCTGCGAGCGTCGGCGAATTGGACGGTGACTTTGAGGACGGGCACGTTTTCATTTTTGTTATCGCCGCAACACGGCCAACCCCACCCGGCGACTCCGCCTAAAAAATGCAGGCGGGAAGCTTTGACGCCGACACGTTCGATCTCGACTTTTTGCGGCATGGTTTTGGCCACGCCGCTGCCGCCCTTAAGGACGACCAAGTTGTTGCCGCCGGTCGTTCGATTGGGGCTGACCACCTCGAAGGGGACCTCGCCGCCGCGCACGATTCCGAACTTCTTGAATCGGAGGGTGTCATCCAGGAGATCCACCGCTGCGAAGATGCCGCGAGTGCTGCTGGTGGTAAAAGCGTTTTTCAAATCCAGCAGCCGGTAGCGGTTTTCATCGGCGCAGATGTAGCCCAGAAGATCGCGCAAACCTTCTCCGCCGAGGGCCTCGAACCCATTGGGCATCAATGAAAGGCCGGTATTGCGGCGGTCTTTGATATTAGACGTTTTGATTTCCACGTCCCCGCTGGCGTTACGCAGCACGACACTGGCTTGGTTTTCACGGCCAATAATGCCATCCAGCGTCTCGCCATCCTTGGTCTCGATGCTAAAGGAAAAAAAGTTTGGCTCTACATAACGGTTAGGATCGAGCACATGGATGAGCAATTCTTCAGCCCCTTTGGCCCCCATGCCCGTTAATTCAGGCGCAATATCTTTTCCTTCGCCTTTGAACTGATGGCAGACCGCGCAGTTTTGGGTGAACAGCTTGTGACCGTTCTCGACATTGCCTGGTTTTTCCACTTCCGGGGTGAACCGCGCAATAAGCGCGTTCTTCTCCTTCTCTTCCGGTCCTCGCAACTCGTCCAACACCGCATTGGCGCGGGACGCCACGGCCTTGTCACTATGGGTGCGAAGGCGGTTGATGGCGATGGGACCCAAGGTGGCGAGTTGAACGTTGCCACCCTTCAGCGCCTCCACCAGGGCCAGCGACCAATCGCGACGCTTAATTATTTGCGCGAAGATGGCGCTTTGCAATTCTGGCGCGGCATTGGGATAAGCCTCGAGCAACAACGCGCCAATGGCAGGATCGGCAATCCCTCCCAGCGCGTCGATGACCTGTCGCTGCAGGGCGGGTGAACTCGGCGAACCAAGAATCTTTCCGATGGCGGGGAGAATGTCTGAATTCATCTGGCGGACGGAGAGAAGACTGGTGACGACCTGGGCGCGTTGGCTGTCGGGCAAAGTGGCATCCTTCAATTTTGCGCTCAGTTCCTGGACGAGCGACTTCAAATCCCCAGCCATGACGCCGTTCTTATCCCAGCGCGCGATGAGTGGCAACGCCGCCGCGTTGACGCCCGGCTGCGATGACGCCAAAAGGGATTGGAAAGCCTTCTGGAGCTCTGGTGTCCAGCCTGGAACAACCTCCGCTTTCAGGCCTTTGGCCAGGGTTTCAAGAACTATTTGCTTGAGGCCATCGGCAGTGGCAGGTTGAGCCGCGATCGAAACGACCAGGTTTCTGGCAGTCTCTGCATCTTGCCTGGCGCAGAGTTGCAAAGTAATTTGGCCGGCAAAACTTTTTAGCGGCTCCGGATTGGCGGAGGCAAAGATGGCATTGAGAAATTCCAGGGGCGCTTTGCTGGCCACGGCTGCGGCTGCGGACGCCAGCCACGGATCCTTGAAGCCGGGATAGGCTTCCACCACCTCGAGTGCCGCCGCTGCATCCAGGTTCAAAGCGCCCACGGCCAGCAATGCTTCCAGGCGGATGCGCGGTTCCGGATCATTTATTCGGCTAACAGCCGCTCGGAGCAACTTCGATTCCTCCGCGCGATCGCCTTGAGGAACGATTTTTGGGCCGGAAGCGGTGTCAGCAATCAGCCGCAGGGCATTTTTCCGCAAAGCGGGGACGGGGTCGGCGATGAGTTGAGCCAGGAGTTTAGGAGTGGCGGCTTGCGCATTCTCCAGGGTCCAAAGGGCATGGATCCTCCCGTAAGGCGCGGCCTGTTCATTGATCGCTAACGCTTCCAATGCAGCGATGGGAGCTCTTCGATTTTTATTTTCCACCATCAGCCGTTGCGCGGTAAGCCGAACCCAGCGGTTCGGATGATTGAGCGCCTTCACTAAATCCTCCGGACCGGCTTGATCCAACCGCGGCGCCTCCAGCGTTTTTGCTTCCTTATGATTCACGCGCCAAATGCGGCCAAAGTAATGGTCGCGGTCCGGGCGGATGGCGGCGTTGTTGGCGCCGTGCCGGGGACCTCGGGTGTCGTTATGCACCACTGCCTGGTTGTAAAAGTCCACCACGTAGAGCGCTCCGTCCGGACCGACCCGCGTGTGAATGGCTCGAAACCATAAATCCCGGCTGCCGACGAACTCTTCCTCCTCGTGACCGGACTCTTTGCTTGCCAAATAACTGGAGCCGGAGGGCGTGATGAGATCCATGTGAATAACATTTACGGTGGGGTCCGAGCAGAAGTTGGCGTTGTCATATTTGGCCGGCCAGGCGCCGCCTGTGTAAAAGCAAGAGCCGGCGACGGCGGTGAAGCCGCCCACCTGATCGATTTGCACATAAGCCTGTTTCGCCCAGGACATCACCGGGAAAATTCGTTTATGGTCCTGAATGACCTTGTAGCTGGGCGTGGAACCCACCTTCCCGCGCGCCAGCACACTCTCGGGCATCACAACATGGTTGATGTGGTCGCCGCTCGTTGCCTGCGTAAAAAAGATTTCGCCGTCCGGGGCAAAATCCATACCCCAGGTGTTGCTGCCTTTGGAAGAAACTTGCTCCAATGCGCTTCCGTCTGGTTTAAAGCGAATGACCCCTTCCGTGATGGGGCCGAAATGTTTGGAGCGGTCGCCTGAATAAATATCTCCCCTGCTATAGCCAACCGTCGCATAGACCCAACCATCCATGCCCCAGCGCAGATTGCTAATAACTGCGTGCGTATCGGCCGTGCCAAAGCCGGTGAAGAGCTTTTCTACCTTGTCAGCCTTGCTCCCGCCCGTCGTATCGCGCACCCAGAGAATGTCCGGCGCTTGCGAGACGATCACGCCGTCGCGGTAGAGAACCAAGCTGGTCACCAGCTCCAGGCCCTCATAGAAAACCGACTTCTTGCGATAGCGCCCCTGCGGATCGGGGTCTTCAAGAATCGAGATGCGGTCGCGGGCCGGGCGTTGCTCTTTGTTCTCAGCAAACGTGGCAGGATCTTTGTCCTTCCATTCCGCAATGACTTTGTCGTTCGGATTGATGCGGCGCCCATTCGGATACTCAGGCGTCTCGGCAATCCACATGCGGCCCGCCGCGTCCCAATCGAGCGACATGGGCTTGTTGATGAGCGGTTCGGCGGCGACAAGTCGAATATTGAACTCAGGATGCACCACTAGTTTCGCAGCCGCTTTTTCCGGGGCCGTGGGCCCGCCTTCGGGATAACGCACGCTGGCCAGTTCTTCCGGGCTGCACAGCGAATCGACCTCCCGTTTGCCCGCCCAGGCCACACCGCGGAGCAGCACGGCGCGAAAATGCGGAAGCTCAAAAGACTTCCGCATATGACCTGGGATGCAAACAAAAGCGCGATAAGGAGCGCTGGCCCCGGCCAGTTCCTTTTCATAGACCCACATCTGGGGCACGATATCATACACCGAAGGCAGGATGCGGCCCGCCTTGGTGTTCCGTCGATCCGGCGCGTAAGTGGCCGCGAGGATGCGCGCCTCCGGCATCATGTGTAGATCCCAATAGACCTCATCGTCAAAATCAAAATTGGAAACATCTCTAGTAATCGGGTGCGCGCGATCCGTGTAATAAATCGAGACGTCGCCCTCGAACCATTTCGAGTGGCCGTGTTCCCAGGCCCCGCCGATGATGGTCTTGAACCATTGGGCATCGTTACCGCACACGGAGTCGTGGATGGCAACCAAGCCGCCGCCGCGTTTGAGAAATTTATCCAGATATTCACGTTGCTCAGGCTTGATGGCGCCTCCCTCCGCTGCATACATGACAAGCACATCTGTATTCTCCAACTGCTCGGCGGAAGGAAAACCGATGGCGCCATCCACTTGGGCTCCGCGGGCTGTGAGCAGCGGCTTCCAATCGGCCAGCCAGCGGGGCCCGTCATGCTGGCCGGGACCGTGCGTTTTGGGACCCGCGCGGAGAAAGATGCGCAGGGGCTGACTCGCCTGAGCGAATAGCGGCGAGGGACCGAGGCAAAGCAATAGAAGGCAATACAATTTCACACGATTCATGAGGCTGACTGTATCGGAAGCCCCAAAAGGGCCAAGAGCAAACTACCCAATGAAAAGCGGAAAGAGGGGCCAGACACGAATTTCACAAATTGAAACGAATTTTAACCAGCACCCCGTCCTCCGTCGGAGAAAGTGCTACTGCGGATGGACAAATCGACACGGATCGAGAGCCAATCGAGAATAAAATGAGTCGCGGCGGGTGCTTGCAGGCTGGTTTTCGGTTGTATAATTTGCCCTGAATGGGGCGTGAAAATACTCCCGGTCCGATCGCCAGCCTAATTCCGGGGCCGGGCACTTCGTTCGACCGCGATTCGCTGAGAGCAAGGGCTGCCGCGCTGGCCGCACAGGGCGTGTACATCGGCACCTCATCATGGAAATATCCAGGCTGGCGGGGCCTGATTTATGAGGAGGCTCGTTATGTATGGCGCGGGAGGTTTGCCGAAAGCCGGTTCGAGAGACACTGCCTGGCTGAGTATGCGGAAGTTTTTCAGACGGTTTGCGTTGATGCCGCCTATTACAAATTTCCAGATCGAGATTACCTCCAAGGGATGATTTCGCAAGTGCCCCCGCATTTTCGTTTTGCGTTCAAAGTCACGGATGAAATTACGGTGAAGAGATTCAGCAACCTTCCGCGCTTCGGGCGCCGCGCTGGACAGACGAATGAGAATTTCTTAAATGCCGGCTTATTTGCCTCTGCGTTCCTCGCCCCCTGCGAGTCCTTCAAAGAGAAAATCGGGCTGCTTATGTTCGAGTTCTCGCATTTTTATCCCGCTGATTTTTCCCGAGGCCGGGATTTTCTGGAACCTCTGGACAAGTTCTTCGGCGAACTTCCAAAAGGCTGGCCCTATGGGGCCGAAATCCGCAACAAACATTTCCTGCATCCAGAATATTTCGCTCTCCTCAACAAGCATGGCGTTGCCCATGTTTTCAACAGTTGGGGCGAAATGCCGCCGGTTGGCGAGCAGTTGGCCATGGCCGGTTGCATAACAAATCCGAGCTTATGCGCCGCGCGATTTTTGCTGAAGCCCGGACGCAAGTACCAGGAGGCGGTGGATCTGTTCAGCCCTTACGAGCGCATCCAGGAGCCGAACGCAGAAGCCCGCGCGGCGGGTGCTAAGCTCATTCAGGATGGAACGACGACCGGTCGTGAACGCAAGACATTCATCTACGTCAACAATCGGCTGGAAGGAAACGCGCTGCTGACAATCGAGGCGATGATGGACCATGGACAATCGAGCTGAAGATCGCTGGACCCCTTCTCGTGGCGAGTGGCCCCGGGCGAAGCGTTGGCGAATAGGATGGGCAGATTTTAACGAAATTGACGCCAGAGGGAGTGGTAAGCCTCAATGATCTGCGCCCAATCGCGAGCGGGACTGCCAAGAGCCTCCTGGATCTTGCGGAGGAATCTCTGATCGCTCAACGTTTCCGGAGCCCAGAGCAGCAATGGCAGGGCCTCAAGTAATCGCTCCCGAGGATATCGATCTGCTTGGTTTGAGAAGATAACCGTTGGGCCAAAAGTTTTTAAGTTGACCAAAAAATTGCGCCAGCGCTTCGTTTCAGGACATTTGGGCAGCGAGCTCATGGCGTAATTCTGAGTTGTGGCAAACGGGGATTCGAGCCTCTGCCCTTCCAACCATAACCATAGCTGTTGGGCAAGGGACGAGATAATTTGCTGCTGTTCACTGAGGAAGTCGCGTGAACGAACCGTCCGTTGCGGATGAAGTTTAAACTGCACGCCCGCAGTGTGATGCATTTTGGCTTCCGGCAAGCGGGCAAAATTGCAGGCGATTGATTCCATTCGTCTGGCCCTTTCCCGACAACTCCAATGATATTGCCCCTGTGCTGTCAGGATGACATCCCCCAGCGCCAGTTGCGCTTTGGCATGGTTGCGGCCAACAAAATCTGCCTCCTCCGGCGTGAACCGCCCACGCCGCAGTTGCTCACGGGCAAAAAGCAGCCCTGAACATCGGTTCATCAACAACCGTGTGGCTTCCGCCAGCGGAATGCGTTCTGAGTTGCGATGGTGATCACAGCCGGCCAATGAGCTTTCGATGCCCCAGAGCCGGTGGTGGCGCGCCACTAAATCGTAATAGAACATGCTGGGGGGGCTGTGGCGCAATTTGTGGAGGGACAAGATTTTAAATTCCACGTCCACCCCTGCGAACGGAGAAAGCTTTTCGCCAAGACCGTGCAGAGGCGCTTGATAGCGGCGCTCGTTCCACCAGTCAGGACCTCGCAGGCAAACGTAAAATTCCAGATCATTGTAAGGCTCATGCCCAGCCGCAGTTTCGAGCACGCCGCCTTCGCCCCTCCCATACCCGCCTCCAAGAAAGAGCGCCTCCAAGCGCTCGGCAGGCGCCACTCGGAGCACTCCATGCAGCACTTTTTCGCAAATACGAACGAGATGATCTTCCAGCTCGATACTGCCATCGATCGTGAAACGCGCGCGATTGCCCGTCACTCCCGCTATGGGCGCGTTGATTTCCTGGCAATTTGGGCAGCTTTGTTTCACTCCACAGAGTCTTGAGCGGCGGCGCTAGGCCCGTGTCCTTCCGCCGTCGAAGCCAGCTTGAACCCTGCCCGTTTGCCCCAGCGTTGACGCCACCGGATGCGGGCGGAGTGGGGCCACTCCCGCCAGCGCCGGGTGCGCGCGCAGAAATCGAAATCGCGTCTCAGATCGTTCAACCAGCCAAGCACGAGGTAACGCGGCCAGGCGAAATCCCGGCTTTTCTGAGGGGAAATTGCCGCCAACGCCTGCCCTTCGCCAAAGCTTCGCCGATAAGCCTGGGCCAGAGTGTAATTGTGCGAGTGCATCACCACCGACTCTGGACGATAAACTACCTTGTAACCTTGCCCCCGGCACCAGCGCGTATATTCGTCGTCTTCAGAATATTGCATTTTTTCCAGGAAGCCGCGGCGAGCCCAGATGTCTTTGCGGATTCCACTGCTGGCCATGCTAAAGAAGTGGTCCCAACCCGTCGATTCGCGCTGAGGGCCGAAGCAGCGCTCGTAATCGTTGGCATAGACCGCCAGGCAATCAGGACGCGGAATCTGCCTGCCAAAAGCAGCGGCCGTTTGGGGGTTGAACAAAGCGCCGGCCAACGGTCGCAACCAATTCCCGCCTTGCGGCGTGGCATCGGCGTTAAGGAAAATACCGTAAGGCGACTTTGCCAGTTGCATTCCTTGATTCATGACCCGGCTGGGATTGTAGGCTTGGGGCTCGATCTGAATAAAATGGGTTGGCTGAGCGTGTCGGATGATCTCGACTGAACCATCCGTGGAACCAGAGTCGATGACGAGCAATTCCCAATTGGTATATTCCTGCGCTCTGAGGGCCGGCAATGTTTCGCGGAGCGCCCAACCCTCGTTGTAGGAACGCATGATGATGCTCACTAAGGGATCGTCGCTGGCAGTTGTCATGCGATTTTTCACCCGGAAGAATGGGGCGGCCGGGGGTAAACCGCAACCTCGACCAAACCCCGATCGGGAGGCGCCAACCGCTTGAAAGCGGCCTGCCCTAGATCGATGATTCTGCCCTGCTTGACTAAGCGCATGGCCGGACCTCGATCAGTAATGGTAACGAGAACGCTCGGGGGCAACGTCCCATTTGGCCCAAACCAAGGGGAGCGCAAGGTAACTCAGACCCGAACCGGCGCACCCTCGTCCCAAAGTTCAGCATTCTCGGCTTGGGGAGCAGGGATTGACGGCCCGCAAAAGGCGCAGGCAATTGTTGACGGGTGCGGGTTGTCGCATCTGGCTTTACTGATTTGCAAGCCGTTTTCACACCTCTACACTAAAACCGACGTCTCTTCTCGTGTGAATAGGGTTTTTACCCCGTTTTGAACGAAGGTCTTTACCCCCACAAAAGTAGGGTCTTTACCCAATTATAAAGGGGGCGAAGGCCGTGCAGGATCAGCCGCGAATTGTGAAAAAGACGGTCCCTATAGGAAGCGTATCGGTCCCTGCGTGGATTTCCATTGGAATTCTCGCGTGGAATGAAGAAGAAGCCATCGGAGCGGCTTTGGATTCGCTTTTCCGTCAGACGCTTTTTGCCCAGTTCGCCCAGCGACAGTTAAAATGCGAGATTGTTTGTGTGGCGAACGGATGCACAGATGCAACTCCGACGATTGCCGAGCAACGGTTCCAGGAGCAAGCTCAACATCACCCATTTAAGCAAGCCTTTGGTTGTCGCGCGGTGAACCTGCGGGAAGGAGGCAAAAATAACGCCTGGAATACTTTTGTTCATGAATTTTCAATGAAAGAGGCGCAGTTCCTCTTCCTCATGGACGGGGACATCCTCCTGCAGTCTCCCGAAACGCTGTGGAACATGTACACCGCTTTGAGCGATAACTCGCAAGCCAGCATCGCGACTGACCAACCCCTTAAAGACATTCTGTTTAAGCAGGGAAAAACGCTTTGGGAAAAAGGTTCCCTGGGCGCCTCGCGTATGACCCAAGTCGCGCCCGCGCAATTGAGCGGGCAGCTTTACGCCATCCGCGCCGAGGTGGCGCGCAACATCTATTTGCCTCGCGATCTCGCAGCGTGCGAAGATGGGTTCATCAAGGCGCTGGCCTGCACAACCTTTCTGACCCGCGAAGCCGCCACGGACCGCATCACCGTGGCGCCGAATGCTTCCCACGTTTTCCAGGCTTACACCAAGCCCAGAGATATTTTTCGAAACCAGAAACGTCAAATGATCGGCCAAACGATTGTTCATCTCCTGGTGGACGACCATCTAAAAAGGCTGACGCTGGAGCAAAAGCTAAATTTAGGCCAAACCATTCGACAAAAGGAGGAAGCCGATCCCGATTGGTTGAAAAGACTCATCGCCGCCCATCTTAGAAAGGTGCGATTCTTTTGGCGGTTATTTCCCGAGCTGCTCACGATTCGATTTCGGAGGCTGGCCAGGTTAAGCGGAAAAGAACGTGTTATCCATTTCCCGGCGGCGGCGGCGGGATTTTTTGTGGCCATGGTAGCCAGTTTTCTCGCCTATCGATTTTTACGGCAGGGTTCGACTCACTACTGGCCCGACACGAGAAGCGCGCGTTTGCCCACGCTGAGCGTCGGTGAAACCGGACGAACCAAAGCCATAATCAACGGTGTAATCTAAAAAAGAAAGGCCGATTATATGTATGGAAGCTTACCGGTAAAATTAGGGCGATTAACAGCGGATCTCCTCCGGCATCCAGGCTATATCCCCCGCTGTCTTTCCCAACATCCGCTCAAGGGCAAGACCCCTCTGGATCTGGAAACCCCTTGGTTTTCCTATGCCGCCATCGATTTCCTAAACACATTTTTAACCCGAGAAATGGAGGCTTTTGAATACGGTTCCGGTGGCTCGACCATTTTTCTGGCGAGGCGAATCCAGTTTGTTTCTTCCGTCGAGGATAACCCCGAGTGGTTCGAGCGGGTCTGCCAGCAATTGAATCAAAAGAAGCTTACTAATGTCAATATTCAGCTTCACCCTTTTGATTTTAAAAACCCGATCGGTTTCGAGGATTCCGCCTATCTGCAGGCCCTCTCGAAACAATCCTTTGATGTCATCGTGATCGACGGGAGCGAGGAGTGGATCCAGGTGCGTCCCATCTGTTTCCAATACGCCGAAAAATGCATTCGTCCGGGCGGCATCATTGTGGTGGATGATTCGTGGCGCTACCCTTCCTTGCGGACCACTCACTCTGCCAAAAAGCTTCAAATCTTTCAAAGCATCGGGCCGTGCCGCCTCGGAGTAACCAGCACTGATATTTTCTTTTATTAAATTGATGCATCCTGCTGATGAATCCGGCGCGAGCTAGCAATTGTCATTTCGCCATCCCGCATGGCGTCCTTTTCAGAGCGCCCATTCGAGGTGCGCCGTGACGCTGAAGCACTTGCTTGGCCTGGGGCTGATCTGTTTAGCCCTCCCGGCGGTCTGTCTGGCCACGACCGTTTCCCGGCGGGCTCAGAACGCGGCGTTTTTCGCGATGCTGGCTGGGTGGGTGGTGACGGATCGGATGGACATTCACTTTTTCAGCTTCGATTTATACCGCGGCAGTACGCGGGGCGTCGAAATCTCGGTGTTGGACATTCTTGGCCTGGGCGTCCTGGGAGGCCAGTTGTTACGGCCAGTTCCAGGCCAACCTCGCTGGTTTTGGCCAGCCAGTCTCGGTTTCATGCTCCTCTATTTTTTCTACGCCTGCTTTTCGGTGGCTATATCTTCTCCCAAAATGTTCGGCGTTTTTGAATTGAGCAAAATGTTCCGAGGCATTCTCGTTTTTCTCATGGCGGCATGGTTTGTCAGAAGCGAACGGGAACTCTTCGTGCTGGTTTTGGCTGTGGCCTGCGCAGTTGGCTTTGAGGGGTTGCTGGCCGTTAAGGAACGCCTTTTGGGCCATGCGGATCGAGTCACCGGCACTTTGGATCACGCCAATAGTTTGTCCATGTATCTTTGCATGACGACCCCCGTGCTGGTAGCCGCGGCCAACGCGCGTTTCCCCGGATACGCGCGGTGGCTTCTGGGGATTTGCATTGCCCTGGCCAGTTTGGCCGAGCTGTTAACCTTTTCGCGGGCGGGTGTTCCAATTTTTGTTCTGGTGGTGGCCGGGGCCACGGCGGTGTGTATGTCGTGGCACTTTTCGTTTAAGAAGGCGGCCATCGGTCTTATCATTTGTCTTGGCATGCTGGCCCTGTTCTCGAAATTTTGGGGTAATCTGAAGGAGCGCTACAGCGAAGCGACTATTGCGGAGGAGATGTCCGCCGAAGGATTTGAAAACCGAGCCCAATATTTTCACATCGCGGGCCTCATTTTGCATGACCATTTCCTGGGGGTGGGTCTGAACAATTGGTCTTACTGGGTTAGCAAATTGTATGGCCCTAAAATTGGGATCGATGCCTACCGGGACTACGATGACATTCCCGCCTATATCCTGGCCAGCAATGCGAATTGGGATGACGTGTATGCGCCCCCGGCTCACAACCTTGGTGTGATCACCGCCGGGGAGCTGGGACTGCCGGGCTTGGCTGTGTTCGCCCTGTTATGGATGCGATGGTTTCAAATGGGCGCGAGCTTCCTCTGGAAACGCACCCCCGATCCAATGCGACGCATGGGAGTGGGATTGCTCTTTGCGGTCGCCGGCATTTTTTTGCACAGTCTCACCGAGTGGGTTTTCCGCGCTACACCCATGTTCATGACCTTTCACGTTTTGATAGGCGCTTTGGCCGGCCTTTATTACGTTAAGAAACATTCGAGCGAAGCTCAGCGTCCGGCCTTTGCGAGGCCCCGGCAGCCTCGCTTTGCGCAAACTTCAGCTTCGTTGAAAGAAGGTTAAGCCCATGCGTGTCGTGCACCTCCTCAGAAAATACAATCCCGCCGAATGGGGAGGCACCGAAACCGCGTTGCAAAGGCTCTTCGATCGCTTTCGGGCCAACGGCATTATCCCCATCGTCTATTGTCCGAAGCTCTCCCGCAGGGTGCCGGGAGACCCCCTGGCAGATGCTGGCTGCACGGTGAAGCGATTCAAGGTCTGCGTTCCCATTCTGGGAATCTCACAGGAAGAGAGACGGCAGATGGTGGCCGTCGGCGGCAATCTTATGTCCTTTGATCTCGTCCAGTCGTTGTGGAGAGAAATGGACGTTGCCCTGATCCATTCCCATACGTTGGGCCGGCTGGGCGGCATCGCGTTGACCATCGCGAAAAAGAAATTGATTCCATTCGTGGTCAGCATTCACGGCGGCGTGCTGGATTTGCCAGCCGTGGTGAAGAACGATTTCGAGCGTTCGCGGGGCTGGGAATGGGGCAAGGCCTTTGGCGCGCTTTTTCGTTCTCGCCGGCTCCTGGCTGAGGCAGACGCAATTCTTACCTGCAACGCCAAAGAGGCTTCACTCCTCGAAGTCCGTTACCCCGGACGGCGCATTCTGGTCCACCCCCACGGCGTGCCCATCCATCAATATGAAGAGGAGCATCGCGTCACCGCTCGCGCTGCTTACCCTCAGATTATTAACAAAGAGGTCCTTCTTTGCGTCGGGCGGATCGACCCTGTCAAAAACCAGGGCTGGCTGATCGAGCGCGCCTCGGCGATTCTCCTCAAGCATCCCCGGGCCATCCTCGTTTTGGCGGGGGCTTGCACCGATGAGGCTTACGGGCAGGCGTTAGAAAAGGAAATCGCCAAGCTCGGCCTCGGGCAACAAGTGCTGCTGGCCGGTGGATTACCACCAGGCGATCCACGGTTAATCGGGCTGTTCCAGGAAGCCAAAGTCGTGCTGTTACCCTCCAGGTCAGAAACCTTTGGTCTGATCATTCTCGAAGCTTGGGCGGCGGGCGCTTCGGTCATTTCAAGCCGGACCTCCGGTGCGACCGCTTTGATTCAAGACGGGCAAAACGGCTGGATTTTCGATCTGGAGACGCCCCAGGGATTTCACAACGCGCTCGACCAGGCCCTGCTGCAACCTGAACTCAGGGCGCAGTTCGCCGCCGCAGGCAAAAAATTGGCGGCCGCGGCCTATGACACCGACGTCCTGGCGGCACGGATGAAGAGCCTTTACCAGGAATTGATCGAGGAAAAAAATGCGTTATGTAATCTTACGTGATGATGACACTAATACGCTGACCCCGATCGAGTGTCTCGAACGGCTCTATCGTCCGTTCCTCGAGCGCGGGCTGCCCGTGAATCTTTCTGTCATCCCCGAAGTCCGCATGAATCTCACTACGCCCGATGGCCGGCCCGAGGGCTTTTTGATGGGCCGCCGGGGGGGGGATGCAACCAAGCCCATTGGCCAAAATCCAAAGTTAGTCCGATACGTACTTAACAATCCCGGCTATCATGTCGCGCAACATGGGTGCCATCATGATTACTTCGAGTTCGCTTTCACGGATCCTCTGGAGATCACCCAGCGGCTCGAAAAAGGCACGCTTCAACTCCTGGACGCGGGATTCCCGCGTCCACAGACTTTTGTCGCCCCTCATGACAAGTTCTCCAGAGCAAGTTTGGTTGAAAGCGCCAAACGCTTTTACGTTCTCTCCAGCGGTTGGTTCGAGCTGCGCTATCTGCCGCCATCCTGGTGGCCCAGATACCTGCGCAAGAAAGTTTTCCAAACGGCTCACTGGCAGGCCGGGCACACCATTTTCCTCAGCCATCCCGGTTGCCTGCTCTCCTGCAATCGCCCGTATGACGCCATGTTTGAAAGTGTGACCGCCGCCATTCGCACCCAGCGCCTCACCGTGCTGGTGACGCATTGGTGGGAATATTTCAGGAACAACCAGGCCGATGAACGGTTTATCGAAATCCTCCATGAGACGGCTAATTTCCTGGCGCGCGATCCCTCCATCGAGGTCGTTTCTTTCGATGATGTGGTAGCGGGCAGAGTGCCACTGGATTGAATAGGACCGAAGAGTACGGGGTCAGATGAGGCAGCCCGGCGCCCCCGGCTGAGCCGAAATGAAAAGCAAAAACGTCCTTCCTCTCCACTGGCGCTGGCTGCTTCTCAGTCTCATGGTGGTCCTTCCGGCCGGGGCGGCAAATTGGCCAGCCTGGCGTGGGTTGCAAGGCACCGGGGTTTGTCCTGAACAGGGACTGCCTCTCCATTGGAACGCCCAGGAAAATGTCCGCTGGCGAACACCGCTTCCGGAGCGCGGAAACTCGACCCCGATAATTTGGAGCAATCGTGTTTTCATAACGCAAGCGCTGGAGAAAGAAAATAGGCGCACCCTCCTTTGCTTTGACCGTGCCAATGGCAAGCAACTCTGGCAATCAGGCGTGGTTTATCCCCAAAAGGAGCTCTCGCATGAGACGAATCCCAATTGTTCCGCCTCGCCCGTCACCGACGGCGAGCGCATCATCGCCTCGTTCGGCTCCGCCGGACTTTATTGCTACGACTTCGAGGGAAAGGAAATATGGCATCGCGATCTGGGCAGACAGGCGCACATTTGGGGCAACGCTGCCTCCCCTGTGCTGCACGGCGAGCTTTGCATTTTAAACTTTGGTCCTGGGGAACGCGCTTTTCTCATTGCCGTCAATAAAAGGACCGGCGAGACCGTTTGGCAAAAAGACGAACCCGGAGGCGATTCGGGCGAGAAGAAGCCCGGCCAGGATAAACCCGTTTGGAGAGGCTCATGGAGCACGCCCATCATCATCAACATGGAGGGACACGAAGAACTGATTATGTGTTCCCCCGAACGCGTGGCGGGATGGGATCCCAAAAATGGGCGGGAACTCTGGAATTGTCGGGGGCTCAATCCACTCGTCTATACATCTCCCCTTTATGACGAAGGGGTCGTGGTCGCGATGGGCGGTTTCTCGGGCTCGGCTTTGGCGGTCAAACCCGGCGGTCGTGGCGATGTCACCGAAACACACCGGCTCTGGCAGATTCCCAGGACCAAACAGCGCATCGGCTCCGGGATCATCAGTGGCGGGCACATTTTCATTTTGAACGATCCAGGGATAGCGGAGTGCTTCGATCTGCAAACCGGAAAAATCATTTGGGAAGAGCGTCTCAAGGGGGCGGGCCCAAAAAACGATTCCTGGTCTTCGATGGTTCTGTCGGGAGACAGAATCTACGTCATGAACCAATCCGGCGACACCTTTGTGCTGAAGGCCAGGCCGAAATTCGAACTGCTGGCTGCCAATCCTCTCCGCGAAACCACCATCAGCTCGCTAGCCGTCTCCGATGGAGAGATTTTCATCCGCACCTATCAGAACCTTTGGTGTATTAGCGGTCGCCATTTGTAGCAGAGTAGTTCAAGCGACCGCAACCTTCGCCGCTGGGAAACGCCGACCCCACTGCTGTTGAATTAACGGACACCCTAAAGGGTGGACACCAAACGTCGGCGACACCTGTATGGTGTCCACCCTTTAGGGGAATGGCGCTTACATAGTCCCTAAAACCTTCTTACCCAGTCTCTTGCGTCGTGGCGGATGAGGCACGGTTTCAAACAAGACTTGACGGCTGAGGCGTTGCATTTCCTTTAGTGTCGCTTGCACCTCGCGCCAC
>JBBRPK010000116.1:0-18868 GCA_038228235.1 Verrucomicrobiota bacterium
CACGGCGCTGGGATTTAAAACGCCAGGGATGGTCCATGATGTGGAGAGGAAAAATTAAACAAATTTTGCTGTCTGCCCCGAGCTCCGTTGCGATTCGCTACGCTCATCTCCACTACACTCAGGGGCAGACAGCAAAGCAAAAAACAACAAACAAGAACCAAAGAAAAAGTACCAAATTTATTTCAGGACTTGACCCGCCCCCCGCCGCGGCCCCGTTGAAGCGGGATTGCGGTCCTCCGTCCTCTGTCCTCCGTCCTCATTATTCCGCGCCCCCCGGCGCGGCCCCGTTGAAGCTCCTGCTCACGCTCCTCGCTCCCACGCTCCTCGCTCATTATTCCGCGCCCCCCGGCGCGGCCCCGTTGAAGCGGGATTGCGGTCCTCCGTCCTCTGTCCTCCGTCCTCATTATTCCGCGCCCCCCTCCCCCTCTCCTATACCTTGGCGGCGCCCTCTACGCCTATGGTGAGCCTGCCGTGCGATGCAAACTTCCGCTTCCGGAGAAGGAAGCACCCACCCCGAAGGAAGCAAGCGAGTGAGTGTAAATCCCTGGCAAAAAAGATCATCCACCCATCCACCCTCCGCAGTCGCTTCACTTTTGCTACGGAGGACCGGTCAGTGGTTAAAATTCGTTTTAATTGCTGTAATTCGTGTCGAAGTCGCTCTTTGGTATCCGTGTTATTAAATTCACCTTCATCGGCCATCGGGCCGTCGGTCCTCGTTTGGCCGCTCGCGTGGTATTCGGGCGGTCTCGCCAATTCAGCCGGAGCTTGTCGTCAAAAAGTTCCTACTTTCCACCGCGCTGTTTTGTCAGCATTGTTGTGGCGTGACTTTAACGGAGCGGATGAGCCAACTGGCCAGGCAGGCCAAGGCGGCGGCGCGCGAGTTGGGCAGGCTGACTGCCGCGGAGAAGAATGACTGCCTCGGCGCTATGGCCGATGCGCTGGAAAAAAACGGAGTTGCCATTCAGCAAGCCAACGCGATTGACATGGCTGCCGGCGCCCAAAGCGGTCTCTCTTCAGCCATGCTGGACCGCCTTAAACTCGATGACAAACGCATCCAGGACCTGGCCAAAGGTCTCCGGGAAGTGGCTGCGCTTCCAGATCCGGTGGGCCGAGTGCTCAATGAACGAATTCGCCCCAACGGTCTTCACCTTCGCAAGGTTTCCACTCCCATTGGTGTCGTGGTAATTATATATGAATCGCGCCCCAATGTGACCGCGGATGCGGCCAGCCTGTGCTTCAAATCGGGAAATGCGACAATTTTGCGCGGGGGCAAGGAGGCGATTCACTCGAACCAGGTCATCGCCGAAACCATGGTCATGGCCGCGCAGAAGCGCCTGGCCAAATTCCCCGTCCATGCCATCCAGGTCGTGGCGACCACAGATCGCGAAGCCATTCGGGAATTGCTCTCCCTTACGCAGTACGTTGACCTGTGCATGCCGCGGGGCGGGGAGGGCCTCATTCGGGCGGTGGCTGAATGTTCCAAAGTACCGGTGATTAAACATTACAAGGGCGTCTGCCATGTCTTTGTGGATCGAGATGCTGATTTGCAAATGGCGCAGGACATCGTGATGAACGCCAAGGTGCAGCGTCCGGCCGTCTGCAATGCCATGGAAACTTTACTGGTGGACAGGCCGGTGGCGGCGACTTTCCTGCCCCGCATGGCGCGACAATTGGGGGAGAAACAAGTGGAGCTGCGCGTGGATGCCGCCACTGAGCAAATTTTGAGAGGAGAGAGCGTTAAGCTGAAAGAGGCCAGCGAGCAGGATTGGCTCACCGAATACAACGATTACATACTTAATATCCGCGTCGTGGATGACGTGGAGCAAGCCATCGAGCACATCAATCACTATGGCTCTGCGCACTCGGATGCTATCGTGACCAGAGACAAAGGGCGGGCTGAGCAGTTCTTGAATGAAGTGGATTCCGCAGCCGTGTATTGGAATGCTTCGACCCGCTTTACCGACGGCGGTGAATTCGGCATGGGCGCCGAGATCGGCATTAGCACGGACAAAGTGGGCGCGCGCGGGCCGATGGGCCTCGAGGAATTAACCACTTATAAATGGATGGGCATCGGCAGCGGACAGATTCGGACCTGATCTGGCCATGGACCTGACTTGGAAGCACACTGAGATAATCCCCGCATGTTTACCCAACCGGCCATAACGCCTTCTGATCGCGCCCACTTTGTCAGGGACCGGATCCCATCCGATGGCTTGTTTTTCGGGCAGGAGTGGAGAATATCCCCGGCCCCCTTTCCTATTGGCGCGGAGATTGTCCAGGAATTTGAAACCCTCGGACGAGTGCTCCTGCAGTTTTATCGCGCCGTCAATTTCCTGTATCGCCAAAGCATCGCGGGCAAACAGCCGAGTTGGGTGGCGGCGTATCTGGACAGAGGAAAACCGGTTGAACTCCTCGCATTGCAAAATTCCTTGGCTTTAAAAAATGAAGTCCCGCGCGTCATTCGCCCTGATGTGCTGCTTACCGATTCCGGTCTGGCCATTACTGAATTGGACAGTGTGCCAGGCGGTATTGGCCTGACAGCATGGTTGAACCAGACTTACTCGTTGCTTAGCCCAAAGTCCGGCGCGCCACACCCAAAATCAGAATCGCTTCCCAAGGATGGCGGAGCGTCCCCGCCTTCGACGAGTGTCCATCCTCATGCGGGACCGGGAATCCTGGGCGGCGCGGATGGCATCCTCCGAGGTTTCGCGGGCATTTTCGGCGATGCGCCAACAGTCCATGTTGTAGTCTCGGAAGAAGCGGCTACCTACCGGCCAGAGATGGCCTGGTTATGCCAACAGCTTGGCCAGGTCCGCTTTAAAGTTCAGGATTCTACTTTTGATGTCCCTGCTGATGGCGACGCGGTATATCGGTTTTTTGAACTGTTCGATCTCGCTAATGTGCCGGGTTCGAAAAAACTACTTAGTCTGGCCGAGGAGAAACGGGTCCGGCTGACCCCGCCCCCAAAACCAATCTTTGAGGAAAAGATGCTATTCGCTTTGCTTTGGAATCGAAACTTGCGCGCCTTCTGGCGGCAGCAGCTTGGCGAATCGTTCTTTTCGCGGATGCTTCAGTTGGTTCCCTACTCCTGGATTGTTGATCCCACACCGCTGCCGCCCCAAGCGGCCATCCCGGAACTGAACCTCACGGATTGGCAACAACTGAAGACGCTTTCTCAACGGGAGCGCGATTTGATTTTGAAAGTGTCTGGGTATTCTGCGGAAGCCTGGGGTTCGCGGGGCGTTTACCTGGGCAGCGATCTTTCTCATGGAGATTGGAGTGCCGCCGTGGACAAGGCGCTCAGGAGTTTTGATCGATCTCCATATGTCCTTCAACGTTACCACCGGACCCGCTTGGTCGAAGCGAGCTATTTCGATTTCCAAACCAAGCAGCTCATGCCCATGCAGGGGCGAGTGCGGCTTTGCCCCTACTATTTTGTCATTGGGGAAGGCGACGCCGCGCGCGCAGAATTGGGCGGGGTGCTGGCCACTATTTGTCCCGCCGATAAAAAGCTCATTCACGGAATGAAAGAAGCCATCCTCGCTCCCTGCGCTGTCGAAATTAACCCCTCTGCCGCACAAGCGCATGAGCGCTCGATAAGTTTATGAGGATGACCGAGTACGTCTTGCTGGCGGCGAGTTCGCTGTTCGTGATCGTGAACCCGATTGGGACGGTGCCAGCATTTTTGGCGATGACTCCCACCGACACCACGGCGCGTCGTGATCAGATGGCCAAGCTGGCGTGTTGGGTCATGGCGGGCGTCCTCCTGATTTTTGCCATGGCAGGAACGTGGATTTTCAAACTCTTCGGCATTACCCTTCCGACCTTCGAAATGGCGGGGAGCATGGTCCTCCTTTTAATCGCTTTGGACATGCTGCGCGCGCAGCGTTCTCAAGTGCAGGAAACCGAAGAAGAGAAGGCGGCAGGGACGGCCAAAGAAGACATTGCCATCACTCCCTTGGCGGTGCCCATGCTGGCAGGGCCTGGGGCGATTTCGACTGCTATCTTGCTCCATAGCCAGGCGAACGGCATCCCCCAGAGGATCGCGCTTTACCTCTGTATCTTTGGCATTTCGATTATCACCTATTTGATTCTCCGTTTCTCGGCCCGCGGGACGGCTTGGCTAACCCCTATCGCCATGAAACTGACCACTCGCATCATGGGCTTAATGCTGGCCGCGGTCGCGTTTCAATTCATGGTCAATGCGCTGAAGGATTTGAAAGTGATTCCTCTGTGACTCAGCCAATCCAAACTCCATTCGACAAAGGGGCTGCTTTGTGGCACAGCTAGCGCATTAAGATTTTCTGATTATGCGCGCGGATCGAATGCAGCAATCTCGGTTTGAGCTGAAGTATTTAATTTCTGAAACCACCGCCGAGCGCGTCCGGGATTTCGTCCGCTGTTATCTGGCCATGGACGAGTACAGCGTCGGCCGTCCCAATTACTCCTACCCCGTCCACAGTCTTTACCTGGATTCGGACAGCCTGGAAATTTATTGGCGCACGGTCAATGGCGACAAGAACCGGTTCAAGCTGCGTCTGCGCTACTACAGCGATAACCCTGACACTCCGGTCTTTTTCGAGATCAAACGCCGGATGAAGGATGTCATCTTGAAACAGCGTGGCGGAGTCCGACAGACGGCCGTGCCTCTGCTGTTAAATGGCCAACTGCCGGAGGATAGGCACATGATCACCAGGGATCCTGGCAGTCTGGTCGCGGTGCAACGCTTTCAACAACTCATGCTCCAACTGAACGCGAAGCCCAAGTCGCATATTTTCTACCAGCGTGAGGCCTACGTGGCGGACAATGACGAAGTGCGCGTGACCATGGACCGCGACGTCTATTCCGAGCCAAATCTGGCTTCGACGATTAAGGTCAAAATAGAGAAGCCAGTGCACAGCTATGCGGGCTTCGTCATCCTGGAATTAAAGTTTACCAACCGTTTTCCGAACTGGTTCCGCGAATTGGTCCGGGTCGCCGAGTCCATGCAATGTGGCGCCGCCAAATATGTTTCAGGCGTGGGGCTGCTCGGGCACGTCAGACTCTCAGCCCATGCTGAAGTGATGGAGGAGGAAAGCTTGCTGATGAATTTCCGCCCGGGCGATGATTTGCCCACTTTCGCGCGGCAGGATAAGGGCATCACCCCCAGGCCCTGGCTTCATAGAGGAGCGGGCTAATTCGTAAAGCTCGACATGGCAAGACCATGGAAGCTGCGCCGGAAGGACTTCCTTTATTTGAGCCATCGTTTGGCCTTCAATTCGAAGCGGGGCAGAGTTCCCGCTGGGACAATACTGACGGGCACGCGCAAAGCGAAGGCTGTCACAAAGGCTTCTTCAAGCTTCCTGGCCAAAGCCGCCTCGTTCGCGCACTCAGCACTCGGTTCGACTTGAATTCTCAACTCAGCCAGAGCTCCCGCTGAGCTGGTTTGCGCCTGATATTCGGCCACACCGCCACAAGCGCGCATGATCTCCTCCACCGCGCTGGGATAAACGTTCACTCCGCGCACAATCACCATGTCGTCGGTACGGCTCAGAATCCCGCCTGCCAGGGCCAGTTCACTGCGGCCGCAAGCACACACAGTATCGAGCGACGTTCTCACCAAGTCACCCGTACGGTAGCGCAATAGAGGCGAACCCGTGCGGAGGAGAGTTGTCAGAACCAATTCGCCGGTCTGGCCTGCGGCGACGGCTTTGCCAGTTGCAGGATCGAGCACCTCGGCAAGGTAGGCGTTTTCCATGACGTGCAGCACGCCGGGCTGCTCGGGACATTGGAAACTGACGGGACCCACTTCGGTCATGCCATGATGGTCGAAGACGCGGGCGCCAGGCCAAAAACCTTCGATGCAGGCGCGAGTGGCAGGAATGCTTCCGCCTGGCTCGCCAGCCACGATCACCAATTTTACTTGCGAGACGCCGAGGTCGATTCCTTCCTTGGCGGCTACTTCGCCCAGGCGAATGGCATAGGTGGGGGTGCAGCAAAGCACGGTGGCCGCATGATCAAGGATGAGCCGCAATCGGCCTGTGCTGCTCAACCCCCCGCTGGGCAGGCAAAGACAGCCTTGGCGCAGCGCCGCTTCGAAGGCCAGCCAGAATCCAATGAAAGGGCCGAAAGAAAAGGCAAAGAAGAGCCGGTCGGCGCGCCTAACGCCAGCGGCGCCCAGGACCTGTTCCCAACTGGCGAGCATCCCGTTCCAGCTTTCCGCGGTATCCAGCCAGCGCAAGGGCGCGCCAGCCGTGCCGCTCGTCTGATGGCAGCGCGTGTAACTTGGTAATGGATAAGTGAGATTGGTTCCATAAGGCGGGTGGAGCCGTTGGTCCTCCGCAATTTCCTGCTTGGTAGTTAAGGGAAACCGATCGAAATAATCCGCCAAACTGGAAACCTTTTTGTGAACTCCTGCGAGCCCAAATTTGGCGGCATAAAACTGATTCCCTGGAAGCAGGCTGCCCAGCAAAGCGCGGAGCTGTTCCATCTGGCGTTGTGCGATGGTCAGGCGTTTCGGGAAAGACTCAGAGGCCACAATTATGAGCCAGGTGATTTCGCCGGCGCAGTTTGGACCGCCGCTCGCTCCGGCTTGGGCGGAGGCGTGGGCGCCGGTTTGAAATAAGTGACCAAAAAACCGCCCAGCGCCGCCATCAAGATGCCCAGAAAAAATTGTGGTCTGATGGATGACATTCCCCCCGCAGGCGGGTGCTGCCACAGGGTATAGACCGCATTGACCACTGGCGCGCCGGCAAAGACGATGGACATCACCACGAAGGGCTTGCCACCGGCGCCGAAAGCGAGCAGAACTCCAAAAGCGCCAATAGCTCCGACGATGCCAGCGATCAAGGACCAAGCCATTCCCTTTCCAGAGTAGTCACTCCAGGCGGCTCCTTTGAGCATCAATAAAATCAGCGGCGCCAGCACGGCTGTCAGGAAGTAAGCCACCCCCACGAAGAGAAAAGCCTTGTAACGGGCCACGGCCGGATCGGCGCCCGCAGCGTGGCTCATACTAGTTTGTCCGGTGTGGAGAAACGCGCCGTAAACTCCCCACGAAACGACTGTGAGGAGGGCAAAAACCAACCAGGTCATCCCCGAAGTGCTCGAATTCGCTGCCATAATGGTAGAACTCTAATCGCCACGCGTCTCCACTTCAAATCATTATTATCCCATCCGCTCCCCAACCCGCTCGCTCATCCGATCAGGCCTTGCCCCAGCGGCGCATCACTTCGAGGCTTTTTTCCACGCTCACGAGTGGTGGATAGGCATCGCTTTCATATTCAATGATGTACCACTCTGTGCCACCGATCGTTTCACAAACCTTGAAAATTTCTTTCCAGGGCAGTTCGTCTTCGCCGAGCAACGCATTCGGTTTGCTTATGGAATATGGCTTTACGTGAATGCTGGCGACACGGCCAGGATGTTTCTTGAGGAACAGCATCGGGTGGCCGCCGACGTCGACGCCATTGCCGGTGTCGAATTGAATTACAACTTCCTTTTTCGCGCGATTGAAAAAAATGTCCCACGGGATTTCACCGTCGATGGGCGTGAACTCGACATTGTGATTATGATAGCCAACGCGCATTCCATACGGCTTAACTTTGTCCGCCAACTCGCTGAAGATGTCGGCTGTCTCCTCCCAGGCCTGGCGTGACTTGCGGCGCTTTTCCGGGAGGCTGGGTACGATGAGGAATTGGTTGCCAAGAATCTTGTTAAATTCGATGGTTTTTGGCAAATTGTCCCCCAGCAAAGTCTCTAAAGCGATATGGGTCCCGCAGCATTTCAGGCCCGCCTCGTCGAGGAGCTTTCGCAGCGCCTTCGCGTCACGCCCATAATAGCCAGCGAACTCCACGCCTCTGTAACCCATTTTCCCCACTGCCATCACCGTTCCGACCAGGTCTTTGGCGCATTCATTGCGGACAGAATAGAGCTGCAAGGCTACGGGGATTTTTTTACGTTCCTCGGTCACGGCCGCGAGCGCTGTCACCGGGCCGCTCACCGCGCAGGCTGCCGCTGCCCCCTTTTTTAGAAACTCGCGCTTAGTCATGGATGAAAAGTTCATGCCCCATCCATAATCAGATGATCTGGCCGCGTCAAACCCGAAGGCGCATTGCTCAGCAATTCTCGTTATGGCAGCGGACCGGCACAGTTTTCGGAAGGACGAGTGCCACGAGTCCCCATTTTCTTAAGAGCGTGTTTTAAAAATCGCCCGGTCAGGGGACCGGGCCTACAAAGGAGCCGATTTCCCGCCGTTTCGTGTAGGCCTCTTGCCCTCACGCGGCGCGTCGTGGAACTCGTCCTTCCGACCATGGCGTCCTAAATTGCCATAATGAGAATTGCTGCGCATTGCTATTCGCGCGTGCGGAGCATCCGTCATCCATGGCTCGCCGGCCTTGTCCGTTCTACCCAAGGCTGGTTTTCCACGTACCATTCGACGGTTTCTCGGATGCCCCGCTCGAAGGTGTGGGCGGGAGTCCAACCCAGTTCCTCCTTAATCTTGGAAGCATCAATGGCATAGCGTCGGTCGTGGCCAGGGCGGTCTTTGACGAAAGTGATTAATTTGCGGGAGTGCCCGCCAAGGGTCGGCGCCAACTCATCGATTAGGTCGCAGATCAACTCCACGATGCGGAGGTTAGGCCACTCGTTGTGCCCGCCGATGTTGTAGGTTTCTCCATCCCGGCCGCGTGTGAGCACCTGCCAGAGCGCCTCGGCGTGGTCGCGCACGTAAAGCCAGTCTCGCACATTCAGGCCATCGCCATAAATGGGGACAGGCTGACGGTGGAGAACACTCTGGATGACTACTGGAATTAGCTTCTCGGGGAACTGGTAAGGACCATAGTTGTTCGAACAATTGGTGATGATGGCGGGCAGGCCGTAAGTATGCTGATACGCGCGCACCAGCAGATCGCTGGCGGCTTTGCTCGCCGAATAGGGGGAGTTGGGAGCGTAGGGTGTGGCTTCCGTAAAATAGCCAGTCGGTCCCAGGCTGCCATAGACCTCATCAGTTGAGATGTGATGGAATCGTTTCCCCGAAAGGCTTTGCGCCCACGCCTCCCGACAGGCTTCCAGCAAATGGAAGGTCCCGACGATATTGGTGTGGATGAAATCCCCAGGCCCGGTAATCGACCGATCCACGTGAGATTCTGCTGCCAGATGCATGATGTGAGTGATGCCATGCTCCTGCACCACCCGGAGGACGGCGTTCTTGTCGCGTAAATCGACGCGCTCGAAAATGTATTTGGGATGAGCCGAAATTTTTTTGAGGTTGGCCAAATTTCCGGCGTAGGTCAGGCAATCGAGATTGACGAGCCGCTCAACCGGGGGTTGGTCGATGACGTGATGAACCACGTTTGACCCGATGAATCCCGCTCCGCCCGTCACGAGAAGTCTCATATATGGTTCGGTTTCCAATCCTTCAGCGCCGACCAGAGGGCTTCTTCGATGGGGCGCATCTGAACCCCAGCAGCCAGGAGCTTGGAAGTATCCAGGACACAATTCGAGCGTGGCGCTTTCGCGGCCAATTTGTAGAACTCCTCGTCGCTGGCCCAATATTCGAATACCCTGTCAAGTTGGAGGACCTTTTGAATGAGCCCCACGACCTGGCGAGTTGTGACAAAGCCGGGATTGGTGACATTGTAAGCGCCGAAAGGGGCGCGCCGTTCCCACAAATCCAGGCAGGCCCTGGCGAAATCTCCACGATGCGAAAGCGAGTTAATGTTGTCATAGACTTTCGGATAACGCTGCACTTTCGTCAGGTAATTGCGCGGGTTGTCATCAGCATCGAACGGGATGCGCAGACGCCAGAGGTAATTCTGCCCCAGCTTGCCAAGGGCCTCCTCGGCCAGAGCTTTGGTCCCGCTATAAAAGCTGCAGGGCGGCTGCCGAAACGTGAAATTCGGTTCATCAATCTCCGTGAAACCTCGAATCGCAGCGGGGTTCTTCTCCGCCAGGCGTCTCAGGTCCGGCCGAGCCAGGTCTTTTTCCACTCGCGATTTGCCATTTTCGACGATGTGGGCCCCAGAGTAAATGCAGCCTGAGGAAACATGCCCAAAAGGGACGCCGACAGCCAGACAGGCTTGAGCAATGGTGAGCGGCAGAAGGGTATTGCCTTGGAGCGAGTCAGCGCGCGCCGTTTCGCAGGCATCGACGTTGGGCTTGCCCGTGTAGCCAGCCGCGCTAATCACGAAGGCGGGTGTTCTTGCCCTCAAATAATTGAGGAACAGATCAAAGCGGGAATAATCCAACTCCCTCCGGGAAAGAGAGGTGAAAGGCCAGTTTCGGGATTTAAGTTCTTGTTCAAAGGCCTGGCCGATGTAGCCCGAGGCGCCGAGAAGGATGATCATAGGTCAGTGCGGCAGAGCTTGGAGCCGTGGGACGCAGAGCGTTGCGAGTGGCGGAGCGGTTCGCAAACATCGCTTCGAGGCTCGGCGGTAATATCGGTTTGGTTCTGCCGGCGCATCACTCACTCAGTCGCTTGGCTTCGGCGACTACCCCGGCCAGGTACTCGCGATATTCGCACAGGGGCATTTGCGAGGTCAGTGTTTCCATCGCAGGGAGCGATAGAAAGCCGCGCCTGAAGGCGGCCTCTTCCGGACAACCGAGCTTGATACCTTGCCGCTTCTCGATGGTTTGAACGTAGGCTGAGGCATCGTGCAAGCTGGTGCTGGTGCCAGCGTCCAGCCAGGCAAAGCCGCGGTTCAAACGCCAAACCCGCAACTCGCCGCGTCGTAGATATTCGACATTCACATCTGTGATCTCAAGCTCCCCACGCGCCGAAGGCTTCAGGGCTTTGGCTATTGCCACCACTTTGTTGTCATACAAATAAAGGCCCGGCACGGCATAATTGCTCTTGGGCCGGTTGGGCTTTTCCTCGATCGAGATTGCCTGTCCCGAGGAATTAAACTCCACCACGCCATAGCGCTGAGGGTCATGGACATGATAGCCAAAAATGGTGGCGCCGCCCTTGAATTCCGCGAAGGCGCGGTGAAAACTGTCGCCGCCGTAGAAGACGTTGTCCCCGAGGACAAGGGCCACGTCGTCATCGCCAATAAAAGTTTCGGCAATCAAAAAAGCCTGCGCGATGCCGGCGGGCCTGGCCTGCTCGCGGTACTCAATGACCAGGCCCCAAGCCTCCCCATCCCCGAGCAATTGCCGGAACCGGGGCAAATCGTGCGGGGTGGAAATCAGGCAAAACTCGCGCACCCCGCTTTCAATGAGAGTGGTGAGCGGATAATAAACCATCGGTTTGTCATAAACCGGCTGCAATTGCTTGCTCGTGACAAGCGTCAGGGGAAACAGGCGGGACCCCGCGCCCCCGGCCAGAATGATGCCTTTCATTTTCTCAATTTTATGAGTTAGTCAGAGCATTGGAAAGGCCAATCCCCGGGGGTTGGCTCGTTTGGGAAGTTAAAGGTTGTAAAAAGTTCTCCGACGCTTATTCTTTTCCCCAGAAGGAGCAATTTACACGGATTGCTTTTCGGTTTAACAAAGACGAACAACGAACTGGAAAATATTATGGCATACGAACTTCCCCCCTTACCTTATCCCAAAGAGGCTCTGGAACCTTTTATCGACGCGCCAACGATGGAGATTCATCATGGAAAACATCATGCCGCTTACGTGGCCAATGTGAACAAGGCGCTGGCGGGCAAGCCGGACCTGGAAAAGAAAACGGTCGAGCAATTGATCAGCAGCCTCGATAGTGTGCCCGCGGACATTCGGGCTGTCGTGCGTAACAATGGCGGAGGTCATGCGAACCATTCCCTGTTCTGGAGATTAATGGCCCCCAAGGCGGGGGGCGCTCCCACCGGAAAACTGGCGAACGATATCAAATCCGCTTTCGGCAGTCTCGAAGCCTTCAAAGAGAAATTTGAAGCCGCGGGCATGGGCCGTTTCGGCAGCGGCTGGGCCTGGCTCATCCGTAACAAGGCTGGCCAGTTGGAGGTGGTTTCCACAGCCAATCAGGACAATCCGCTGATGGAAGGCAACAAACCGCTGCTCGGGTGCGATGTCTGGGAGCATGCCTATTATTTGAAATATCAGAATCGCCGCGCTGACTATCTCAAGTCCTGGTGGAACGTGGTAAACTGGGCCGAAGTCTCCAATCTCTACGGCCCTTAGCGGAAGCGCTCACCTCGTCAGCGTGTTTGTATTACGATATTGGCTTGCAGGCATGCTGACGCAGGCGGTCCCCTTGGCGTGTTATGCCCAATTGGGCGCACCCTCGGGGCCTGCTGATAAGCCGGCTGCAGCGCAACCAGCCTCCGAGATCAAAGCCGCAAATCCGATCGCGACGAATCGCGCCTCGCCGGTCTTTCAGCGATCTTTTGCTGATTGGAGAGATGCCTGCGCGCGACTCCCTTCCAATCGAGCGCTACGCGGACACTGGCCTCGAAAGGACCAGCTTCCGCTGCCACAGTTCCGGGAGTTCGGTGAAGTCTTGGAGGCATTTTTTGCTCAATCCAAAACCGGCCCTCTGGCGCGGGCCGCTGCCTGGGTGGGCGAAGCGCCGGACACCAAGAGCTTCTTTAACACCGCGCAGGCCTATTTCACCGAACCCGCCGCGGCGAGTTCTACTCCGGCCATTCCCTTTGCGCCGTTCGCGCAGAAAACAGCGCTCCCCGAAGAAAGCGAGGTCTTTTTCCACGCCGATCTTCATGGCGACATCCGGTCGTTGCTCAACGACATAACCTGGCTGAATGAGCAGGGATACTTGCAGGGCTTTAACTTCGCGCACCCCAATTTTTATATGGTGTATCTCGGTGATTACACCGACCGAAGAGCCTGCGGAGTGGAAGTGCTTTACACGCTTTTACGATTGAAGCTCGCCAATCCCGGGCAGGTATTTCTACTTCGCGGCAATCATGAAGAAGTCTCACTGCAAGCCCGCTATGGATTTCTGGATGAAGGGCGAGCAAAATACGGGAGCGACTTCGACGCCCAAAAGGTATTGCGGGCTTATGATTTCCTGCCAGTGGTGCTTTATCTCGGCTCCGGCGAAAATTTCCTTCAATGCAACCATGGCGGTCTGGAGCCGGGATTTAGCCCACGTTCCTTATTAGAAAACTCCGCCTCGAATTGTTTCCAGTTCCTCGGCGAACTCAAACAACGACAATATCTCACGACACATCCAGAATGGTTGACGCTAGCCGGGGCAGGGGTGGCGGAACTGGCGGCCCGCGCCTTTCATGACTTTCGCCCCGCTGACCCCCTCTCTCCCTTCCCGATCGGGTTCATGTGGAACGATTTTTCGGTGTTTGCCAGTGGACCTCAGTTCGACATTGTTCCCAATCGAGGATTTGCTTATGGCCCACAGGCCACCGTGTTTTTCCTGCGTAGCGTCAGCACAGAGGCAAAACATGTGCAAGCTGTCTTCCGGGGCCATCAACATTCTGGCGCGCTCAATCCAATGATGGCCCGGCTTGTCGCCAGCCGAGGAGTATTTCGACATTGGCAGAAGGGAGATTCCGCCCTCCTGTCGAAGGCAAGTGTCAGCGAGCTATCAACTCTGCTGGAGCAGAACACAGAACGCGCAGTGCCCAGTGGTTCCGTTTGGACCTTCAATGTGGCCCCCGATAGCGTTTATGGAGAAGGCTGCGGTTACAGTTTTGATTCCTTTGGAATTCTCAGGATGGCGCGAGATTTCACGGACTGGCGTTTAAAAGTGGTGAATGTGCCCGTCGAGCCGTAAGCCTCGCTCGCGCGCTATTTTCCATTTTACGCATCGCGAACAAGCCATTACCTTTAATCCATGCCGAGTTTCGACATTGTCTCACAAGTTAACTCGATGGAAATCGAGAATGCCATCAACCAGGCCAACAAAGAACTGGCCAACCGCTTTGACTTCAAAGGGAGCACGGCCCAAATTGTGCTGGAGAAGAACGAAATCAAGCTCTCCGCCGAGGACCAGTTCAAGCTCAAGGCCCTTTCGGAAATTGTCATGGGCAAGCTTGCCAAGCGCCAGATCAGTCTGAAGAATGTCGAAAAAGGGGAACCCGACGTGTCCCCGTTGGGCCATGCCCGCCAAGCCATTAAAATCAAACAGGGTCTCGAACAAATCGTGGCCAAGGAAATCACCGGCTTCATTCGCGAAAACAAATTCAAAGTCACCACCCAAATCCAAGGCGAAGAAATCCGCGTCACAAGCAAGAGCCGGGACGATCTGCAAGCGGTGATCGCGGCAGTGCGGGCTAAGGAATTCCCCGTTTCAGTGCAGTTCCAGAATTTCCGGGATTAGAGCCTGTTTTAAAATTGCGTGGGGTCCTGCGGCGAGGGATTTTGGCTGTGGCCAAGGCGGCGAGGCCGGAGCATCCCCGCAGCGGGCCGTGACGGCCGAGTCAACGCAGGCCGCAGACAAAAGACCCGCCGCCCGGAGGGTTTTCGCGGAAAAAGCCGACTGGCTTCGTTGCTCCTCGGTCGCAGATCGCTGGCGGATAAGCTCCCTCGTCGCGCCTCGCCATCCGGCCTTTTCCCCGTAAACAGGACGCCACGGAATTTTAAACAGGCTCTTAGGCCCAGCCCCTCGCGGCCTGCACTTGAAAAGCATTGCACAAGTCGGACGCGCTTGAGTTTTGGCGGCTTGCTGCGCCCGCGGGCGGGCGCACTCCGTTCGGCGGCTGGCCCTTTACTTTGGGAATGGCCCCGCGGAGCATCCAGAGTGCCCCGACAGGACGCGCTTGCGTTAGGGCCCTCAATGTGTTTGAATTAAATTGTCCTCTAACCCGGAAATTCTATGAAAGCCAGTTGCTCCTTCATCTCCATTGCGGCCATCGTTTTCTTTTGCCTTTCCTCCTTCCTCGGACGGTCGGAGGTCGGGGTGACAATGCGCCAAAGCCGCACCCATATTGGGGCTCACGTCGGCCCGCGCGGGCACACCAATGACCTTCATTATCGACGCAGCCAATGGCTGCACAAACAACGCGCCTATCCGCTGGAGACGGTGCCTGACCGCGCGTTCGAGCGCGCGTTGGCTCAAACCCAGACAGCCAGAAGTTTAGAGGCGCCCCTCAGCCCCAGTTCCCTGCCGATGTCCTGGGTCAACATCGGGCCCAGCCCTATAACTAATTACAATTCCAGGTTCCGCCAAGTGAACTATGCCAGCGGGCGTGTCGCCGCCATCGCCGTGGACCCCGGCAATGCAGCGCATTGGCTCGTCGGGGCCGCACAAGGAGGCATGTGGGAAACGCTCAACAGCGGGGGTTCATGGGAGCCGCGCACAGATGACCAGCCTTCTCTGGCTATGGGTGCTATCTCCTTTGCCCCTGGCAACCACAAGGTTGTTTATGCGGGAACTGGCGAGGGGGAGTTCTCTTATGTCTCCTACGCCGGCGCGGGTTTGCTCAAGTCGGTGGATGGCGGGCACACTTGGAGCCCGGTGCCCGGCTCGGAGACATACTTTGCGCATAGCGCCTTCAGCGACATCAAAGTCGATCCAGGAAACGAAAACATTCTCGTGGCTGCCACAGTTCGGGCCGTAGAAGGGCGAGTCTCCAATGGCGTCGATATACCGCCGATGGCGCCCCCGCGCGGTGTGTTTCGCTCGACCGACGGCGGCAAAACCTGGTCGCGCCGATTGACAGGAGAAGCCACCGACCTGGAAGTGGACCCGCGCGATTTCAACCGTCAATATGCCGCGTTGGGCGAAATCTTCGGCGCAGCCGCTAACGGTGTTTACCGTTCATTAGACGGCGGGCTAAACTGGAGCCTGATGAACGGTCCCTGGGCGAGCGATGGGGCCCTGACATTGGGCCGGATTGAATTAGCCATCTCCCCGTCGCGCCCGGACACGCTCTATGTCAGCATCGCGACTGTCCGCGATGCTTACCCGGTCGGAGCGAGCACTCTCAAGAGCCTGTGGAGGACAGATACTGCCTGGGAGGGTCCGCCGAACTGGGGTCTGCCGCTCCCATTGCCGTTCACCGGGACGACGGTTCACAAGCAACTGTGGTACTCTCATGTGCTGCTGGTGGATCAAATCAATGCAAACGTGCTCTATCTCGGTGAACTCGGTCTGTGGAGGTACAACGACACTTCCAAGGCTTGGCTTGATTTAACGGGCATCCTTCACCCCGACCACCATGCCCTCGCCTGGGCTGGAAGCCAGTTGGTCGTAGGTAACGACGGTGGAGTTTGGAGCGGGATTCCGGGCAGTTGGAACCAGCGGAACACGGGCCTCTATATCACCCAATTCTATGAAGGCTCTCTGCATCCCAAGAACGCAACTTTTGCCTTGGGCGCCAGCCAGGACAACGGCACCGAGGTTTGGACCGGTGATGATCAATGGGGTGAGATTGACGGCGGCGACGGCGCGGATAACGCCATTGCCTCGGCCAACCCTGATAATTTTTGGGTCCTCTCTTCCCAGAACCTCGACATGGCTCGAACCAAAGACGCTTTTCTGAGCTCGGCTCCTGCTTATCCGCCTGTCGATGGCACGGTCGTCCCCTTCATTGGCAAATTCGAAATGTGCCCCCGCAACGATGATGTCTTTATTGTCGGAGCCGATCAAGTGTGGCGTTCCGATGACTTCTTTAGCAGCACTTTCAGTCCTTCCTGGTCCCCGAACGGCCCGAAAATGATCGACGGCAGCGGTGCCCCGGTGGAGATCAGCGCTCTCGCGTTCGCCCCTTCCGACGGCGGCTGCAACACGTATGCTTACGGCACGGAAATCGGCCAACTTCGCTTGACCACAAATGGAGGCCTCACCTGGGTTGATATTAACGGCACACGCACTGTGCCACAGCGGTTCATAACCGGCCTGGCCTTTGCGCCGGACAATGCGGATGTCCTCTATGTCACGCTGTCCGGATTCGATGAAGGCACACCCGGACATTCAGGCCATGTTTTCAAAACCAGCAATGCGCGGGCCGCAGCCCCGGTGTGGGTGGATCGGAGCCCTCCAGTGAACATCCCGCATGATACCATCGTCGTGGTATCGACGAATGCCCAGCAGGTGTATGTCGGCACCGATCTCGGGGTTTGGAAGAGCTTGAATGGGGGCGGCACATGGACGCATCTGGGGCCGGAAAGCGGCATGCCGAATGTCGCCGTATTCGAGTTGAAATTTAACCCCAGGATTGGAGTCGTGGCTTTTACCCACGGGCGCGGGGCATTTGTGCTCACTCCTTACATCCCATGGATTCTGATCGACTGCCCGTCGTGCGGGGGCCGCTCGCCGGTCAATCCTGGAGACATAATTCAAATAAACTTCCCCCTACGGAACATCGGGCCTGTGGACCCCGTGGACCTCACCGGGACTTTGTTGCAGGGGCCGGGCGTCACGCCCTACAGCGGACCGCAGAGCTATGGCGTCGTCACAAGAAAGGGCGCCCCGGTGTCGCGCGCGTTTTCTTTTATTCCCAACGGCGCGTGCGGAGACACCGTCACAGCCAGTCTCCATCTGGAAGATCAGGGCCAGGACCTTGGCACCCTCCATTTCGATTTCGTTTTAGGCAGACATCAAACCTTTTTGGAAGATTTCGACAGCAGTCCGGCGCCCAATTTGCCAGGGGGGTGGAGCACTTCCCTCAATGGAGCGGGCGCGCCGTGGAGCACCACGCCCAACCAGCTCAATATTTCTGCCTTTGCGCCCGATCCGGATGGAGTGAGCGACATCTCACTCTATTCCCCTGTGATTAACGTCATCGGTCCGACGGCCCGAGTGGTATTTACACATCTCTACGATTTCGAGCCCGGCTACGATGGCGGGGTGCTGGAAATCTCCGTGCAAGGAGGCCCATTCGTGGACCTGCTGGCCGCACAGGGGTCTTTCGGGACTAACGGTTACAATCGAATCCTGAACTCCGGCAGCGCTCTAAGCGGGCGTGCCGCCTGGAGCGATTTCTCTGGCGGTTATGTGCGCACCGAAGCCAGCTTGCCGATGCTGTCCAACCAGACTTTGCAATTGCGTTGGAGATGCGCCAGCGACTCCTCGGGCGGGGCTGGAGGATGGTTCATTGATTCGGTGTCAATCGAGGAAACCAAATGTTTCCCACCGGTGGGAGTTCTGATGATTAGCCGCTGGGGCCGCAACGGGAACATTTTCTCCTTTTCCTTTGCCACCGTCGCAGGACGCGATTACGCAGTAGAATTCAAGAATTCGTTGAACGATGCAACCTGGCAACTGCTCCAAATGTTCTCCGGCGACGGTTCCGAGAAAACCGTTTCTGCAAGCCTGCCTGTGCAGGGCAATCGATTCTATCGGTTGCGGGTGCCATAGGGGGCAACTTAGTGGGCTGAGGCGTAAATACGATGTCCTAACCCTGAAACCCTGAAACCCTGAACCGTAGCAGCCGATGTGAGTCGGCTCTGATCTTTCCCCGGAAAATAGGGGTGTCAATCCGTACCGTGGCTCCCAAACGAAATGGAAATTGCACAGCAGGGAATGCAGATTGGGGCGGAGGCGATCCCCCGGATTCTCGAGGAATCACCCCGCGCTGCATCGTTTTCCTTGAGCAGAGGAGTCTTTAAGGGCCCATTCGCTGCCATCCGCGCTGAGGGCGAATTCGCCTTTCTTGCCATCCTCCGCCGCGTCCATCTCAAAAAAGGTGTCCGCCATAGCATGGTTCGGTTTGGGTCAGCTCCGATTTGGCCGTCCATCGAGGTGGACGGTCCGAGGTAAACCGAGGCTATCCGAGGCTATCCGAGCCTCCGGGGATTTTTCTTTTTTCATCGCTCTGTCCGCAAGGCCGAATTATGTAAAAAGGTGGCTAATTTTGAGCATCCTCGCTACCCCCGCCCAAATCCTCGCCTAAGAGCCTGTTTTAAAATTGCGTGGGGTCCTGCGGCGAGGGATTTTGGCTGTGGCCAAGGCGGCGAGGCCGGAGCATCCCCGCAGCGGGCTGTGACGGCCGAGTCAACGCAGGCCGCAGACAAAAGACCCGCCGCCCGG
>JBBRPK010000117.1:0-18611 GCA_038228235.1 Verrucomicrobiota bacterium
GGCCAAGGCGGCGAGGCCGGAGCATCCCCGCAGCGGGCTGTGACGGCCGAGTCAACGCAGGCCGCAGACAAAAGACCCGCCGCCCGGAGGGTTTTCGCGGAAAAGGCCCGCGGGCTTTGTTGCTCCTCGGTCACAGACCCCGGGCGGATATGCTCGCTCGTCGAGCCTCGCCATCCGGCCTTTTCCGCGAAAACAGGACCCCACGGAATTTTAAAACAGGCTCCTAGAACTGCGGACCGAGGCCTCTGGTCCCGCAGGTTACGGTGTGGAGGGTTTCAGATTAGCCGGAATTGTCTCCGTACTTTTTTCGGAGGTTGGCGAGCGGAAAAACTTCGCGGCTAACCGGTCGAAGAAAATGTAAATGACGGGGGTGGTGTAAAGGGTGAGCAACTGGCTGACGAGCAGGCCACCTACGATCGCGATCCCGAGGGGGCGGCGCAGTTCCGAACCGACACCCGTTCCCAAGGCCAGTGGCAACCCGCCGAAGAGAGCCGCGAAGGTCGTCATCATGATGGGGCGGAACCGAAGCAGGCAGGCTTCATAAATCGCATCCACCGGACTTTTGCCATGTTTTCGTTCCGCTTCCAGCGCGAAATCGATCATCATGATGGCGTTTTTCTTCACGATGCCAATCAGCAGAATAATGCCAATCAAGGCCACTACCCCGAGTTCGATGCGACAGAGCAGCAGCCCGAGGATAGCGCCGACCCCTGCCGAGGGAAGGGTGGATAAGATCGTGATGGGATGAATGTAACTTTCGTACAACACTCCCAGCACGATATAGACTGTGACGATCGCCGACAGGATCAGCAGCGGCTCGTTCTTCAGCGATACCTTGAACGCCTCGGCGGTCCCTTGGAATGAAGCCTGAACGCTCAGAGGCATCCCGATTTCTTTTTCGACCTGCTCAATCGCCGCCGTGGCCTCGCCGAGCGCCGCTCCTGGAGCGAGATTAAACGAGATGGTCACGGAAGGGAATTGGCCCTGATGGTTGATGGCCAGGGGCGCGGTTCCCGACTCGAAGTGGGTGAAGGCACTTAGCGGAACCGCTCCCCCGCTAGCCGAACGCACATAGATATCTTGCAGCTTGGAGGGATTCTGCTGGAATTCGGGCATCGTTTCCAAAATCACGTGATACTGGTTCAACTGCGTGAAGAGAGTCGAGATCTGGCGTTGCCCGAAAGCGTCGTAGAGCGTTTCGTCAATCGCCTGCGGCGTAATTCCCAGCCGTGAAGCCGTCACGCGATCAATAATCAATGACGCTTGCGAACCGCGTGTTTGCTGGTCGGTCGCCACGTCCCGCAGTTCCGGCAGCGCTTGCAACTTCTCCATCAGCGTCGCCGCCCACGTGTTTAACTCATCCGCATTGGCGTCTTCGAGCGTGTATTGGTACTGCGTCCGGCTGATGCGATCTTCAACCGTCAAATCCTGGATCGGTTGCATATAAAGAGTGATGCCCTCGATCCTGGCCAATTCCGGTTGCAACCGGCGCATCACTTCGCTGGCGCTGACTTTGCGATTTTCCAGCGGCTTCAGGTTAATCAACAGCCTTCCACTGTTGAGCGTCGTGTTGACTCCGTCCACTCCGATGAAGGATGAAAGACTTTCGACCGCCGGATCTTTTAGAATTACATTGGCCAGGGCTTGCTGTTTTTCCGCCATGGCGGAGAAGGAAATGTTCTGCGCTGCATCGGAGATCCCTTGAATGACCCCTGTGTCCTGCACTGGAAAAAATCCTTTTGGCACGATGACATAAAGCCAAATCGTGAGCACAAGCATGGAGGCTGCCACCAGCAGGGTGGCCGGTTGGTGGCGCAGGACCCATTGTAGGGTCCGCCCATAGAATTTAATCACGTTCTCGAATACGCGCTCCGAAGCCTCGTAAAATCGGCCCGGTTTTGCCTTGGTTTTGGAGCGGAGCAGGCGAGAACACATCATCGGCGTGAGCGTCAGCGAAACCACCGCCGAGACGAGAATGGTAACGCTCAGTGTCACCGCGAATTCCCGGAACAGTCTTCCCACGATGTCGCCCATGAATAGCAGAGGAATCAGGACGGCGATGAGTGAAATGGTGAGAGACACAATCGTGAATCCGATTTGTTCCGCTCCCTTCAAGGCAGCCTGGAGCGGTTTCTCACCGGCTTCAATGTAGCGAACGATGTTCTCGATCATGACAATGGCATCATCCACTACAAAGCCCGTGGAGATCGTCAGCGCCATGAGCGTCAGGTTGTTCAAGCTATACCCTAGCAGATGCATTACTTCCAAAGTGCCCACCAGTGAGAGCGGCACGGCCACGCTCGGAATGATGGTCGCCGACAGGTTTCGCAGGAAAACAAACATCGTCATCACCACCAAAGCCACAGTCAGCATCAGTTCAAATTGCACGTCTCGCACGGAGGCTCGGATAGTGGTGGTACGATCAGTGAGGATGGAAACATCCACCGACGCGGGCAGGTTGGCCTTGAGTTGTGGCAGCAGGTTTTTGATGCGGTCCACCACCTTGATAATGTTGGCGCCCGGCTGCCGTTGGATATTCAGGATTACGGCGGGGGTGTCGTTCCACCACGCGGCCAGCTTCGAGTTCTCCACATCGTCGATCACATTAGCCACATCGGAGAGAATCACAGGCGCGCCATTCCGATAGGCGATGACCAACGAGCGGTAATCTTTGCTGCTCAAAAGCTGATCGTTGGCGTTGATTTGATAAGCCTGCCGGGGACCGTCGAAGTTGCCCTTGGCCTGGTTTACGCTGGCTTGTTGAACCGCCGTGCGCATGTCTTCGAGATTGATTCCATAGGAGGAAAGGGCCGTGGGATTTGCCTGGATGCGCACGGCCGGCTTCTGCCCGCCGCTGATGCTCACCAAGCCCACCCCCGCTACTTGCGAGACTTTTTGCGCCAGCCGGGTGTCCGCAAAATCCTCGACTTGCGCGAGAGGGAAGGTTTTGGAGGTCAGCGCCAGGGTCAGGATGGGCGCGTCCGCAGGATTGGATTTGCTATAAATCGGGGGGGAGGGAAGCCCGCTCGGCAGGTAGCTTTGAGCCCCATTGATTGCGGCCTGCACCTCCTGTTCCGCCACGTCAATGTTCAGAGTCAGCGCAAACTGCAAGGTGATGATGGAACTGCCCCCCGAACTGACCGAAGTCATCTGATTCAAGCCTGGCAATTGGCCGAATTGCCGCTCTAGCGGAGCGGTGATGGCTGAGGCCGTGACGTCCGGGCTCGCGCCCGGATAGAATGTCACCACCTGGATGGTTGGATAATCCACTTGGGGCAGGGCGGAAACGGGCAATTGTTTGTAGGCCAGAATGCCGGTCAGCAAAATGGCGATCATTAACAGCGAGGTCGCCACGGGACGCAGAATGAAGGGGCGGGAAGGACTCATCGCGCTCTTCGCAGCTCGGCGTCTGGCCTGTTTTTGATCATGGCCTCATGGCCTCATTGGTCATTTTTCCACGCCGCTCGGGTTTGCCGGGCCCATTGCCACTCCGGTTGGTTTTCGATCCGTCAGACGGCGGCCGGATCACAACCTTCGCTCCGTCCACCATTCGATTGAAATTGTCCGCCGCCACAACTGCGCCCGGATCCAGTCCCTCCACGGCCGACACATTTTCGTCCGTTGTCAGGACGGTCACCGGATGCACCGCCACAGTTTGGTTGGTGTTCAACAAATAAACGAACGCCCCCTGGGCGTTGCGCTGGATCACCGGGTTTGGCACGAGCGTGACATCGTGATAAGTGTCCACGAGCAGGCGGACATTCACGAATTGATTCGGGAACAGCGAAACGTCCTCATTCTGAAAAAACGCCTTGAGTTTCAAAGTGCCGGTGCTGGTGTCGATTTGATTGTCCAAAGTCTGGAGGGTTCCTGTCGCAATCTTTTTCTGTTGAGCCCGATCAAATGCATCCACCACCAGGCGCATTCCCTTGCGCACCTGCTGTTGGATTTGCGGCAGGGAATCCTCCGGCACGCTAAAGACGATCGTGATTGGTTCCAATTGGGTGATGACCACCAAAGGAGTGCTGTCGTTTGCGTGAACGATGTTGCCTGCATCAATCAATCGCAGACCCACGCGACCTGTAATCGGGGCGGTGATATGGCAATAGGCGAGCTGCACTCTCGCATTTTCTACTTGTCCCTGGTCGAGCTTCAGCCCGCCTTCGTACTGATGGGCCGTTGCTATCTGGGTATCGAACTGTTGTTTGGGAACCGCGTTCTTGGCATAAGCTTCCTTATACCGTTCCACATCGAGCCGCGCATTTTCCAGCAGCGCAGTGTCCCGCGCTAATTGTCCTTCGGCCTGAGTCAGGGCCGCCCTATAAGGGCCGGAATCAATCTCCACCAGGGCATCGCCCACATGCACCAATTGCCCCTCGCTGTAATTGATTTTCAAAAGCTGGCCATCCACCCGGCTCCGCACCGCCACCGTGTTCACCGGGGTCACCAAACCCAACGCATTGACATAAACACCGATGTCTCCTTTCCGAGCTGTGGCAGTGCCGATCATAAGGGGAGGCGAACCCCCGCCTGACTTCCCGGTCCCCGGCTGCGCCTTGGCTTGGCGCCGCTGAAGAATAATGGCGATGAGGACAACCAGGACAATCACTCCACCCAAAATCCACGGCCAGCGGCGTGGGCTTTTGGGAGAAACTTCATTTTTGGGAACGGGCGGTGGAACCGCACTGGCTGTGCTGTTTGGTTGGTCAGGCATTTTCGATTTCTATCACATCGGATTGGAAATAGTCAGAACCGGCCTTTTGTAATGCACACTCTGCAAGATGTAAAACACCAAGCAGTAAAACAGTGCGAACGCGCCAGGGCCACTCAAAGTAGCGCAGCGCCGGCGTTCCGGCCCGGCCTGGACTTTTTCACGGCCCTATCCGGCGAAGACCTCCTGCGGGTGCAGGATCTGGAAATCGGGCTTGCGGCAAACGGTGGAGATTTGCCACCGCTCTCCCGCGCACCTGGGTAACAACAAGCACCAGAAGAAGAGCGCCGAAACGGCAAGGCGCGGAAGATGAGAAGTCCACGCCCTGGGCCCGCATTTCAATCACTCTCATGCCGTTTTCGCGCTCAGCGCGCCGGGCCGTTCATCGTCGTAAAAACGAAATCATTCGATTCGTTCATAACGCTTCGGGCAGCAAGTTGAGTCCGGCGGCTTTGGCCAGTTTGCGTGGCCGCGGATCGAAGCTGAGGAAGTGCGTGGCTCCATCGGTAACTGCCAAGGCTGGCCACAGCAGCAGCAGCGCAGGCGAAGTTTGGGCGCCGAGTGTTGCTTGCCACTGGCTAGCCAGATGGATCGCGATGTCATAGTCCACCTGCACTGGTTGAAAGACCATCTCTTCCAGATAATGACGAAGCTGCTGGAGCGCGTTAGTGGCGGTTGCCCGCGTGCGGTCGCTGGCTGCTGGATTATGCTGTTCTCGCGATAGCCGATTTTCGGCGAGGAATCGCTGGAGATGCGTCAAGCGCAAGGGATCGCTGAAACGGCGGGCGATCTGCCAGGCCACGCGGCTGCCTTCCACTTCGATCAGCAGAGCCAGCAGGAACCCCGCGTCAAGAAAAGGTTTCATCCTCGGCCAGAAGCCTTCTGACTAGCTCGTCGCCGACCTTGGGGCCATAGCCGAGCTGGCACGCTTTGTAAAAGTTCGGCATCTTAATGCGGCGAGCCGGACGTTTGATATATTGGCCGATGAGCTCGCCGTGGCTGGTGATATCCACGCCTTGACCCGGCTTCAGGGAGTTATGCAGCTTGGAGAAGCCGTGGACAATCTGGCGAACACTGACTTTTTTCATGTTAAACATAATGTTCAACATTTATGCTCTCAAAGCAAGTAAAACAGAAGCCGGTTAGCCACGGTTCTCCGCTCAAAGCCTGCGGATCAAATCCAGCAGGTAAGGCATCATCTGCTTCTTGCGGGAGAGGACGGATTTCATCTCGAAGAGGTGCTCTCCGATTCGCGGATACGTGATGGCGTCGATAATTTTCTTCTCTCCGTCGCAGAGGAGCAAGCTCGTCCCTTTGGTGATGTCGGTAATCATAAGGCAGCTCAGGTGGCACTTCCCTTCCTCCAGCGCCCGCTGGAGTTCCTCGGTGAGCGCATTCCGAATGTCGTAAAACTTATTGAATCCGACTGTCTCCATCTGGCTGACACTGAGCTTCCAACCGCCTTCCTGAAAGATTTTCAAGTCCTGATGCACGAGCTGGTGCGGGTCCGTGGCGTCCAGGGCGCACCCTGCCGACAGCATCGCTTCTCCGAAGGTCTGGATGTCCACCCCGGCCTGTTTGGCGAGCCAGGCGGTCATTGTCCGATCCAGCTCGGTGGTGGTGGGCGATTTGAGGATGACCGTGTCCGACAGAATGGCCGAGAGCAACAGCCCGGCGATGGCCGGGGGAGGGTTATGCGCGTGGACGTGGTAGAGCTCTGAGATGATCGTGGCCGTTGAACCCACCACCTTATTAATAAACGTGATTGGCAGATCGGTGCCGCGATTTCCCAGCCGATGATGGTCAATGATTTCCTCTACGTCGGCCTCCTCGATGCCGTCCACGGCCTGAGACATCTCGTTGTGGTCCACGAGCGCGACTCGAAAGCGTGAGTGTTTGAGGAAACACAACCGCGTCACCACCCCGCGGGCCCGGCCATCATCGTCCACCACCACAAACCCACTCTCCAAATGTTTCCCGATCTCCCTTTGGGTATGGCGCACGAGATCGTAAGGACGGAAAGTGGGATGCTGGCGGTCGATAAAATTCCGGATCGGCATGGCCAGACAGAGCTGAATGGTGGCGGAAAGAACGTCTTTCGGAGAGATAATCACGCAAACTCCGCGCTGGCCGGCCTCTTCGCGAAACTGGCTGCTCACTTCATTCACGCCGCAAATCACAAGAACGGTTGCCCCAGATTGCAGCGCGGCGAGGAGATCCGCTTCGTTGCGGCCTGAAACCAATACCGCCAGGTCTGCGTCCTGAAGGGCGGCTGGTTCCGACATGCCTTTGATCATTACCTGCCCTCGAAACAAACCCGGTGGAGGAGGTCCCGCGGCCGCCGTGCCTCCCACCGCTTCGATGAAATGTTTGAAATTAACTATCACCATCTCTTGCTGGCATAGCCCTGCCAAATCCTGAACGAGGCCCGCCAGACGCAATGCCGAAATTTTCCCCAAAAATTTTCCCTCCCCATCCATCACCGGCAAGAAAGCAAAGTGCCGCTCGAGGATGATTTCCTGCGCTCGCGCCAGGGTATCATCTTCGGACAAGACGAGGAGGTCGGGGCCTTGAATCATGATGTCCGAGAGTCTGGGAGAGACGGTCGTAATCAATTCCGGCTGTTGCACACCGAAATGCGACAAGACGAAGCTGGTTTGCAGATTGGGCGCACCCACCCGATAGGGAGTGGCCGGCACGCCGATGACTTGCTGTTTGAAATGGGCGTAAGCAATGGCCGAGCAGATCGAGTCCGTATCGGGATTTTTATGCCCGATCACCATCAAGGGATGTTCGGAAGTTGACATCGCACACGTATGATTCGCCCGAGATCCAAAACCAGAAACGAACAATCGGACCGCCCCCGAAGGCTACCCTGGCGCGGCCTTCCCTTGCAATCTGATTCCGACGGCGTTTCGTGGGAGCGTAAACCAAGGATATTGGAGCCTGGAAGAGCCGGGAGCGCGGAATTTATCCCGCTCCAAGCGCTCCAAATTCGAAACAACACGAGCATCAGCGCAGCCAGTATCCCCTGAAAATTATGATTGCTTTTGTCACCGCTTTTACCTGAAAGTTTCCCCTATGCAGCAAGCAATGGAAACGCTGTTCAACGTCGCCGATTTTGTCCCTGAACTCCGAGAGCAGTTTGAGGAGCGTCCGATGAATCCGAAGGCATTCCTCCGGCCTGCCCTCCCCATAAAAAATCCAGAGGAGCATCCGGGTCCGGTTCCAACCGATTTCGACCGCCGGTCCCTTTCCCTCAGTGACGGCAAAGACTTATGGTTCTGGGAGGCCGATTCCTTGCGGGCATTGTTTCGAGGTGACAGGCAACCGCCGGTTCTGGGTGATTATCCGGAAGCTTACAATGAGGTGTTTCTGATACTCGAAATGCACGTTTTGGAGGTCAGCAAGCTCCTCGGCGACCCGCGCGATGCGGAGATGAAGGAGATTTATTCGGTTTTGCGGCGCCGGCCGGACGGCCAGAGCTTGGGCTTTTTCCACGACTGCATGTGGCAGGCGGCGGCACTGGTGCTGGGGACAAGGCCCCTGAGCCAGGCGGAGTTCGAGGCCATCATAGCCCGGTTGGAGCGCTCCTGCCGGACCTTTGAACGAGGCCCGACTTCGCGCAACTACCTCACCTCGCTCAGAATGACCGTTGGCCAAGCTGGTGGTTACTAAACGGCGCGCGGCGAACCGCGATTGTTTATCGCTCGCGCCGTTCAGCGCTGAGGACCGGGCGCGGGTATGGTGCTTCCCTTCTTTCATAATTCTGAATGGCGGAATGAATTTCGCGCTCCAAACAAAGCGGGATGGGCGGAGTGAACGTCTTCTACTCCCGCTCAAGCAAGCCCCGGCTGCGCATCCAATCGGTGGCGCGATCGGGCCAGGTCGTGACTACATCCTTGGAATGGCGCAAGCCGTAGCCGTGGCCTCCCACGGGATAGACATGCAGCTCCACCGGAACTTTCGCTTGCTTCAAAGCCAGGGTGTAGAAGAGCGCGTTTTCCACACGGACCGGATCGTCCTCCGTGATGGTGATGAAAGTCGGGGGAGTGTTCGTTGTCACTTGTGTCTCAGCCGCAATCTTGTCCGCGTCTTCTTTGATGGTCAGGTAGGCCGGATAAATCAGCACCATGAAATCGGGTCGGCAACTGACCTTGTCCGCATCGTCCACGGCGGGATAAGTGCGCTCGCGGCCCGCGCTGCTGCACAGCGTGGCCGAGAGGTGGCCCCCGGCGGAGAATCCGAGCACGCCAATGCGCCGGGTATCCAAACCCCACTCACTGGCGCGATGGCGGACCAGTCCGAGGGCGCGTTGGGCGTCCTGCAGGGCGGGGGCGTGCTTTTCCAGTCCTTGCCTTTTCGGGACACGATATTTTAAAAGCACACCTGTGACGCCGATGGAATTGAGCCACTCGCAGACTTCGCTGCCTTCGAGATCAAGCGCGAGGATGGAATATCCGCCTCCGGGACAAACGAGCATGGCCGCGCCGGTATCTTTGCCCGCCGGCGGACGATAAAGGGTAATCGTCGGCTTGGACACATTCCCAAGGCGAATCAAAGGCTTGCCGGCAATGAGCCCTTCGGTTGGCTTGCTCATATCACGTTCCTCGCCGATGTCGCCCTTTTCGCCAGGAACTTTATCCGGCCACAAAGCAATCTCCTGACGAGTTGCGGCCGCGAAGCCGCGGGGTGACAACGTCGCCAGAGCGCTGGCGAAGAGCAGAAGCATCTGAAAAAGAAGTCTTATTTTCATGGGGGCTAGACGTTGGGCTCGCACCTGGAGGGCCGTCAAGGCCGCGCTATTTCGGGGCCACGAATTTGATACACACTGGCGCCCCCACCCCTTCGACGATTTGGCCAGTGGGACTTAAGCGCCCCGTTTGCTGGTCGATGCGAAACATGACGATGGAATCAGAATCCTGGTTCTCGGCCAACAAATATTGCCCGGTCGGATCAATGGCGAAATGCCTGGGTGTTTTTCCTCCGGTGGCTCGGTTCTCAACATGGGTGAGTTTGCCCGTGCGCTGATCGATGGCGAACACCACGATACTGTCCTGCCCGCGATTGGAACCATAAAGGAATTTCCCGGAAGGATGGACCTCGAGTTCGGCGGTAGAAAAGCTCGGCCTCATCGCCTGGTCGCTAGGCAAAGTGGAGATGGTTTGCAATTCCGTCAGTTCACCACGGCGAGGGTCGTACTTGAAAGCGGTCATTGTGCAAACCATCTCGTTAATGACGTAGGCAAAGCGTCCCCGAGGATGAAACGCCAGGTGCCGTGGTCCAGAGCCGGCTTTGAGCGAGACAAAAGGCGGGTCGTTAGGTGTGAGGGCGCCTTTGGCGGCATTGAAGCGATAGACAAGAACGCGATCCAGCCCGAGATCGCAAGTGAGGGCAAATCGGTTGCCGGCATCGGTCGTAATGAAATGGGCGTGCGGCCCTTCCTGGCGTTGTTTGTTGACGCTTGCGCCCTGATGTTGAATAAACGTGGTTGGCTCGCCCAGTCGGCCATCGCTTTGCAGAGGCAGCGCCTCCACGCTTCCCCCGCCGTAATTAGCCACCAGGACATTCTTCCCTGTGCTATCCACCATTAAATGGCAAGGGCCGTCTCCTCCCGAGGGTTGCTGGTTGAGGAGAGTGAGCTTCCCGCTTTTGGAATCGATGGCATAGGCGGTCACTGCGCCGCTCTTCTTGCCCGCAAAATTGTCCACTTCATTGGCCGCATAAAGAAATCGTTGGTTGGGATGAATGGCCAGAAAGGTGGGATTCGGGGTTTCAGCCACTAACGTGGGCTGACTCATTGCGCCCGAGGCATCCAGTCGAAAAGCATAAATCCCTTTGCTTTTGGCGCCCGTGTAGGTGCCGATATAGCCGAGCAATTGATTGTCCGAAGCGGGCTGGGCGCCGTGGCTGAGGACGGCGGAGGCGCCGAGAGCGAGGTTGGCGAGCAACCGGGTGCGAAGTGACTTAGTCGTTTTCATGCCTCTAGAGAACAACACTTTCGCATAGCTATTCAAGAAGTTCCGCGAAATGAAACGTGAATTTTGGCTTGACCGCCGGGGTCTAATTTACTTGAGATGAAGCTTGCCGTGCATCCGAACATTTCAGTGCGCTTTTGACTATATGACAATCTGGAGGCGGAATCTGTTATTCCACGGTCACGCCAGCAATTCACCCATCTCACGGGAACGCCGGATGAGAATCCCCCGAAACGAAATTTCGCGCGTTGAACCCCTGACCCGTAGCAGCCGACGTAAGTCGGCTCTGATCTTTCCGGGGAAAATAGTGAGCCGACTCACGTCGGCTGCTACGAGGATCATGGGGAGGGCACCCGGCGCCCTTCTACGCAGCCCAAGTGAGAATTGGTGCGGTCACGCCGTCATATTGATCGCGTTCTTGCTGTTCCTCTCTGGAGATATCGCTTTCGCCAAAATGACACCTCAGCAAATAAAGCTGCTGCCTCCAGCCGCCTCGCGAAAGGTTGATTTCGGGAAAGACATCCGGCCCATCCTCGAAGCAAGCTGCACGAAATGCCACGGCCGAGGACGAAATAAAGGGGATTTTCGACTCGATACTCGCGAGACTTCGTTGAAGGGGGGTGAATCTGGCCCCGCCGTCATTTCTGGCCAGAGCGACCAGAGTTACTTGATTGAGCTGGTCACTGGCATAGATCCGGACAACCAGATGCCGAAAAAAGGCAAGAAGCTGACGGGAGAAGAGATCGGCCTCTTGCGCGCCTGGATTGATCAGGGTTTGGCTTGGGACCAAGCCATTTTCTTCGGCCAGAATCCGCCAAATAATTTTACGCCGCGCCGACCGGAGTTACCAGCCGCTCAAGGCGGCCTGGACCATCCCATCGATCGGATTCTAAACCAATATTTCGAGACCAATAAAATGAAATGGGCAACACCGGTCGAGGATCGGGTTTTTGCGCGACGGGTGTATCTCGATGCCATCGGCCTCATCCCGGCCCCCGAAGAATTGGAATCGTTCGTCGTGGACAGGACCACAGACAAGCGTGAGCGGTTGGTGAAACGTTTGCTGGCCGATAACCAACGTTACGCCGAACATTGGCTGACTTTTTGGAATGACGCCCTGCGCAACGACTACAAGGGAACGGGTTACATCGACGGCGGGCGCAAACAAATCACGGCCTGGCTCTTCTCGGCCTTGGCCGGCAATTTGCCTTACGATCAATTTGTCGCGCAATTAGTGAATCCGAACGAGGATTGTGAGGGTTTCACCAAAGGCATCGTTTGGCGCGGCGCTGTCAATGCCAGCCAAATCGCCCCCATGCAGGCGGCGCAGAACATTTCCCAGGTCTTCATGGGGGTGAACCTCAAATGCGCTTCCTGCCACGACAGTTTGATTAATGACTGGAAGTTGTCCGATGCCTATGGCTTGGCTAACATCTATTCAGAGGCGCCTCTGGAGTTGTTCGAGTGCGACAAACCAACTGGCAAAAAAGCGCAGATGCAGTTTATTTTTCCTCAGTTGGGGGCCATCGAGCCGGAAGCAAAAAGATCGGATCGACTCAAACAATTGGCCGCAATACTGGCCAAAAAGGAAAATGGCCGATTACCGCGAACGATCGTCAACCGGCTCTGGCAGAAATTCATGGGGCGCGGCCTGGTCGAACCAGTTGATGATATGGAACAGCCGGCTTGGAATCCGGATCTGTTGGATTGGCTGGCCGAAGATCTGGCGGCCAGCGGCTATGACCTAAAAAGGACCATCGAGCGAATTCTCACTTCCCGCGCCTACCAGATGCCGGCGGTCGATTTGGGCGAAATCAAGGAGAGCCATTTTGTTTTTCACGGCCCGACCGTCCGCCGCATGTCCGCTGAACAGTTTCGCGATGCGTTGGGATTGTTGACTGGCAAGTGGTATTCGATGCCGGCGACGTTGGTGGACTTCACCGCCGGCGACGGGACAAATTCCGATGGATATCTTGTGACCCAGAGGGCAAAGTGGATCTGGAACGACTCGAGTTCCGCTCAAAACGCCGCCGAAGGGACGCTCTACCTGCGCAAGGAAATCGTTTTGGAGGTAAAGCCCACGGAAGCGTTCGTGATTGCGGCTTGCGACAATAGCTTCACCCTCTATATCAACGGCCAGCAGGCCGCCACGGGCAAAGATTGGAACAAACTGGAAGTGGTCGATGTTGCCAAATTTCTCGTCGAGGGGAAAAATGTCTTCGCAGTGAAGGCAGTGAACGGCGTAGTGGAAACCAAGGACAAAACTGAGAAACCCAAAACTGAAGCTTCCCGTAACCCCGCCGGCTTCCTGCTGCAGGCGCGAGTGCGTCATCGCCCCAAAGGGCAACGTCATGGGGAAGAGAAAGTGATGGATTTTCTGAGCGATGCTTCTTGGCTCTCGTCCACGAACCGCTTGGAGAATTGGGAGAAGCCTGAGTTCCTCGCCGAGGGCTGGGCCCCGGCGGCTGAGCTGGGTGAAGCTTCGATGTCTCCCTGGAATCTGGACAAAAAGCTGGCGACCGCAGTGGCCAGCACCGCGCAATATGGCCGCACCCGCGCTTCGCTGGTAGCCGCCGATCCGCTCATGGTGGCCCTGGGACGTCCCAATCGCGAGCAGGTGATCACGACCCGCGCTTCAGTCGCCACCACCTTGCAAATGCTCGAGTTGTCCAATGGTCAAACCCTCGCGAAACTGCTCGGACAAGGCGCGGCGCAATTGCTCGCCGAACAATCAGCCTCGCCCCGCCAACTGATCAATCGGCTCTATGAGAGCGCTTTAAGCCGGACACCGACCCGCCAGGAACTGCAACTGGCGGAGGAGTTGGTTGGCCAACCCGCAAAAAAGGAGGGCGTGGAAGATTTGCTATGGTCGATGGCCATGCTGCCGGAATTCCAACTGATTTATTAAGCGACCTGACCAGTTTTATGACATCCCATTTTACTTCGCGACGTGACTTTTTGAAAACGGCCAGTGCGGCGACTCTGGGCGCCCTTGGTGCCGGATTTCCGCGCCAGCTTCTCGGCGAACAGGCAGCGGAAGAGAAAATTGCCCCTACCGCCGACACCGTGATTGTGTTGTGGATGGGGGGAGGGATGGCGCAGACGGAGACGTTCGACCCGAAACGTTTCGCGCCCTTCGAGAAGGGAATGGAGCCGTCCAAAATGGCGAGCACTTTCCCAAGCATTGACACGGCGGTGGATCATATCAAGTTCTCCGAAGGACTTGAAAACCTGGCTCGGGTGATGGATCGCGGCGCGCTGATCCGCACCTACACGGCCGGCGATCTTGGTTTCATCCTGCATTCACGTCACCAATACCAATGGCACACTGGCTACGCGCCGCCCCAGACCGTTGCGGCCCCACACCTGGGCTCAGTCATCGCCCGCGCGCTTGGACCGCTCAATCCGGCCGTGCCCGCCTTCATCGACATCGGCCAGCGATTTGATGTTGGTGAAGGCGAAGAATTGAAAGCCTTTCACACCGCCGGTTTTCTGGGCAGCGAGTACGGCCCCTTCATCATTCCCTTCCCAGAACAAGCTGCCGACACGGTGCGTCCGCCGGGAGGCATGACTCCGGCGCGCTTCGAGAATCGTGACAGGTTTCTGCGCAGACTCATGGCCGAAAGCCCGGTCATGCTCCACGGCGGCGACTATCAGCGGGAGTCGCTATTGCGTTCGCTCGATAACGCGCATCGATTGCTCAGTTCGTCAGCCGCCAAGGCCTTCGATCTTTCGTTGGAGCCGAAGGAATCGCTGGCCAAATACACGGGGGGCATCACCGATCTAACCAAGGTCTCCGGCACCAGTCAGTCCCGGGACGGCTCGTATGAGAAACAAACGATTGGCCGATTCGGGCTCGGCTGTCTGTTGGCGCGGCGGTTAGTCGAGGTGGGAGCGCGCTTCATCGAGGTGACCACGGAATACATTCCCTTTCTCAATTGGGATACGCATGAACATGGGCATGAAAAAGCGGCCAACATGAAGAAAGCCATTGATGCCCCGGTCGCCCAACTGGTGCTCGACCTTGAAGAACGCGGCCTGTTGAGCCGCACCCTGATTGTGCTCGCGAGCGAATTCAGCCGTGACTCGCTCGTCGAAGGCAAACCGGATAAGAAGGTCAAAGATCAGGTCCCCGTCCCTGATAAAATCGAGGACTTGAACAATTATGGCATGCATCGCCATTTCACAGACGCCGGTTGTGTTCTGCTCTTTGGTGGAGGCGTGAAGAAGGGATACCTTCACGGGGTCACGGCCGAGGAGCGTCCGTGCAAGACTTTGGAGAAGCGGGTCGTAATTGAGGACCTCCACGCATCGATTTATCGCGCGATGGGGATTTCCCCCAGGCTGGCTTACGAAATCGAGAAGCGCCCCTTTTACGTGACGCGCGATGGATTGGGGAAACCGATTAAGGAATTATTCGGATGAAGAAATCATCATCCTACTGACAACACTGTAACCGCCCTGGGCCGTTCGGAGTCATAAGATATGGCGCGCATTGAACCCCTGAACTGTAGCAGCCGATGTGAGTCGGCTCTGATCTTTCCAGGGAAAATAGTGAGCCGACTCACGTGGGCTGCCGCGAGGTTCATGGAGAGGGAATCTGGTCACGCGATTCTGCGCTTTATCCTGCGGTCGGCTCAGTGACAACATTGTAACCGCCATGGGCCGTTCGGAGTCATAAGATATGGCGCGCATGAACGCCTTCTGTCTGGCCGGCTTCTTATGCATCGTGGGGAAGAACTCGGGGCTTGCGATTAGCAACCCTTTATGCAGAGGATGACATTGCTCAAGAGAATTGAACTAAATAAAGAACGGAGATTATGAAGAAAGTCCTTCTATGCGCCGCAATCGCTCTGATCGCCGGCTCGCTGCTCGCCGCCGATTCCAGTAAAGATGATGTGACGAACGCCGCCGCGAAATTGGCCGCCAACAGCTATAGTTGGAAAACAACAGTCGACACCGCCGGGGGCGGGGGCGGTGGCGGCGGTGGCGGACGGTTCCGTCCGGGACCCACTGAAGGCAAAGCGGATAAGGACGGCACCATCCTCCTCTCCATGACCCGTGGAGACAATACGGCCGAAGCGGTGCTTCAGGGATCCAAAGGCGCGATTAAAATTGCAGACAGTTGGAAAACTCTGACTGAAGCCGCCGAAGATGACGGCAGCGGCCAGCCCAATCCGGGTCGGTTCATCAGCCGCATGTTGCAAAATTTCAAAGCGCCCGCCGCGGAAGCGACCAATCTCCTCGCCAAGACCAAAGAGCTTAAGTCAGCCGACGACGTCATCTCGGGCGATCTCACAGAGGAAGGCGCCAAGCAGTTGCTCTCTTTTGGACCAAGGCGCGGTGGTGGCGACGGTCCGGAAATCAGTGACGCCAAAGGGTCGGTGAAATTCTGGGTCAAAGACGGCGCGCTCTCTAAATTGCAGTATCATGTGCAAGGGAAGGTTTCCTTCAACGGCAACGACCGCGACGTGGATAGGACCACGACAGTTGAGATCAAAGAAGTCGGCGCCACCAAAGTAAGCGTGCCAGAAGAGGCCAAGAAAAAGCTATCATAGACCATCAAAGTGTTTTGGCGGGCGTCCGCTCCAAAATCAAATTCAACAAACTGATACAACCATGAACTCCTCCGTTTGTTTCCAAAACCGTCGTCGTTTTCTCCGCGGACTGGGTCTCGGAGCGGCGCTTTTCAGCGTGCCGGGAGCGTTTGCGGAAGAATTGGTCCGCACGCCCCCTCAGACCGAGGGGCCGTTCTATCCCGATCACCTCCCGCTCGACACGGACAACGACCTCATTATCGTCAACGACGGCCTCACCCCCGCGGTCGGTGAAGTCACCCACTTGAACGGGCGCATCCTCGACGCCCGAGGCGAGCCAATCCGCAATGCGTTGGTCGAGATTTGGCAGGTGGACAACAATGGCGTTTATTTGCACAGCAAGGACACCCATGCCAAGCGCGATAAAAACTTTCAGGGCTTTGGCCGGTTCTTGACCGGTTCGAGCGGGGAATACTATTTTCGCACCATCAAACCAGTGCTTTATCCTGGGCGTACTCGCCACATCCATTATGCCGTCAAGATGAAGGGGCGCGAGAAGTGGACCACGCAATGTTACGTCAAAGGCGAGCCGGAAAACGAGAGGGACGGAATCTACAGTTCAATTTCAGACCCGAAGGCCCTCGCGGCAGTGACGGTTGAGTTTGCGCCGATCAAAAGTTCGCGAGTCGGGGAACTCGCCGCCAAGTTCGACATCGTGATGGGATTCACGCCTGGCGCCTAACTGAAATACTCAGAGGAGAGTCATTGTTTAAAAAAATCCGCCGAAAGGAGGCCAAACGGCTTCATGGGTTAATGGGCCGCCATTTGTACGCAGCAGGCGTTGTTGCCCTGATCGAATCCCTGCCTGGCGGTATCGCGGTTGCGGAGGATTCCGTGGGCGCTAGCCATTCCGGCGAGCGTGAGGGCATTGCGACCATCATTCATCGAGCGGATGTGATACGCGATGAGACGACGAATCGGGCCGGCCCGATACGCCTTTGGCCGCTTTACTCCACATCCGAAGCTCGCATGAACTACGTCGAAGTCACCGGCCACAGCGCGCAGCATTATCATCCCGATGCCGGCCATACGCTCTATGTTCTTGAAGGCAGAGTGGCGGTCACCGCCGGCACTAACACGAGCATCGCCTCTGCTGGCGATCTCATCATCATTCCCAAAGGAGTTCGGCACTCTTATGACCTGCCGGCCAAAGGAGAACGCGCCCTGCTGCTCACCTTCGATGCGCCACCATATGATCCGAGAAAGACCGTGAACGTAGAACCTCCCGCCGCCAACAAATAAAACCAAAGGACCCTCCATGAATCGAAATCTAATCCTCGCCACCGTTCTAGGACTCGCCACTCTAACCACCCCTGCTCAGGATTGGGCGAAGGCTCGTCTTGATAAATCCCCGCGCCATCTGGAATGGGTGAAGGTCAAAAACGGCCCGCGCGAAGTCATGTCATTCATCGCCTATCCCGAAGTGAAGGAGCGAGCCACGGCGGTGATTGTTATTCATGAAATCTTCGGTCTTTCGGATTGGGTGCGCGGCGTTGCGGATCAATTGGCGGAAGCCGGTTACATTGCCATCGCTCCCGACTTGCTCTCGGGTGCGGCCCCTGGCGGTGGCGGCACCGCCGAACTTGGAAGCGGGGACTCGGTTCGAAAAGCCATTTTCTCGCTATCCCAAGATCAGATCACGGCTGACCTAAACGCGGTCATGGATTACATTTCCAAACTCCCCGCATGCAATGGGAAGGTGGCAGTGGCCGGTTTCTGTTGGGGCGGTGGGCAAACTTTTCGTTTGGCCACCAACACTAAGGAAATCAAATCTGCTTTCGTGTTTTATGGCACAGGCCCCGAAAGTGCAGACGCCATTGACCACATCACTGCCCCGGTTTATGGCTTTTATGGGGGCAATGATGCTCGCGTGAATGCCACGGTCCCCAAATCCGCGGAACTCATGAAGAAGGCCGGCAAGAGCTACGACCCGGTGACCTACGAAGGAGCAGGCCATGGATTTATGCGGGCTGGCGAAGCGCCCGACGCCAAGGAAGCTGACAAAAAGGCCCGCGATGAAGCCTGGAAGCGGATGAAAGAGGCGCTAAAGAAGCTTTAGAGCCTGTTTTAAAATTCCGTGGGGTCCTGTTTTCGGGGAAAAGGCCGGATGGCGAGGCGCGACGAGGGGAGCATATCCGCCAGCGATCTGCGACCGAGGAGCAACAAAGCCAGTCGGCCTTTTCCCCGAAAACCCTCCGGGCGGCGGGTCTTTTGTCTGCGGCCTGCGTTGACTCGGCCGTCACAGCCCGCTGCGGGGATGCTCCGGCCTCGCCGCCTTGGCCACAGCCAAAATCCCTCGCCGCAGGATCCCACGCAATTTTAAAA
>JBBRPK010000118.1:0-18414 GCA_038228235.1 Verrucomicrobiota bacterium
ACAGCACAAAATCCTACTGCATTGCAGTCGGGTTTCGCCCCCGATTGGTTCCTGCAAATCGTGTTCGGAAAGCCTCTAGCTCACACGGCTCTCAAACGGGAATTTCACCGTCGAAGGAACTTCTACTGCATAGTTACGGCTAAGCGGTGTGGCTTATCAGGATGCCCGGGCTTTTTTCCGCGAAGGCCACTTTGTTTGAAGCGATGCTGTTCCTGGGCGCAGCGTTGTCCATCACGGCTTTCCCAATGCTGGCACGAACATTTATGAACGCGGTTTAACCGGCACTAGCCTCGGGACTTTGGCCCTGGCGGCGGGGGCCATCGATGACGCTGCCGCCTGGTGCGTGCTGGCAATCGTGCTCGGTAGTTTTGGGGCTGGGCCCATGGTCGCCGTGAAAGCGATCGGCGGGGGACTCGCGTACGGCATTGTCGTGCTGACCCTCGGGCGCAATCTCCTGGCCCGGCTCGGCAGCGCGGCAGAGCAGGCTGGGAAACTCACTCCTACCATGCTGGCCCTGGTTCTGATGCTATTCACACTGGGCGCGTGGATAACAGACGCGATTGGCATTCACGCCGTGTTTGGCGGATTCCTGCTTGGAGCCGCGATGCCGCGCGGATTATTCGCGCGCGAATTGCAGCGTCAAATTGAGCCATTCTCGGTCGTGTTCCTGCTGCCGATATTCTTTACCTTCTCCGGTTTGAACACCCGCTTGGACATGGTCAACACCGCCGAACTGCTTTTCATCGCGGTGGTGTCCTTGCGGCGGCCTGCCTTGGCAAAGGGGCCGCTTGCTGGGCCGCCGCGCGTTTGAACGGAGAAGACCAGCGCACTTCTTTGGCGGTCGGCACATTGATGAATTCGCGCGGGTTGATGGAATTGATCATTCTCAACATCGGTTTGCAAAAAGGAATTATTCAACCGGCTCTTTTCGCGATGATGGTTCTGATGGCCATTGCCACCACCCTCATGGCCTCGCCCATTTTCGAGTGGGTCTATGGACGCGAAGCCCGCAGGACGGGGGCGTTGGGCGCAGCGCCCGTCGATGCTTGAAGGGGTTACGGCGGTTTATTGAGGAGTCCGTGAGCTGGAATACGGAAGCGCGACGACCGACTTGAACGCGGGACCCGTTTCTCCCTCTCCCCATCCCCGATCCAACTGGGGCAGGCGACAGGGGAGAGAATTCCCCGAAAAGAAGTTTCGCGCGTTGAACCCCTGAACCGTAGCAGCCGATGTGAATCGGCTCTGATCTTTCCCGGGCAAATAGTGAGCCGACTCACATCGGCTGCGACGAGGTATCAACGGCTCGCCGAGGTTAGGGCGTCCGAAGGGGTATCCCACGAGACATTATACCAGCCCAGGAACATTTCGTTGAAAGTTTGGTCGCCCCAGTGCACCGCCTTCTTCGGATCGGGGTTGGAGGGATTGTTGATGGAGTTGTCATAGCCGCCTGATACTAACATCCAGGTGCCGGCGGGAATCCGCTTGGGTTGTGACAAAACATAGGTGAACTGCCAATTGAAATCATAACGAGGCACCGAGCAGATCACTTCGCGGTGGCCATCAGGGAAGAGCGCCTCGAATTTCATCCAGCGACCGCGCAGGTGCATGTGCGGGGTAACGCTGTGGAGGGTGGCCGCCCGGGTAAATCCATACATGGCGCTGACCGCACAATCAGGATCCCCTGGCTTGAGTTCGAAGGTCGTATTCACCACCGGCACGCTTTCGAACCTGGTGGCGGGTTTGTCCTTCAACAGGTAAACGCCGATTTCGGTCTGATCGGTTTGGGGCGCGCCTGTAGGCGTGTAGTGGAGTTCGAAGTCAAATCGCGCGTTGGCAGGGAGAAATTTGCCGCTGCCCTTGGGGAACCAGCCCTGGGTGGTTCCAGGAGCCCAGCCGACGTACATTTCCTTCTCACCCAAATGGTCCGCCACCCCGCCTGCTTTTAAGCGCGCGATCACGTGGTGGAGCACTTTGCGATTGCCCGGCTTGACCCAGAGGGCGCCCACCCAGGCTTCATTCGTATTGCCCGCTAACACTTCAATATGGCGATACTTCAGCACTCCGGTGGCCGGAATGGATTGCTCCTGCGGAACTCGCAGAACGATGTCGGGCTGGCCTAGCGGCCAGTCAGGCACCGGTTGTGTCTCCACTTTCTCCAACGGATCGTCCCCCTCCCCGCGCGGCGCTCCCTGATGAACCCAGCGCAAGAGTGTTTGTGCCTCTGGAACACTCAAGGACGCGTCGTTGGAAAACTTTCCCACATGGGGGTCGGCGTCCCAGGGAGGCATGCGGCGCGCCAGCAGTACCTCTTCGATCATGGGCGCGCGGCTCTTGACCTTTTGGTAACTGGTCATGACTCCCGAGCCAATGTTTCCGGGGCTGTGACAATGCACGCACTTGCGCTGGAGCAGCGGCGCGATGTCGCGGCCATAGGAAACTGGCGCCGCGTCCGGTCCCTCCCCGCCCTCAAATTGAATAACGCATCCGCGCGGAGTCGTTTTCGGCTGGCGCACTGGCTTGCCTTCCAGGAAATCATTCAACGCGTCCTCCACGTAACGCTCGGTTGGTTTCGGTTTCTGGGCGCCTTCGACCAACTGGTCATCAATGGCCCCTCGGTAAAACACTGTCCAATCGGTCGTGCTGATAGCGATGGTTTCGCCAGTGCGTTTCACCCCGAGATGCCGAGCCACGCCTTGGGTATCGTCCTTGAGCACGGGCACATGCCAGACACGAAGTTCGGCCGCCTCTTTTGAGATACTGTCCCGATCGTCAGCCATGCTGGAATTGACCATGAAGACGGACACGCCGCGCTCGGCGAATTTATCTCGCAGCACTCTGATTTTAGATGCGCTCTGGCGGGCGACGGGGCAGTCGTTAGCCGTAAAAAACAGGACCACTGCTTTTCCCCCGAGCCGGCGCAATTCCTGAAGACGGCCATGGTGATCGATTAGGGCAAAGTTGAGCACTTCGCCTTCGGCAGGGTGGCGCCCTTCGGCGACAGAATCAGCTAGCCCCTGAGAGCGGCCAAAGCCGAACACAATTCCCATTATTACTATTGAAACACCGCGCCACTGCCGCCAGTTCATTTTCCGCATATTTAAACAAGTTGAGTACGAGGAAGACGGGGCTTGATCAGCGACTCCCGTTACTCGAACAAATGCAATATGCTAACCCTTAGCATAACAAGCTCGCCTCGTCACCAATTTTTACGCGCTATATTCTTGCGATGCCTGGCATGTTCGGAGCGGTGCTGATTGCTGGCCCGGCTTTTGCGTCATCCGGAAAACTTGAAGTTTTGCTTTGTAGGATTTAGTCTAATTGCAGGTTATTACGACGTTCGTGCCTGACATGGCGATTTTTGTCATGGAAACGTCGGCGCGCGGTCCAGCTTGACCGCATTTTTCAGCATTCCTACGCCTAAACCGGCGAGGAGGCCGGCCCTCCGGGCCGGGATGGACTTCGTCACTGGCCCTGATCCGCTTAGTCCCTCGCTGACTTCGAGTCCACGGGTGGGTCGAGTCACGCCGGGGCGCAATCGCGAGATGACGGTGGTTCAATTCGGAGTGCGCCCGTCCCCGGGCGCAGCAACATTCGCATCTACGAGCGCGTTGAAATTTTCCAGCCCCCCTTCCTCCGCTCCTCCGGAGCTTGGCCCCTTGCCGTGTTGGGCGTTCTATAAACATGGCGCTCCTCTGGAGCTGAGGGTGGCGGCGCAGCCAGCGCCTTCTCCAAGCGCCAGAGGCGCGACATGTTTATAGAACGCCATGTCCCTAATAAATCCAAGCCCCAGCGGGGCGGCACGTTGGCGGGCATCGCTGGAGGTGGGCATCGTGGTTGGGCAGGGCGTGGTGTTCATGCCCGCCGCTGCTGCGCCCGGGGACGGGCGCGCTCCGGGCAAAACTGCCCTCATCTCGCGATTGCGCCCGTCACGCCGGCTGTGATGACAATTCAGTTGCCGGGAATATGGCATGGTCGGAGACTGATGGGATGGTCTCGGTTTCAAAACGAGTTTATTCGGTGCAGGTGCGCGAATTGGTCGAGTTCGTCCTCCGGCGCGGCGACCTCGGCGGGGAGGGTTTTTTTGTGGCGCCCGGCCGCGCGTTAGCAGGAACGCGGGGGCATCAACGGGTGCAGAAGTCTCGTCCAGACGGCTACCAAAAGGAAGTCCCTATCTATTATGACGTGGAGACGAGCGAGTTTATCCTTCGTATCCAGGGCCGCATCGATGGCCTGATCGATGCTCCTGAGGAGGTGGCGCTGGAGGAGATTAAAACGGTCCAGGATTCCTGGGACGGCAACGCGGATCCTCTCCATTGGGCACAAGCGAAATTCTACGGCTTTATTTACGCGCACAACCATGCTTTGAAAAAGATCGCTCTCCGCTTGACCTATCTAAATCTGGAAAGCGGCGAGATGACTGAGTTTCGGGATCTCTTTTCAATCGCCGATTTGTCGAGTTTCTTCGAGGAAACCACGGCGATCTATCTGGAGTGGATCGGGGAGCGTCATCGTTGGTGTGAGGAGCGGGACCGGTCCATCGAGCGTCTCGAATTCCCTTTCCCTTGTTATCGCGAGGGGCAGCGGGAACTGGCAGTGGCTGCTTATCGCGCGCTCGCGCGGGGGGGGCGCCTGTTTGTGGAAGCTGCGACGGGCATCGGCAAGACGATGTCCGTCCTTTTTCCCGCGCTCAAAGCGTTAGGCGAAGGCAAGCTGGAACGGGTCTTCTATTTGACGGCGCGAACGGTGGGCCGGGCGGTGGCTGAGAAGGCTTTTTCGGATTTGGAGCAGGCGGGCCTTTGCCTGAGGAGGGTGACACTCACGGCCAAGGAGAAACTTTGTGTCCGGGAAGGTGTCCGCTGCGACATGAGCACGTGTCCTTTTGCGGTTGGTTACTATGAGCGCGTTAAGCCAGCAATGCGCGAGGCGCTGAATCACGGAAGAATCACGCGTCCGGCGCTCGAAGAGGTCGCGACCAGTCATCAGGTTTGTCCATTTGAGCTTTCACTGGATGTGTCTTCCTGGGTGGATGCGATCGTGTGTGATTACAATTATGTCTTCGATCCAAGGGTGTATCTACGGCGACATTTTGGAGAGGGAGACCGCGATTACGGATTTTTGGTCGATGAGGCGCATAACTTGCCTGATCGCGCCCGCGAGATGTTTTCGGCCCAGTTGCGCAGCGAGGAAGTTGAAGAGGTCCAACGCGTAATCCAGAAGGCATTGCCTCGATGCGCCAAAACGCTCAGGCGGCTAACGCTGGCCTTGCGAAAGCTTTGCGGATCCCATTCGGGTCGGGCTGATTCCGTCCAGGCCACGAAGGGGGCAGGGGAACTGGGACTATTTGTGTCCGAGCCATCGAGATCGAATCCGCAGGTGGGCCGCAAGCCGGAGCTGGAGCCGAATCACACCCGAGAGGAGGGGGTCTATACCAGCCAGGAATTGCCCGCGCAACTGATGCCGTTGCTGGAGGGCGCGCTTAAGGAAGCAGAGGTCTGGCTGGCGCAGAACCAGCCCGCTGTATTCCGGGAAGAGTTGCTGCAGCTTTATTTTCGTCTGCATTCTTTCCGGCGCACCGCTGAACTCTACGACGAGCGTTATGTGACGATCCTGCAGCCCGACTCAGGACAGGTGCGCCTGTTTTGCCTCGATCCTTCATATCTTTTGCGGCAGGCCCTCGAACGAGGCAAGGCAGCCATCTTCTTTTCCGCCACGCTGACGCCGATCGACTATTACCGGTCTCTCATTGGGGGCAGTCCGGAAGACCCCCTTTTACAGTTACCTTCGCCCTTCGCGCCGGAGAATTTGGCCGTCCTGGTGCAGGATCGGGTCCGCACACACTGGAAAGCCCGGAGGGAGACGCTGGAAGAGGTCGCGCAGGCGATTGGGGCCCTGGTAGAAGGGCGACGTGGCAACTACCTGGTCTATTTTCCGTCTTACCAATATCTGACCGACGTGCGAGAGCGATTTGAGCGCCGGTATCCTTCCGTTCGAATGCTGGCGCAACATACCGGCATGACTGAAGGCGAGCGAGAGACGTTTTTGGGGGCCTTTAGTTCGGAGCATGATGAGACGCTGGTCGGGTTTGCGGTGATGGGTGGGGTTTTTGGGGAAGGGATCGATTTGGCAGGCGAGCGGTTGATCGGCGCGGTTATCGTAGGAGTAGGTTTGTCGCAACTCTGTGTGGAGCGAGACCTCATCCGCGATTATTTTCAAGCCAGGACCGGGGCGGGATTCGATTACGCTTACACCTTTCCCGGCATGAACCGGGTTTTGCAAGCCATTGGACGGGTCATCCGCTCCGAAAGGGACCGGGGAATAGTGTTGCTCATCGATACTCGATTCGCGGAACCGCGGTATCGCCGCCTTTTCCCTGAATGGTGGAAACCGCAGCTTGTTAGGACAGACATGGGGATTGGGGAAGCGGTCCGCCACTTCTGGCATCCCCGCGCCGCAAAGGGAGCGATAACCGCGAGGTGAGAGAAGGGTTTTGCAGCAGCCCATGTTGGGTGTCCACGCTGTAGCGTGTCTATATAAACACTGCCAAAAAACTTCCGGTTCAGCAAGGGGGTTGTCAGGGACTGATAACGGACTGATTGATTTCAAACTGTGGGGTTGGCAGGGGCGGAATCGGGCCGAACCCGAACGGGTCATAATTCATGTAATGCGCTGGCGGAGTCCGCATCCAGGAACAGCGTGGCGTGTGATTGACGGCGCAGAAATGAGGCCGGGCAACCGGTCTGGATAGGCCCGCGCAAACTGTCTCGAACGGCCTGGGCTTTTCGTTTTTCGGGGGCGATGCAGAGAATTCGTTTGGCGGAACAAAGCATGGGAATGGTGAGAGTGAAGGCGTATTGCGGCACGGCTTCCAGGCTGGGAAAATGGCCTTCATTGACTTGTTGCATTTGGCAGGCGCGCTCAAGCTTCACTAATTTTACCTGGTGCGGATCGGAGAAATTGGCCACGGGCGGATCATTGAAGGCGATGTGGCCGTTTTCGCCGATGCCCAGGCAACAGAGATCGATGGGCTGGGATCGCAAGAGCTGGGTGTAACGGTCGCACTCATCCAAAGGCAACAACGCGTTTCCCTCCAGATAATGGAAGTGCCGGGGTTGGACCCGCTGCTCGACCCGTTCGCGCATATAGCGGCGAAAGCTCGCTTTATGAGTGGCCTCAAGGCCCAGGTATTCGTCCATATGAAAAAGCGTCAGGCGCGACCAGTCCACACCGCCTAGAGCAATCAGCGCCTCCAGGAAAAGAATTTGTGAATTGCCCGTCGCTAAAATGACGGCGGCCGACCCTTTGCCAGCCAACACCTCCTGCAAGTATTGCTGAGCTATTCTGGCCACATCTTGAGCCAGATCAATCTGTTCCTGGTAAACACGGATGGCTAACGCATCGACTTGAAAGGTCTTAATGGGAAGAGCGGGGGAGGAAGAATCTTTAGTTGTCATGCCTGTCTATTCAATTTCGCAAAGAGATTACTGAGCCGATTGATTTGAGGCAAGCTTCTCGCAGTTTCCAGCCGCGTTTGTTGGAACGGCCTTTGCTATGTAAAACTGGTTCGTGAATTGTCTGATGCGTGATCAACCTTAACTTAGTTGAAGTCAAAAAATCTATGTCGCCCATAAATCTCCTTTATTCGGGAGCCGGCCTGATCGCCTTCGCCCTCATCTTACACGGCCTGACTGACTGCTTCTCCCGGGAGGCCAGGATTGGCCGGAAAAGAAGACGCAATCATGGACGAGTCTGCACCCGGTCCAGACGTCCGACGGTGATGCTAAGCGTCCGGACAAAATAAGCCGGACCGCTGGAGGACGGGGGCCACCGGTGCTGTTCGCACCTTCACACATTTTGTCAATGGCCTGTGGGTGATTTCCCGGAAGAGCCTCACCTTACGGATTAGCCTCCGGCATCTCCATCCATTTTTTGGCGCAGTCCGGGCAGACTCCGTGACTAAACTCCGCTTCGGAATGGTGGCGAAGGTAGGACTCAATCTGGGTCCAATAGCCTTTGTCATCCCGGATCTTTTTGCAGGAGGCGCAGATGGGGAGCATTCCACTTAACGTTTTTACCTTGGCCAGAGCATCTTCGAGTTCCCGCACCCGTTCCGCTAGTTTCAATTGCAGTTGAGCGACACGCACTCCCACGCTCACTCGGGCCCGCAGTTCGCCGGGGTCAAACGGCTTTGTCACATAGTCATCGGCGCCGGCGTCGAGCCCGCTGATGACATCTTCCTTGCTGGTTTTGCCGGTGAGAAGAATGATGTAGGCGGATTGATAGCCGGGCAGACCCCGCACCTTGCGGCAAATCTCCAATCCGTCCATGCCTGGCATCAACCAATCAAGAATGAGCAAAGCCGGCAGTGGTTGTTGGCGCAGGGCTTCCCAAGCCTCGTTGCCATCGCAGGCCACGATAACTTCGTAACCCCATTTCCCCAGAGCGGCTTGCAAGAGGCGGCGGGATACTAGATCATCTTCCGCGATCAAAATTTTCATGCCGCTTCCATTTTGATAAGTGATTCCAGTTCAGGGATAAGGCCGTTCACTGCCACCTCGAGCCGGCTGAACGTAACGGAGGCGAGGGCGAGATCCCCCTTGCGTCCCATCCTCTCCAACTCGAAAGTTGCTTCGCAAGCTTCGGCGGCTCCAAAATTGCCGATGGAGCCTTTGAGGGTATGAGCGGTCCTTTCGAGTGTGTTGGCATCATTACGGTTGATGCTGTCTTTGATGGCGGTCATGAGGCGCGGCGCATCTTCCAAAAATAAATCTGTTACTTCTTTCAACAGGGCCATGTCTCCTTCGACTCGCGCCAGGATGGCTTCTCGGTCCAACCGAGGCATCTCGTGAATTTTTTCCGAAGGCAGGACGACCGGATCGGGTTGGACGAGACTCGAGAACATTCTTTCGATGGTGACAAACAGGATCTGGGCATCGAGGGGTTTGGTGACATAATCATCCATCCCTGCCTCCAAACATTGTTCTCGATCTCCCTTCATGGCGTGCGCGGTCATGGCGATGATGGGAATCCGTTTCGGGCTGCCTTTTTCTTTTTGGCGGATGAGAGTGGTGGCCTCCAGTCCGCCCATCTGGGGCATTTGCAGGTCCATCAGGATTAAGTCGAAGGTCTCTTTTTCCAATGCGGCAATGGCCTTTTTGCCATTGTCTGCCAGCACCACAGAGTGACCCCATTTTGTCAGGAGCTTCACCGCCAGGCGCTGGTTCACGGGATGATCCTCTGTCAAAAGGATTCGGGCGGGATGCCTGCTGGTGCGTGGCAAGAGGCGCTGGGCCGAGATCTTCTGCACTCCCTTTTTTCCCAGAGCCGACATGATGGAATCCAGAAGATCCGATTGCCGAACTGGTTTGGTCAGATAAGTGGAAATGCCGAGTTCGCGGCACCGGGCAGCCTCCTCCATTTGTCCAGTCGGAGAGAGCATCAAGATGACCGGGCTGGTCAGCAAGGGATTGTCTTTGATGTGTTTCGCAACGGTTAGACCGTCGGGCTTGGGCATTTTGGCATCCAGCAGGGTGAGGGCGAAAGGCTGGCCCCAGGCCAGAGCTCGTTCCAGCTCAGCAAGACCGGCCTGACCGTTCTCAACTAACGTGGGTTTCATTCCCCATTTGACCAGGATCTCGCAAAGGATCCTTCGGTTGGTGGCGTTGTCATCCACCACCAAAACGGAAAGATCCTTCAAAGTGATGTCTTGCAAAATGGGTTTGAGCACAGGGTTTTTCTGCAAACCAAAACGGGCGGTGAAATGAAAACGGCTGCCCCTGCCCACTTCGCTCTCTACCCAGATCACCCCGTCCATCAACTCAATCAGTTCGGCGGAGATTGCCAGACCCAGGCCGGTGCCGCCATGAGTCCGGGTGGTGGAGTTGTCGGCCTGGGTGAAAGCGTCAAAAATCAAGCTTTGCTTTTCGCGAGGGATGCCAATACCCGTGTCAATGGCTGTGCAATGGAGGCAGATCGCGTCTTCGGTCTTCGATTTAACGCCGACGCGCAACACGACTTCGCCTTGGTCGGTGAACTTGATGGCATTGCCCAAAAGATTTAGCACCACTTGTCGAACCCGGCCAGGATCACCAATGAGCGCATCCTCGACTTCCGGCTGGATGTGGCAGACCAGTTCTAGTCCCTTCTGGTGCGCGCGCAAGCCGAGGGTCAGGACGGCATCTTCTAAAGTCTGGCGCAATTGGAAATTGATGGGTTCCAATTCCAGTTTGCCGGCTTCGATTTTTGAAAAATCGAGGATTTCATTGATCAGAGCCAGCAACGTATCGCCTGACTCCTTGACCGTGCTGAGCAGGCCGCGCTGCTCCGGCGAGAGTTCGGTTTCGAGCGCCAGTCCGGTCATGCCCAGGATACCATTCATGGGAGTTCGAATCTCATGACTGATGTTGGCCAGGAATTGACTTTTGGCTCGATTGGCTGCTTCGGCTTCCTCTTTCGCTTTTTTCAATTCTTCCTCGGCCCGCTTGCGCTCCGCAAAAAGTCCTATTTGGCTGGAGAGAGCGGAAAACATTTGGAGCAGATCGGGATCCGACGGGTGAATGTCGCGGCTGAAAAACTCGACCACTCCAAAAAGTTCGCCGCCGAACTGGATGGGGAACGCAAAAGCGCTGCGCAAGCCAGCTTTCGAAATCAAGGCTGCTCGGGAACCCTCTGTATGCATACTTATATCATCAAGCCAAATGATGGCCCCTTTGGACCAGACAGTCCCCGGCAAATCCACTCCGGCGGAGAATTTGCATTGCCTTGTAAACGCCTCGAATTCCCGCAATTCAAGAGCGGGCTGATGCCAGGTCCCCACACAACGCAAGACATTGGCCGCGCGGTCCACATCCCAGACCGCCCCCACATGCCAATCGAGGCTCTCACAAATGGTGCGCAGAATTTGCGGAGCGGCGTGAGCGAGAGTGGCCGCTTCGGCCAATACGAGGGTGACTGCGTGTTGGGTTAAGAGGCGTTGCTCAGCCCGCTCTCGTTCGGTGAACTCCTGTTTGAGTAGTTCGTGCGCGTTGGAAAGCTCAGCCGTCCTCTGGTGGACCCGCTGATCCAACTGGTCATGAGCTTGTTGGAGAGCGTGGTCCCGAGTTTGGATTTGACCGAGCATATCATTGAAACCATCGATCAGTTGCCCCATCTCATCCTCACTGTGTTTTCGCGCCCGCAGCGAGTAATCTTTTTCGACTGCGACGGCGCGCGCTATTTTTGCCAGGTGCAGAATAGGGCCGGAAATAAGACGCTGCAGGCGGTCAGAGAGAAGGAACGCCAGGATGGAAGAACCGGCCAGAACCACCAGAGCCAGGAGCGCGAACTGATAGACCCGATCATACAACGCATGCAAGTCCGCTTTCAAATAAACCGAGCCGATCCGTTCCCCCTTGGAGTTGATGGATTTTAAAAGGAGCAAGTGATCGTCATGGAAGCTATGACCTTCGGCCAGCATCGTTGGCGCAACCACGGTTTTGGCGGTGTTTCGGGAATAACTCGCGAAGACCCTGCCCTCCTTGGTGCAGATGCAAGCCGCCACTATGTTGGGCTCCGCTCGAAGGGCGGCGAGCTTTTCCTCGGCCGCCTTTTCATAGTTAAAGTCCAGCGCGGCCGTAGTGTTGTTGCCAAGGATTTCGGCCAGCGTGGTCAGATTGCGCACCATTTCCCTTCGAAAGGCTATCACCTCGTATCCGACGAAGGATCCGCAGGCACAAAGCAACGCCACGCCGCAAATGAGCATGATGATCCAGGTCTGCTTTTGCTGAATAGAGGGATTGCGCAATTTTTTCATCAATTCTTGTTCTCGCCCGGTTTTTGTCCGACGACCTGAGCGATGCTTAGAAGCTTGGAACTGATCTGGAGATGGGCCCTCTCCGTGGCAGCGAGGTTCACTTCGGGTCGGATTTTGTTATCCTTCATCGCGAGGTTAATCATGCCGCCAAGTGCTATGAATGAATCGCTCTCCCCAACGGTGAGAACGTTCGCCCCCCGGAGTTTGTCCATGATTTCCGGCAGGCGTTTTTTCTCCGAGGCGCTGACGAAGATCAAATGGGCAGGCTTAAGCTCTTCACCCCAAGCCATGCGTTTAAGCACGAGCTTGCGGCCGTTGATGGCTTTTTCCTCGATCATCCTCTTGAAATCATCGCCAAAATTGTCCTGCCCTAAAATAACAAGAATAAGAGGGCTGTTGGTAAAGGGAAAGGATGGGGGAGGCCAATCGACGTATTTGGTCAGTTTGTAGAGAATAGCGGCTTTAACTTGATATTCACCGGGCGGAACAGTTTCCGCGCACAGCGCCACCAGGTCTGCCCATAGCCCTGCAAACAGCAACAAGAAGCTAAGGCCGTAGCACCCCCAGCACGTGGGTTGACGCGAGCATTGTGTCAGGGGCCTCCACGGGTTGGCTGATGGGGGGGTGTTCATTGGCCAGTGCGACGCGCTGGGGCGGCCTAAAAGCGCAAGGTGATCCTTCCATACACAGCACGTTCGAGTTGGGTGTTTTGGAATCGGATAATCGACTGGGTGAATTCAGGATGTCGCTTATCGAGGAGATCTGTCCCCACAATGGCCAGCTCTAAATTCCGGGTAGGGCGCCAGCCAAGACGCAGATCGAGAGAAACATAGCTTGGAATATGTTGGTTGGCCAGCCGGTCCACGTAGCGACCCGTGCAATCGAGTTGCAAGTGATAAGGAAGGTCCATGAACGAGCGCAAGGCTACTTGATGATGCGTGTCTCCCTCGGCGGCTTGGGAAAGGATGTCCGTGCTTCCTGGCTTGCGACGAAGCTGAACCTGAAGATAACTGTAGGAACCCCGCCAACGCCACCAATCGGTGGCTTGAAAGTTCGCGGCCAGCTCCCCTCCGTAGGTCTCTCCTTTTAGATTGTTTTGGAAAACGTTGGGAAATCGGATGTAGGCCGGAAAGCTCGAAAAATCCGCAGGCCTGGATTCTACACTGCGGAGCCGGTCGTAATCATTATAAAATGCGGCAAAGTCCAATGAAAGCCGATCCATAGGCTGGACTCGATAACCCACTTCATAGGCCAGGAGGACCTCCGATTCAAAAGCGGGATTGCCCTCGACGACACCGAAGCCAGGCGCAGGCAGAAAAAACGGGGGCACACCCGGAGACAAGTTCGTATTAACGATTCGGGAATCCACCTCCGCCCGCGAGGGAGTGCGAACGGCGCGAGAAAAGGAGGTCCAAACTGAATGCCCTTCGTGCGGTGTCCACAGGAGCCGGGCGCTGGGCTGAATCTCCAAGCCGGTGTAATCGTTGTTCTCGAATTTCGAACCTACCGTGAGCCGCAACCGTTCCTTCATGAGCGTGATTTCATCCTGCACGAAAGCGTTGAAAATGCGGGTCACACGATCTGGTGGAATAAACGCCAGGGTGAAATTACTTCGGGAATTTGCGCTGTCCGTATAACGGCAGCCGGCGCCCCAAGTCACATCCTGCCACCGGCCCAAAGCATGGCGATACTGCAACTCGAAATCCAGCGTGTTGAGGTTTTCCTTGAAAAAAGCCGTTTCGCGATTGGCCCCATCGTAGTACATCTGGAATTTGAAGTCTGAATCCGCCGAGAACGTGTGCGTCCAACGGCCCACCACATTAGCGCCCGCCACATGAGTTTTGTCCGGAACCATGTTCGTATAGGGAGAGGCAGGCATGAACAACGTCTCAGTCTGATTCTCCGTTCCGACATAGACATCTCCTTGGAGAGTCAACAAATTCGGCGCCGTCGGTTCCCAGTCGGTCCTGAAGCCGCCGCGATACATGTCCCACGCATCGTTGGCCTGGCGGCCGGAAGGCAGGGCCGAGGAGTCACGGTTGAAATATTTGCCATACACTCGGTAATAGGCATCATTGCCCAACTTCCCGCCGTAACGGGCGCTGCCGAATCCCTTTTCTTCGGTGCCGTAGCCGCCGCTGAGTAAACCGCCCTGGGTTTCTTTGGCGCTTTTGGTCGTGATGTTGATTACGCCATTGACCGCATTGGCGCCCCACAGCGTTGCGCCGGGACCGCGAATGACCTCGATTTGATCGATATCCTCCAGCATCGTGTCCTGCACGTCCCAATGCACACCGGAGAACAAAGGGGTATAGACGCTCCGGCCATCAATCACGACTAACAGCTTGTTCGCGTAAAGCTCATTGAAACCTCGCGAGGTGATCGCCCAATTATGAGCATCGACTCGCCCGACCTCCAGGCCCGGAGCCATCCGAAGCGCCTCCGCAATAGTCGTGACACCGGAACGCCGAAGGTCTTCCTGAGTGATGACAAAGATGGCGGCTGGGGCATCGGCCAATTGCTCTTTGTGCTTGGAAACGGAGGTCACTTCGATCTTAGTCAGATCCTCAAGGCTCATCTCCGCGAGAGCAGAGAGCGGGCTTTTGGGCGAATCAAACCCCTGCGAAAATCCAACCATCGAGGCGCTGGCCAGGCAACAAAGCAACAGTCTCCACCCTGCGTCCAGGAGGCTGCGCCCTTGGCGCTGACGGAAATGAGCAATAGCCGCTGGTCTGGGAGTTGGCAGGCTCGTTCGAGCTGCCCCCCAGTTGCGATCACCGCCCGCTTTGAAGTCGCACCGAAACGGTCTCAAGACCGATATTCATAGCTATGCTTGTGCCAAAACGGCTCGGTTGAGTGAGAATCCCTGCCCGCGTTCGAAAGGCAACTGCCTTGGGTTGCTCTCGTCCGCATAGGTAATCATCGGCGAGCCAAGGGAGACGCCCTAATTGCCTTTCTTATGCCCGGTTTCCAAAAGTCTTTGCCTTGACAACCCTTGACAACCCTTGACAACCCTTGACAACCCTCCCAAATCCTCGCCTAAGGAATCAAAAATGCGATTTTGCTCAATAAAATTGAGGAATTCATTTCTAGTGCCAAAATAGAGAAGGTATAGAACGCCAAAATTGCGATCACCGTATGGGGCTTGAGCGTTTTGACTCGAATTATTTTTTGGGCGAGGAACAGGGACCCTTGACAACCCTTGACAACCCTTGACAACCCTTGACGGTGTGGCCTTTGGCCATGCTCTTTGTCCCTTTCGGCTCATATTAAGACTGCGGGATCCATGTCTTCGTCGTCTGGGTCCCCTGGATTCCGGATGCCGAGCAATTCGCGGTCGAGCATTTGCACCACTTCCCGCCGGATTTTATCGGGGTCCCTTTTAGGATAGAGCTTGGCCTGGATGTCGGCCCTTTGCGTCCAAAGCCAGAAATCCTTTTCCCGCTGTTGATCGGTGTCGGCTTGCTCGATGGCCAAGCGCGCTTTTTCCACGCCCAGGCGGCCAGCGCTCAAATCCCCCCGGCGCAACGCCACGATGTCGCCGCAGAACTGGCGCAAGCGGCGCAATTCGATTTCCGGGTCGTCGTCGGTGGTGGAGAGTGCGTGGGCGGCCGCCGCATAACGCAGAGCAATCCAGTGGGCTAATTTGTCGGTAAGCGGACCGGTCAGGGACACACTGAGAGTGGCATCGTCGGCATCGAGGTCTTGGGCGAACTGGCGGGCGGCCTGGCGCATCTGCCACTCGCGGAAGCCGTGTTTCCTCCACTCCGAGATGTTCTGTTTGTTGAGGGGCCGGCCGCCACATTCGGCGGCGAGGACGGATTGCACCTCTGGCATCGCGTGAAGCCATTCGAGCAACTCGCGCGGGGGGTCGTCGTTGTCTAAGCGTTGGTTGAGTTGCTCGCGGATCCCGCGGGGCAACCGGACAATTTTTCCACTGGTATTCATAAGTGAGTTGATTCTTTTATGGATTTTCCGAAACCCTCACCCGTCCTTCGGACACCCTCTCCCATCCGATGGGAGAGGGAGCAAGGGCGAGGATCCTTTCCGCATGTTTCTTCCCTGTCCAGCCCACGCAGCGTCGGTCAGTGGCTCTCCTCGGCCGAGGAGGAGAGGGGGGAAGATCGGAGGGAGTGAGGTTCATTTATCATCCGACCAGCGCGCCTATGTCTTGGCCCTGGCAATTGTTGGCCTCGGTTGCCAAACCACCTGCCCAGGCGATATCACAATGGCTGGAGGGATTAAGGTTGTTAGGCCCTTCGCTGAAAATCCACCTGCTGCCATGGAAGGCCTTGCGCAAGGCAAAGTAATCGGTGGCAATGTCATTTTCGCTTCTGGGAAAGCGCTTCTCCGCTACCGAAAGCTGGTTCATCAGCGAGAAACCAATATCATGCTTCCGGCTGGCAAAGTTGACGCAGATGAAACGGCCCGTGAAAGCTTTGGCCGCTTCCCAGCAAATCTGCGTTCCCAGACCCGTCTCGTCCCCTGCCATCCGCATATAAGGGAGTTCCTGCATGAAGGCGAACAGGACCGTCTTGATGAAATCCCAATCCTCGGTGCGGCAGGTGAACAGCCCGCGCAACCACAGTTGCGCCCCCTTTTGTTCATCGATGTAAATGACCGTCAGGTTCCCTTCCCCGCTGGCCGCCACGTCAAAGCCCGCGCGGTGCTGGGCGGTCTTGCCATTTTGGAAGAGCGGCAGAAAGTGGCGGTGGATGAATTCCCGGATTCTCTGCGCGCGCTCGTACTGGCCTGCGGGCGTGAAGCCTCCGAACTGTTTGAGAATGTCATCCGCTTCCAGGTGAACCCGTTGGATCTTGTAATCACACCGGCACCGTTCAATGGCGCTCCATTCCACGATTCCAGCGGCGCTGGGGGCTGGTTCGCAGAGGTAGGACTGTTCATAGACCCCGGGCAACCCCGCACGAGACTTGCAGTCAGCCAAAAATTGGCCGGCGCTGAGAAAGGTGCCCCGAACGCGGTTGATCATTTTCAGCAAGCCCATTTCGAGGGCATCGACCATCGTTATCCGATAATAGAGGTTCCACGGCCCTTTCCCGGCCCGGGCCTCCTGCGCGAATTGGTAGAACAGCGTGTCCTCCCCATCGTGGGCCGACCACACCGCCATATCGTAGGCCCAGGTAATGCGGCCCTGCGCCGTCTCCCAGAGCAGCCGGGCATTGGGATGCTTGGCAAATTCGTCCAGCCCCACGTCTCCGCCGTAAACCGCCATCGCTTGACGATGCGACGAGAAAGCCCGGATGCACGAGCCGTTGTCGAACTTGATGTAGCCCATCTTGATTTCGTCGGTGAAACCGGTCGGCTTGCCCTCCTTATCAAGACGATCAACTTTCATGAAATCCTCCCCATGCGCGACGATGGCCTTGGTGAAATTAAAGGACTCGGCAAACTTTCGCGCCTGGCGGATGTACTTCAGCGCGCTCTGGTAATCCTTGGCGCGAAGAGGTAATCCCGATTTGCGAACCGCAGCCGCTTCCGCACATTTTTGAAACTGTCCGCGTGCGTCAGGCCGATGCGAACTGACTTTTCAGCCAGCGCGAAGGCCTGTTTCCTCAGCGCATGAATCGCATCTTCGGCGTTAATCCAGTTGATCTGGTAGGGCAGGAAATATTTGGTTAGCGCCGCATCCGAATCGATCTTTACCACCGGAAGCATCGCGCCCCTCCTTTTGACCGGCTCCTTTGCTGCGCCGCCTTCTTTCACGGATTCGCCTCGCCCATCGGATGGGAGAGGGATTGCGGGGGAGGGCGCGGCGTCGAGGGTGCCGGCTTTCTCGCTTTCAGCTTTCAATGCTTTCGCCTGCTTCTCCCCCTCAACTCGCTGCTTCTCCTCCCAGACTTTTTTTCCGCTCGCAATCTTCGACAGCACCTCTTCCAGATTCCCGCCCGACCGGTACGGGCACCACATCCAGAGTTGCAGGGCGAGGCTTTCCGGGGAACAAGTCGTATCGAGATGGAGGTTGGCATACCGAGCCCCTATCACTGCTGCTTCCAGCGGGGGCCAGTTCGCCGCGCTGACTTGTTCCTCCATGGCGAACAGCGCATCGGCCATGGCCTCGGGAAGCAAGTCTGGCCGGGTCCATAGCGAGGCCCAATGATTGCAGTAAGCCTCGCTCGCCGGATCGACGGAATTAACGCGGCAGTTCTTGGCCAGCAATTCCTCCTTAAACCGGTCAAGGAATTTGACCAGGTGCGGCGCCTGAATCCGCATGACCACACGAACGTTAGTAAACCGTTTCAATTCGATCTTTGCCATAATAATAAGGGGTTAATAACTGATGAGAAAAACCTTCCCCCTCTCCGCCTCGAACGGGGAGAGGGCCGCCTGCCTGCTGTAGCCGCCGAGGCGCAGGCAGGGGGTGAGGTGTCGATTCGAGGCTTGGGGCTGGAGTCGCTTTTCTGCCATTAAGTGCCGTGGAATCAGCCCCAGTCCTCCGTCCCGCGTCCCGCCCTCCACTCTGGCTTAGTACTTCTTTTCATAAATACACTAACGTATTATATTTGCAACCTCGACCCGCTGTGGCACACTTGGAGTGTGCCTAGAGAAAGCCCATATAAAATCAAACTCACGGCAACCGAACGACAGGAATTGGAGCACAGAGCAGT
>JBBRPK010000119.1:0-18368 GCA_038228235.1 Verrucomicrobiota bacterium
AGAATTCCCCGATCTGAATCGGGTCTGAGCTTTCCGGGGAAAATAGTGAGCCGACTCACGTCGGCTGCTACGAGGTTACGATTCAAGGGTTTAACGCGCGCAATTTCAGATCGGGGAATTCTCTCCCCGCAACTTTCCAGGGCGTTCACTCTGCTCGAGGTTATGATCGCGTGCTCCATATTTTTTATGGTCGCGTTTGCGATCCTTGGGATCGTCATCACCGGTCTGGCCCAGGCGAAGGCGCTCCAGCAAAGGGAACCCGACGCGGGCGTGCTGGCGGCGACGCTCTCCTTAACCAACCAGTTGGCCGAAGGGACGGAGTCAGGAGATTTCGAGGACGTATGCCCGGGGGTTTATCGCGACTATCGCTGGACACGCGATGTGAATGAAGTTTCAAGCAACGGACTTTTTCAGGTCGATTTTATCGTCTATGGCAATTTTGGAAAACGCCGCTCTTCGGAATCGAAGATGAGTATTTTAATGTTCCGTCCCGGCTCCAGGCCGGGCAGCCGCTTTGGCACGGGAGTGGGGCGCTGATGAAACCCCGCGGGACAACTTCTGATTGCCGATTGCCGATTGAGGATGGGCGATTGGGAGCGCGCGCTAAGCAGAGCGGGCGCGATCTGATCTTTTCGGGGAAAAGAGTGAGCCGACTCACGTCGGCTGCTACGAGGTTCATGGGGAGGAGGGCCGTTTTGAACCGTAGCGGCCGATGGGGATCGGGTCTGATGTTTTCGGGGAAAATAGTGAGCCGACTCACGTCGGCTGCTACGAGATTTATGGGGAGGAGGGCCGTTTTGCCTGCGACTACCGTGCGTGTGAGCAGTGAAAAGCCCCTCGCCCCACTCCTGCGTCGCGGGGAGAGAATTCCCCGATCTGAATCGGGTCTGATTTTTCCGCAGAAAATAGTGAGCCGACTCACGCCGGCTGCTACGAGGTTACGATTCAAGGGTTTAACGGGCGAAATTTCAGATCGGGGAATTCTCTCCCCGCGACGCGGGAGTGGGGAGAGGGGCTTTTCGCTGCCAACCGCCAATCGGCAATCCACCGCCTTCACTCTTCTGGAAGTGATGATCGCCATCATGATTTTTGCGATGGTGCTGACGGCCATTTACGCCACTTGGATCGCAATCTTGCGCGGCACGAAATCCGGAACAACTGCGGCCGCCGAGGTGCAACGCTCCCGGATCGCCATCCGCACTCTGGAGGATGCATTCCTCTCGGCGGTGATGTTCACTGAGAACAGCAAATACTATTATTTCAGCGCCGATAACAGCAGAGACATGGCCGGCGTGAGCATGGTGTCCCGTCTGCCCGCCTCCTTCCCGGGCGTGGGAAGATACGGAGACCAGGTCGTGCGCCGGGTCAATTTTTCGACTCAACCAGGGAAGGATCGCGGGCAGGAATTGGTCATGTCGCAAGCGCCGATGCTCCTCGACACCACTAGCCCATCGGTAACTCCTTACTCGCTCGTGCTCGCGAAGGATGTCAGTTTGTTCACCCTCGAATTTTGGGACATGCGCCAGAACGATTGGGTTACGGAATGGATTAATACTAACCAACTCCCGAGACTGGTCAGGATTTCTTTGGGTCTGGGCAAAGTTGCCGGAAATGCCTCCAAGCCGCAGGATTTGGTCACGAGGGTTGTGGCGTTACCAGCCATCTCTGTAGCCGGAGTGCAGGCGGGCCCTGGTCCGGGATTTCCGGGAGGCCAGGGGATTCTAGGTCAGCCAGGCTATCAACCCGGCCAGTCAGGGCAGCCGGGACAACCTGGCTACCAGCCGGGACAACCTGGCTACCAGCCGGGACAACCGGGCTATCAGCCGGGACAGCCTGGCTACCAACCGGGACAGCGTGGCTACCAGCCCGGTCAGCCGGGCTACGGAGGCACGCCAAATCCCGGCTTCCCGAATCCTAATCCAGGGCGACGCCGATGAAGATCAGACTGTCACCCCCCACTTCGGGCATCGCTCTGATTATGGTCATGCTGGTGACAGTAGTATTGGCGATTTTGGCGGGAGGGTTCGCTTACTCGATGAAAGTGGAAACCAAGCTGGCCCGCAACGCTTCCTTTGATGCGGAGCTGGAGTGGATGGGGCGCTCAGGCGTCGAGTTGGCCCGCTACGTTCTGGCCCAGGAGGGAATGGGTCCCGCCGGACAAATCGATTCGCTGAAACAGAAATGGGCGGGAGGGCCAGGAGAGACTAACAGTCCAGTCTCGGACTTGCCGCTGGATAACTATCCCTTGGGCGCGGGAAGTGTTTCAGTAAAAATTGTCGATTGCGATCGGAAAGCCAACATCAACGTGGCCGATGAAACCATTCTCCGGCAGGCCCTTACTCTGATCGGGGTCGATGCCGGCAGCTTCCCCACCATCGTCGATTCCATCCTGGATTGGCGTGATCCGGATGATCGTCCCCGCATGGCGGGCAGCGAGAGCGATTTTTATCAGCGATTAAACCCGCCTTATTTTGCCAAAGACGGACCTCTGGATGATATCTCGGAGCTGCTGTCGGTGAATGGGGTGACAACCGAAATGTATTGGGGATCGAAGGCCACGGGACACGCGGGGTTGGCGAACAAGTCGCAACGCGCCAAGCGCAGCCGTTTCGAAGAGCCGATTTATGAAGTTGGATTGATTGATTTGTTTACCCCTACTTCAGGCCGCTTAATCAACATTAATACGGCTTCGGCAAAAGTGTTGCAGATTGTGCCGGAAATCGACGAGAACATCGCCAATGCCATTATTAGCGGGCCAGGAGGGCGCGCCGGTCCCAATGGGACGGAAGGGGACGACGACGATACACCCTTTCGGAGCGTTCAGGAGCTGGCCCGCGTTCCGGGTTTTAGCAACCCAGCCGCCGTCGGAATGCTCAGCCGATATTTCACGGTGCGCAGCCTTGTGTTTGAGGCCACTGTGCAGGCGCGAATCGGGAGCAACACTCGCACCTACGTCGCCCTCTTGCGGCGCGGCAGCCCTCGGGACATCCAAATCTTGAGCTTGTATTGGAAGTAATTGGATTCCACGAGCGCACAACTCATTCGAGCGGCCAAGAAGCTAGGCGCAGAAGCTGACCGCCTCAAATTCGCCCCGCCGGTCGCCTATATCTATAACCCGCTCTCCTATGCCTGGAAAGGGCACGAGCTTTACCTCGAACGTTACGGGAACAGCCTCAAGAAAGTGATCTTTCTGGGGATGAATCCCGGACCGTTTGGAATGGCGCAGACCGGCGTCCCCTTTGGAGAGGTGGAAGCGGTTCGGGATTGGATGCGCATCGAAGCGCCCATCGGCAAACCACCAAGGGAACATCCCAAGCGTTTAGTGCAGGGATTTGCCTGCCACCGCTCCGAGGTGAGCGGGCGGCGATTGTGGGGGTTATTCGCAAACCGCTTTCCGCAGGCCGCGGATTTTTTTGCCGGTCATTTCGTTGTCAATTATTGCCCATTAGCTTTTATGGAAGAGAGTGGGGCAAATCGAACTCCGGACAAATTGCCCGTCCAGGAAAAGGAGCAATTGTTCTCTGCCTGCGATGAACATCTTCGAGAAGTCGCGCGGATTCTGCAACCGGAATGGCTGCTGGCGATTGGCGGATTTGCGGAAATCTGTGCCCGGCGGGCTTTCCCCTCCGACTCTCTCCAAATCGCCACCATCCTCCATCCCAGTCCTGCAAGCCCAGCCGCGAACCGGGATTGGTCCGGCCTTGCCGCCGCCAAACTCCGCACCATCGGGATTTGGGATTGATTCTGAAGCACGCAGGCAGGGCAACGAGCCGCCTCGTTGCAATAGGATGCAAGGCGTCGATATCCAGCCCTCTCGGAAACTTCGTCAAACTTTAGGGTTTAAAGTTCCGGTTTTTGCCGACATCCTAGCCTGATGGAAAATACGTCCGAGTCGCCGCTGGATCGTTTGTGGAAGGAATACAGCGCGGTTTTTCGCGACTTTGATGACTTGACCCTGGCGCGTTGGCTGGCTCAAACCTTGGGCCAAATCGAGGGGCGGGCCTGGCGGCTTTCGCACCCATTGCTGGGCGCCTACCGGCTGGCGGCACAATTAGCGCACGACAGACAAGTTTGGCTTAAACGGCTCTGCACGGCTCCCTCTTCCTATCCGGAAGCGCCTTGCTGCCGCGCGCCGCTCTTGCCGCTGCTAACGCGGGACGTGCTCGAAACGGGATTGGTGTGCCAGCACTGCGGAGATGCTTGCGTCCCATTTGAGGAAACTCCTGCGGAGTTGCAAGCGGCAGTCAGGGCCTGGGCTGAAAAATATACCCCCATCCATGCCGTGGCGCACTGGGATGATGCGCAACGGAAACGAGCGGGCAACTATGAGGGCAGATTTGATGATGCGTCCGCTGAGGCAGAGGAATTGCTCGTCATGGCAGGACGGGAAATCGCGCCAACATTCCTGGATTCCTACCCGGCGCTGGTGTGGGAAGATCAGGATGAGTGTTTGGAAGTGCGCCCCGAGGATGTCGAGGTGTGAAGGGCTTCAAATCCCGCTCGGCAGCGCAAGACACAGATAATGAAAAGAGTCCTTCGGTGGGTCGTTTGGTTTTTGATCAGCATACTGTTGGTCTTGGGCGCGGCCTTGCTGCTCAAGGACACAATCATCAAGTCCATCGCTGAACGGCGCCTGCGGCACAAGACGGGCCTGGAGGTTCGTATTGGCAGAGTCAAAGTGGGTTTGTTTTCACCCACCGTCGCTCTGGAGAATTTTCGGGCGTTTAACCCCCCAGATTTTGGCGGCGCGATGTTGCTGGATGTTTCGACAGCCTCGTGCCTTTTGGACTGGCAGCAGCTAAAGACCAATCGGCTTCATTTCAACGACCTGCGCTTGCATCTGGCGGAGTTGAATGTCATTAAGCGCAAAGACGGCGCGCTCAATCTGGAATCAGTCAAAGAAACCATCCGCATTAATGTCCTCAAAGATCGGAACAAGAAAAAATGGATTTTTAGATTTGGCGGGATCGATCGGCTGGATCTGACAGTGGAGAAAGTGAATTACATCGACGATAAGCAACCAACCAACAGCCTCCAATTCGATCTGGGCATCAAAAATGAAATCATCACCAGCCTGCGAACCGAGGAAGATTTTAACCAATGGCTGCACGCTTTTGTGATGCGGATGGCGTTTCAGGAGTCCATGAAAAACCCCAGGGTCAAGGAAAACGGACCGGCCAGGCTCTGGGACGCGTTGCGGTCAGCGCGAACTCCCAAAACACAACGCAAAATCCCAGGATCGCTGACCCCGCCCAATGAGATTGAAACCAATCAGCCCAGCCTCGATCCACCGAAGGCCGCAGAGTGATTCGGCAGGCTGGAAATCGCACTGGTGGGCGCGATGGGAAATCCCAACGGCAAGGGAACGTCGTGGGAAACCTTCACCGAGGGATGGTGACTTCGGCTCGCTCCTGCTCAAGCCATCCCGCGAAGGCGGCGCACGACCCACTCCAGGGTCAGCAGGCCGAGAATTCCGGCTAACCACCACGGTTTGTCCCAGAGCGGCGTGTGATGATAACTGATGGTGGCGGGCGGGGCGCCTCCGAAAATCGACGACAATGAGGGAGGGTTCTTCGCATCTACGGGCAAGGCTTTTCCGCCAGAGGCGCGGGCAATCCCGGCCATTATTTCCGGCTTGGCGCGCACATCCAGCATCTCCGGATCAACGGCTTCGCACACGAGCAACTGCTGATCGTCTCCCAATTTCTGACCATTAAGAGTGGCGCTGGCGGTGACCGTATAATTGCCCGCAACGGCGGGCCGGAGTTCCGCCCCATAGGACAGTGTGGCAGGATCAAAAGTGGCGCGGTTAGTAAAAGCGTTTCCACGACCGGTGGAAAGAATCAGGGATACGGCAGCTCCGCTAATTTCGCGCAACGCATCATCGCGCACTTTAATGCGGGCCGTCGCAGGCTGATTTGGCAATGAATAACTTTGACTCATTTCAAGAGTGACGGCATTGTTAGTCTTTCCAATCTTGCCCGCTCCCAGCCAACGAATGGCATTAATCCAAAAACTCCGATAATAGCGCGCATCACAGTTCGCCTCGGTTAACGGCAAGGAGGGGTTAAGCCGCTCCCCCCAGAGTGTTTCGAACCCGACGCCCCACGACCGCGTGGTGTCCGAAGTGAAGGCCATGCTTCGCCCTTTGCCGATTTCCTGGACGGCCAGGACGACTTTTCCAGCGTAACCCTGCGCATAAGCGCCGGGGTTGGCGGCAGGTGGTGTTACACCCAGAACAATGGCGCCTGGCTTGGGACGGTCCACCCGGTTGAACCCGTAAAAGCACGGAAATTTCTCGGTCCAAATCTTGCGCGTTTCTTCGCGCGTCGCCCCAATGGCCATCACGGGATGCTCGAACGCGCTGGACGGCGATTGCATTTGAAACAGCATCTTCACAGAATCGGCGTATTGTTGCATGGCCACGGGGATGATTCGATCCAGGACGGTCTTTTGATAGCCCCCTTTGCCGAAGGCCGAATTGCCCCCGATCATAATAAAACCGCCTCCGGATTGTTCGACAAGACGGGCAATGTTTTGCAACTGTTCATCCGAAAATGACTGCACTTTAATATCGCTGTGAATGACCACATCGTAGTTCAGCAAGTCGGCCATAGTGCGAGGAAACCCCCGCGTTGGATGATTGACAGGGTAAGCCTTGTCCCCGCTTTCCGGATCGACATCGACAGTATGGCGGCGTTGACCGCCTTCTGAGTTCTGGGAGAGCAATTGGTAGAGGACCTTCACTTTGATGTGGGGATCGGATTCGAGGGCGTCTTTGAGATATTTCCATTCGGGCATCGGAGCGCCCGGTTGTTGAGGGGTGCCCTCCATGTAGATGACGCGAATAGTGGGATCGATTACCTCCAAACCAAAGAGGCGCCGGTTATTAGATGCAAGCCATTCACCGGGTTGGGCAGGAATGCTCGCTTCATAGGTTTGGAACCCCTTCTCACGCGGTGTGAAATCCATTTCAACTCTCTGCTCTCCTCCGGTGAGCCGGACCTGTTGCGTGGCTACCACGCGGTTGCCATGGCGAATCTGAATCGGCACCATTTGGTTCGTGAAACCCGGCGCGCGCAACGTGAGCGCGATGCGGGTCGGAGCCTCGTTTGGCACCGCGGGCTTGACCTGCACATTTTCCACCACGATGTCGCGCGGTTCCTCGGTGCTGCCGAAAGTGGCTGTATAAATGGGAATTCCTTTGCGCCGGAATAATCTTGCGACGGCCAGCGCATCTCCATTGGCATTTTCATTGCCATCGGAACAAAGGATGACGCCGGCCAGGGGCTGTTCGCCCGGCAGCGCCAAGAGATGTTGCAGGGCTCCGGCTAACGCCGTCACGCCACCTGTGGGACTGGCGTTGTCGATTTGAGGGATGGATTCCAGCGATTGGCCAAAGGTATAGGAAGACCGTGTGACATTCGCCGGCCACACCGGGAGCAATTGCTGGCGCAACCAGTTTTTCGCGGACCCGAGGCGGCCCTCCGGGACATCCTTAATACTCATGCTCCGAGAGTTATCAACCAGGAGCGCTACCTGCGAGGTTTGCGAATGGCGAGTCTCCTCCACCCTTTGCGGGTCGAGCAAGCACACCACCACGCTGGCAATGGCCACCCAGCGGAGCGCCAGCAAACAAACGCGCAACCACCATTTGGGTTTACCCACCGCCAGGTAGTAGCTGACAAACAAGAGCGCCGCCACCAACAAACCTGCTCCGGCCAACCATGGCCAATCCGGCAAATAGTTAAAGTGAGGCATGAGAGGCTACGTGTTCATGACCACTAAGGCTGCCGATGAACGGGAAAGAGGCCAGCTTCTCCGATGTGAATCGGCTCTGGTCTTTTCGGGTAAAATAGTGAGCCGACTCACGTCGGCTGCTACGAGATTTATGGGGAGGAGGGTCGTTTTGAACCGTAGCAGTCGAGGTGGATCGGCTCTGATCTTTCCGCGGAAAATAGTGAGCCGACTCACGTCGGCTGCTACGAGATTTATGGGGAGGAGGGCCGTGTTGCTACTTCTCATGAGAGAGCTTTCTCAAGTATTCCGAAATCAGGGCCTCATATTCTTTCGGAAAATCTTCCGTGGCAACGTCCGTTAGATTCGGCTGATCAAGGCGCTGCAAGGCAGCGATGACCTTGTCGAGGCTGAGCAAGCTTTGTCCGCCCTCGGTTCCGGCTGCGCCCAAATTTCCTTGCCGAAGGGATTGACCTGCCGCCCCCATTTGGCCGGCAGCTTTCGAGGCTTGGCGGGCGGCATTGTGGCCCAGGCGGGTGTCCTTTCCAGCAAGCTTTTCCAGCTTTGCCGCCAGGGCCTCCGCCTGTTTGCTCAACTGGCTTTCCAATTCCGCCATTTTTTCCAGGTTCTCAGTTTCTTTTTCGTCAGCAGGTTTGGCTTCGGCTCCCTCTCCCTCCTTTCCGTCCCCTTCCTTTCCTTCCCCCGCCTTTGCGTCCGCCTTGGCTTGGTCTGCCTTCTTGCCTTCGCCGGGTTTTCCGGCGGCTTTGGCCTCCTGGCCGTCCTTGCCCTCGCCGGGCTTCGTCCCAGCTTTGCCCCCTTGACCCTCTTTCCCTTGGCCGGGCTTGGCGCCTGCCTTGGCTTGTTCGCCCTGTTTCTTTTCACCCTCCTTTTTTGCTTCAGCCTGGGCTTCCTCCGCCTGCTTTTTCTCGCCTGGCTTGGCCTGCGCTTTTGCTTCGTTACTCTCCTTTTCCCCCTCAGCCTTGGGTCCGGCCTTGGACGTTTTGGATCCCTGGCCGGCATTTTCCGTTGATTGACCAGGCTCATCTGCAGGCGGGAGAACCTGTGCTTGGGCGCGGCTGAGCTTTTTGGCCTCTTCAAGCGCCTCAGCGACCTCTTCATTGGAGGCCAGCTCCTTTTTCTGTTTCTTGATGGCTTCCAGCACCACTTGCAGCGCGGGATCCGGCTTGGGCTGTTCTTCGGAGGGCGGCGGCGGCTCTATAGGAATGTTGCCTAGCCGTGGCAGCACCTTCATAATTTGATAGAGATCCGCCAGCGCTTTTTCCTCGGCAGGCAGCGCGGCCTCGCGTTTGCGTTCCGCAAGAGACCCGCTTGCGCTCTTCATTTCGCGCAGCGCATCTTCCATGAGTTTAACGGCCTCCGGAGGGGCGGCGAATTTGCCCAGGGACTCATGATAAATCTCGGCGAAGTCAACCGCCTCCTTCTGCCGGGAGGCCAGTTCGTCGAACTTGTCCGCGCCCGCTTTCGACGCCAGGACGGTCGTGTCGGCAATGATTTGTTTCTGGATCACGAGCAGGTTAAGCCTTTGTCCCTCCGATTTAGGTTTGGACTTGGGGTGGGCGCCGCCCTCTTCGCTTGTGATTTCAATGAAATAAACCGGTGAAACTCCCACGCCCGGACCATCTAAAGTATTATTGTCTCTGGCCTCGGCATGATAAGAGACCAACTCATACTCTTTTAAATTGAGACCCGTTAGGGCAAGTTCTGCGCCTCCCATAAATTCACCCTTTCCATCGTTGGTAAACGCGCACTTAATTTCCTGATTGGGACCGCCCAGCTTGTTGTAAACAATTTTGATTTCGCTAATGCCAAAGTCGTCCCGGGCGGCAAACTTCAACGGCAACGTGTTGGTGGCCTCGGCGCGCATATCTTCGCCAGGCTCAGTGATCTCGATTTTAGGCGGATTGTCCGGCAGGACTTTGAGGTGATAAGGTTGCCCGTTGGTGGCCCCATGACCTTTGGCGTCCGCCAACTCGATCCAATAATCTGCGTTGGTAACGGCTTTGACTCTGGCGCTCCACTGATCATTCTCACCCGCGCTCAGATCGATGCTCGGCATGCCTGAGAAGCGAAGTCGGGCCTTGGTCAGCTTGGTGGAAGCCGTGATGCGAAAAGTCAGATCGCTGGCGCGCAGAACCGTCAACTCCGGGACCGTCTGGAAAAACGGTTTGACGCGCGTGTATTCAGGATAGGCGACGTCAACGCGCAGAGCACGGACTTCCGGCGGGACATAGGTCGTAATCTCATAGACTTCCGAAACCGCATCGTTGCCGGTGACTTGATACTTTACCGAGCTTTGCAGTTTTTTGAACGGATAAGTGTAAAATCCATCTGCGGAAGCCTTCAGAGCGACGGACTGCCAGGCAGGCTGATTTGTTTGCTGCCAGTGGATGGCAGGGTTCTTGGGGAGGCGTCCGGAAAAGAGATTGGTAATATCGACGTCCTGGCCGACTGGGATGTCCACGCTGCCAGGGGTCACTTCCACTTTGGTGTAAGTCTCCTTCGACCAGGGGGAGATCGTCCGCTTGAAAGCCGTAAAGGCCACTGGGGCTACCGCGGCGAACAACAGGAGAGTGAGCAGCGCGAAGGCAAGAAAGCTCGCCGGGCGCAGCAATTTGTTGGTGTAAGAAATCTGAGCTTGATGCAGATTCCTGGCAGCCTGTTGTTCCAAAGCGGCCACCAGTTCCGGTTCATATTCGTGGGTGATGGAACGTTCCCCAGTCGTGTATTCCGCCGCCGTGGAAATAACACAACCCAGGTCCGGGCGCTGCGACTCCGTATCCAGCGCCGCCTCTTTGATGGTGGTGGGGCGGCGGCGCAATTTGAGCCATCCCCCCAGGCCGGTCGCAAGAAGCAGCAACAGCAACATGAATCCCGCCATACGCAATCCCGCCGGCAGCGCCAGCCAGTAATCGATCAGCGCCACGCCTAGCAGAACCTCCAGAAGGGCCGCTCCGATGACAAATGCCCAAGCCAGACGCTTTGCTCTGTCCTTGGCACGGCCTGCCTCGCGAAGCCTTTGATTGGCAAATTCGGATGAGTTATTCATAAAAGGGAACTTTCGTCACGCATACGTTCGATTGGCTAGAAAAGTCTCTGCCAGCAACAAACCAAGTCCGGCCATGAGCAATACTCGCGCAAAATCCTTGCGGTGATCCTCGGCGCCGAAAAAACTGGCCGCTAACGTGGCGTTGTGCCCACGGGCAGCGCGCGTCACCTCGCGCTGAAACTCAGCCGGCGTCAAGGCGCTCAACTCGGATTCCTCCGCTGGGAGGTTAATGGCCAGCCGCTGCATTTCCTGGCCCGCCGCATTGGTAATTGAATAAACACCCGGCGCGCTGGATTCCAGATTTAGCAAGCGTCCGTCTGGGTCGGCGGTCACAATCGTCTCTTTTCCTCCCAGCCGTCGCACTCGAAAAGGCTGTTGTTTAGCGGCAAGCCCGAGCGAAACGTCATGATCCTCCCCTGCAATCAGATGCGCCGCGGCGCGCATCTGATCCCCGCCGGCGCGCGCTGTGAGAGACAAACAGAGGCCATGCAACCAGGGCACGTAGGTTTTGTGTTTTGGCCAATTGGTCCAGACTGTGTCCGCGGAGCTATTGATTAACACCACTTTGCCACCACCTAAGGCCAGGCTCACGATTGCCGGGGTCTCATCGCCAAATCGGGCGCAGACGGTACTGCCCTGATTTGTAGTCAGGGTGCAGCGGCGAGTAAACTCCGGCAAAGCAAGGTTACCGCTGCCCGGGCGCCGGAAAGTCGCGAACATCGCGTCCTTGAGATCGTAATCCTCCAAATGCCACTTCGAATCTGCGGCCTCGGAGGTGTTGCGTTCCAAGTGCCCAAGCTGCGCCGGGAGAAGATCGCGAAGCTCACTATTGTAACGGCCCGAGTTGATGTCATCGTTTAGAAACAAGATCAAACCGCCACCGGCCCGCACGAACCCTAACAGCTCTACGGCCAAACTGGCGGGAATCTGCTTCAACCCTGGCACCATTACCAAATTATATTTCGAGGGCCCCGACGCCGGAGAAAGCTTTTTTACCAGTTCTTCAGGCGAAACCTTCTCGATGACAAATCGCGATAGGTTCGAATTGGTGACGCCTTGCATCGGGTCGAGAGCGCTGGTGACGAAAAAGCTCTCTTCCTCAAACACGCGCGCCCCTTGGCGCGGTTCCACCACGAGCGTTCGGAGCGGCTGGGGAACAAAGAACGCTTCGTACCGGACATTATCCAGCGCCAATGCGTCGTCTCCTTCCACGCGCAAGGCTGCGTCATGCCAGCCGGGCGCTAACGGGGGTAGCGTCAGTTCGGCTCGGGCCACGGTCCCGGTCGCAAATTGGAGCACGCGAGAAAGTGTTTCTTTTCCATCGATCGCCAGCTTTATCTTCGCCTCTTTTACTCTTTCATCCGAATAACTGGCGACCACCACGTGCGGTCGTTCCCCTTCCCTGTGGTCCAGCCGAAGCTCGGTCACCGCCAGGTTAGGCGTCAGAATATCGCCGAACTTTATGGCTTTTATCTCCACCTCGGGGGGGACGGGATAATCCGCCAGATTCTTGCACCCGCTCAATTGCAAGTCACTGATGACGTAAATGGTCGAAACGGAGTCCACACCCGCGCTGGAAATAATTTTTCCGGCCAGTTGCAACCCTTCTGCGACATTGCCCGATCCATAGGAAGGCTGGAGTTCCTTGAGCAGTCGAGCGAGCGCCTCTGGCGGAGCGGCTCCCGACAAAACCTCACAATGTGAAGCGCAACTGATTAACGCCGCACGGTCATTTGGGTTCATCTCTCCAAGGATCTTTCCCATCGCTTTTTTGGCCTGCTCCCAACGCGTCGAGCCCCCGTCCAGAGCCTGCATGCTAACGGATCGGTCCACCACAAAAACCGCCAGCCGGCGTTTCTGGCCGGCGCCGGCGGCTTCGTGGTCCGGCAGAAAAGGCCGGGCGAATGCCAGCACCAGGACCGCCAGCAAGAGCAGCCGGACGGCCAGCAAGAGGAGATTGCGCAATTTGCGGCGCTGCGATGAATGCTCATCATGCCGCAAGAAAAACTGCAAGGTGCTAAACCGGAGCCGCTGCTTTTTGCGTTTCAAGAGCAGATGAATCAGGATGGGCGCGGCCAGCGCGCTCAGGCCTGCGAGCATCGTCAGATTTGTAAAGAACAGCCCCATAATTAAACCGAACCTCGTCGTTCCAGATAGGCGATCAGGGCCAGGTCAAGCGGCGCATCTGTGCGCACTTGCTGATAGTCAATTTCCAGTTTAACGCATTCCTGCTGGAGGCGGGCGCAAAAATCACCCAGGCGTTTATGGTACTCCTTGCGAAACAACTCGCCATGAACGGGCAACTCCATCCCGGTTTCGCTGTCCTCCATGATGTATTCCTCGTGATAAGGCAGATCCAACTCTTCCGGAGCGAGCAGATGGAATACAAGGACTTCCTGCCGCATGGCGTCCAGTTGGCGCAGCAGCTCCAAACCGGTTTCACCCTCAGAAAAAAAGTCCGAAATGACAACCGCCAGCCCGCGCCGGGAAAATGTTCCAATCAATTCGAAAAGGCTTTTGCCGATGACCGTCCCCCCTTGGGCCCGGGCATTGGTGAGCAAAGCAAAAATTTCATCCGCCTGATAACGCGCGCTTTGCGCCGGGACGGCCTGTTGGGCCAGATCGTTGAAAAGAATGAGACCCGGCGCGTCGTGTTGGCGCACCATGAGATGACTCAGGACGGCGGCCAGAACGCGGCCATAATTAAATTTGTTATGGTCGCCAGCGCCGAAATCCATCGACGCGCTGGTATCGAGGAAAATCTGGCAACGGAGATTGGTATCGTCTTCGAATTGCTTGACGTAAAACTCATCGGTGCGGGCCCACACCTTCCAATCAATATAGCGGAGGTTATCCCCCTGGGTGTAGGCCCGATAGGCCGAAAACTCAGTGCTGTATCCGAGAAAAGGACTGCGATGCAACCCATCGAAAAACCCCTCCACCACACTTCGCGCCAGGAGCGACAAATCGTCCATAGCGGCAAGCAAGCCGGCGTCGAGCTTGAGGGTATGAGGCATGGTCTAACGGTTGACGGACGGCTTCAGACCGCCGGTCGGGCTAACATCCGCCAGAAGCTTGTCGATGATTTCCTTCACCGTCACTTTCTGGGAGCGGGCGTTAAAGTTGGTGATGAGACGGTGCCGGAAAACCTGTCGAGCGACCGATTTCACCCCCTCGTAGTCGGCGCACAGTTTGCCCAAAACAGCGGCGCGGGCCTTGGCGCCCAAAACGAGATATTGCGAAGCTCGAGGACTGGCGCCCCAACGAACGAACTCCTTCACATACGCTGGGGAAGCGGGATCTTCCGGGCGCGTCGAAGCAACCAATCGGACCGCATAACGCACCACCTCATCTGACACGGGCATGGCCCGGACCAGTTTCTGGATTTCCACGATGGCCTTGCCGTCCAACACCGGGGTCAATTGCGCCCCTTGAGTGCCGGTGGTGTTGCGAACCACCATTTCTTCTTCGGCGTTGGTGGGATAACCGCAATGAATGCTGAACATGAACCGATCCGCCTGCGCCTCGGGCAGCACATAAGTGCCTTCCATCTCAATTGGATTTTGGGTCGCGAACACATGGAAAGGCATCGGCAAAGGATAAGTTTTGGAGCCGACGGTGACTTCATATTCCTGCATCGTCTGCAACATCGCGGCCTGCGTTTTCGGAGGGGTGCGATTGATTTCGTCCGCCAGCACCAGGTTGGCAAAAATGGGTCCCGGCAAGAACTCCAGCCGCCGTTTGCCGCTGGCTGGATCCTCTTCGATGATATCCGTGCCCGTAATGTCCGAAGGCATCAAGTCGGGGGTGAACTGAATCCGGCTGAAGGCCAGGTTTAAGCTCCTGCCCAGCGAGCGCACCAGCAGGGTTTTCGCTAACCCCGGGACGCCAATGATGAGCGCGTGCCCGCCGCAAAATATGGTCAGCAACACATTGTCGATGACTTCGTGCTGACCCACGATGACGCGGGAAAGCTGGTCGATTAACAACGTCCGTTGCTGGGCCAGCTTGGCGATGGCCTCGACATTGATCTGTTCGGTCTGAGCGTTTTCCATAGGCTAATTGTAGATCCGACCTTAGCATGCATTGGGATGTGATCCACAGCAAAATTAGCTAAAGTCGCTATTGAATCATACGCCCCTGGGCCGGGTTTTAGTCGAAGAATTAAGTTCCAAGTCACTCTTTTCCGATGGCGTCCTTTCGCGTATTTCGCGGGCTCAATTTCATTCCTGTTCCTGGCTGGGGTTTGCAATTTGCATACCGCGCCATGCAGTTTGCAAGCGCGGCGTCCTCACCGCGGCCAGCCGCGGGAGTTCGTGCCGAGTAGATTACGGCGAAAATGTCAACTTGGCGGCTTGCGAAAGGGCTGGCATGCAATCCGCTAACGGAAAAAGTCTTTGCCAAAGCTTATGTAAAATGGTCATTGAGGAACCGCCAGCACGAAACCAAATTCTTAAAAATGTTGATCCAATGCGGTGAATCAGGCCATATCGAGATTCGCGACGCGATCCGCGCGCGCGAAGAAGCGAAAAGTCAAAATAACCACATGAAAGGGACCCGCTAGTCATGACATCACAAACCAACACGCAATTCATCACAAAAATCCTGCTGACCGCTGGCATGCTTTTCGGCGGGAGGCTAGTTGCTTTCGCCCAGGCCCCCGCGCCTGCCCCCGTGATCGCGCCGCCGGCACCCAAGTCACCGTGGGAGGAGAGTGCCGGCCTCGGCCTGACGTTGACGCGGGGCAACAGCCGGACGCTGCTCTTCACCGCCAATGCTTTGGCCACGCGCAAGACCAAATTGGTGGAGCTGGACCTGGGGGCAGACGCCACCTATGGGGAAGCGCTCAACAAGAGCACCGGACAGGATGAAAAGAACGCGGAATCTCTGCACGGTTTTGCGCAATACAATCGGTTCTTCACGGAACGGTTTTTCGGCTATGCCCGCATTGATGGCCTCCATGACCAGATCGCTGACATCAAGTACCGGGTGGTGGTGGGACCTGGCCTTGGTTATTACTTTATCAAGTCCGAACGAACCTTCCTGCGCGGGGAAGCCGGGCCCAGCCTGGTTTACGAAAAGAAAGGCCACGAGACGCACACCTACATGACGTTCCGCCTGGCGGAACGATTCGAACACAAACTCAGTGAGCACGCGAAAGTCTGGCAGTCTCTCGAATTGCTGCCCCAGGTGGATAAATTAAAGAATTACCTGATCAACGCTGAGGTGGGTATCGAAGCCGCTTTGACCAAAAAGCTGAGCCTGCGCAGTTACGCGCAAGACAACTACGTGAACGAGCCCGCACCCGGACGGCTGAAGAACGATTTCAAATTGGTGACCGCGATCGCCTATAAGTTTTAATATTCCACAAAAACCGTTTGCCTTGCGACGCTCCTTTCTGATAGCCAAAAACCGCGCCATCGCGGGCGGGGCATTCACCTGGTGGCCCAGATCGTGAATTCGGATTACAATATTCCGGCGGGGGCTATGTTGGATAGAAATGTCATACTGCTTGCAGAAGACGACGAGGATCACATCCTCCTCGTCCGCCGCGCCTTCAATAAAGCCGCCTTCCTCAACCCGCTCCAGGTCGTCCACGATGGCGAGGAAGCAATTCAATATCTCAAAGGAGAAGGCCCTTACGCCAACCGCGCAGAATATCCGTTGCCCACGCTGCTGCTGCTCGACTTGAAAATGCCAAAGAAAAATGGCTTTGAGGTCCTGGAATGGATTCGCAGTAAGCCTGCGCTTTGCGCGTTGCGAGTCGTCGTCCTGACGAGTTCCGAAGAAATCCACGACGTAAATCGGGCTTACCAGCTTGGCGCAAGTTCCGTCCTCGTGAAACCGGCGGACTTCGAGAAGTTCGTCGCGGTCCTCCAGGCTCTGCAGGGTTTTTGGATTTGGACGAGCAAACCCCCTGAAATAAAACCCCTGAAATTTCCCGACCCGTATCGGAACCGTGCCTCCGGATAAGCTGGCCGGCTGAAAGTAATTGATCCCAATGTTTCCGACTCAACCGCTGGAAGAGCATCATCGCGCCGCTTTCTAGCGTCGCGCCTCGCCATCCGGCCTTTTCCGCGAAAACAGGACCCCACGGAATTTTAAAACAGGCTCTAAGCTTCAACATGCGGGCACACTGTTGCTTCAGCCCTGACAGGTCAGTGGCACCGGTATCTATGTATTCAAACCGGCCAGCGCCAGATTCTATGGCCGCGCCAACTGGGTTCCAATCGGCCAGTTTCGCCGAACGCTATAAGTTATGAATGCCTGGGTTTCCGCGCAGGCAATGGCTTTCTTGGATCTGTCAGCTTTTGCGCCGAGTGACCAATTCTGAACAAGGCTACTCTGGAAGGGGGCGGGCTTGGAAAAGCATTCTGGCTTGCAGAACAGCAGAATCAACATTGGTCGAGCCGTCAAAATCGCGTCGGAGCGCGGGGAAGCTGCCACGTTTATGAGTATTCCAACTCAGGCAAAGACTCGACTGCCGAGGGGTGCTTCAAAATTTTACAGAATGGCACATTCCTTGCGCACAAGATTCAAACTCGAATGAGTATGAATTTAAGTCACTCTCCGGAGGTTCTCCAGAGCGGGTCCCCTGCTCTGCCGAAGTCAGCAGGGGATTCTGCATGGCGCGAGCGACGCGATGAATTCCGCGCGCGACTCCGGGACTGTCCGCTGCCCGACATCAGCGCGGAGGAAGTCGAGGTTCACTTCGCAGGGATGCCGGCGCATTACTGGGACCGGCTGAAAGAGAACGACTTAATTTGGGGGCTGGAGACCATTCATGGCTTCCTCAAGCTCGTGACCGCGGCAAATGTGCCGGCGACCATTCCTTTCGTGAACTGGCGGCCAATGGCTGAGTCCGGTCGCACGCAGATCATGGTCTGCACCTGGGACAGGCATGGCCTGCTGGCCAAAGCCGCCGCCGCCTTCAGCGCGGTCCGTCTGAATATTCTTGAGGCAGAAGTTTTCACACGGGCGGACAACGTGGTCCTGGACCTTTTTTGCGTCAGCCATAGCGACGGGCGCGGAGCGGCCATTTTGCAGCAGTTACAGGAAATGGCGTTCTTGATCGAAGGAGCGCTGAGCGAACCTCCTCGTTTTGCCTCGGTATGGGCGTGCTCGCGACACAAGTTTATCGCCGCGCCCAGTTCCTTGCCTCCGCGCATCCTCTTTGACAATGATTCATCGAGCGGCAGCACCGTCATCCAAATCGAAGCGCCCGACCGGCTGGGCTTGCTCTACGACATTCTGCAAAGTCTGGCGGACAGCGGCCTGAACATCAAGCAGGCGTTCATTCAGACCCGCGATGAACTTGCGCACGACTTTGTCCATGTAACGAATGCGGAAGGCGGAAAGGTACTCGCTTCCGGGGATTTGGAAAAGTTGCGCCTCAGCCTGGAGGCGGCGCTGACGATATGTTAGAGCCTGTTTTAAAATTGCGTGGGGTCCTGCGGCGAGGGATTTTGGCTGTGGCCAAGGCGGCGAGGCCGGAGCATCCCCGCAGCGGGCTGTGACGGCCGAGTCAACGCAGGCCGCAGACAAAAGACCCGCCACCCGGAGG
>JBBRPK010000120.1:0-18001 GCA_038228235.1 Verrucomicrobiota bacterium
AACCTTCGACCGCGACGCGTTGCATGTTTTTGTCCTCCGCTTGCAGATCGAAGTTTTCGCGGGAATTGCTGCCCTCGACCACGGCCCACGGATAGCCGGCAGGCCCCGTCTCGTGCACGATGATGGCAGCCGCCGCGCCTTTTTGCGCCGCCATTTCAAACTTGTAAGTCCAGCGTCCATAATACGTCATCGCCCGTCCCTTAAACATATTTTCATCGAGCTTCGCGGGATCTCCTGGATCGGGAATCGCCGGATCGTTAATCAACATGACGATGGTTTTTCCACGCACATCTGCTCCTTTATAATCATCCCAATCGTACTCAGGCGCGATCACGCCATAGCCGACAAACACCAGTTCGGAATCCTCAACTTTGATTTTCGGCACAAATCGCTTTGTCCAAACCACCGCCTCAGTCGGAAACGCCAGATCGGTTCTCTGCTGATTGGCGCGATATCCAATAGAAACTTCGCTCGCAGTAATCCCCACCAGCGGCACTCGTTGCGCGAAACTGCCATCGGGGTTGCCCGGTTTGAGTCCCAACTTCCGGAACTGCTCCTGGAGATAACTGACGGTCAAATCTTCGCCCTTGGTGCCGGGCGCGCGGCCTTCAAAATTATCCGAGGACAAAACTCGGATGTGCGCCATCAAATTGTCGGGGCTGATGAGGGCCGTTCCCTCCGCGGTAGCGGGATCGGCGAGCAGAGGAAAGCCTTGCGAGGATGCGCCGAGCAGCAAAAGCCTTAGCGCGTGTTTTAAAAACCCACGAACCCGCCGCGTGAGGGCACGGGGCCTACACGAAACGGCGGGAAATCGGCTCCTTTGTAGGCCCGGTCTCCTGACCGGGCGATTTTTAAAACACGCTCTTAGCGCCGTTCGCCAAGACGCCAGAGAATCGTTCAGGGAAGTTCTATTCATGTCGTGTGCCGCGCGTTTTCCAACGACGCGCCAAACGCGCCGCTACTGTATTTAGCCGAAGCTGCGTAAAGCCGTCAAGGAAAGCGGCCTGCTGCCAGCAATTCTCATTAGGGCAATTTGGAACCTGCGGGGTCGGAGGGATGGGTCCCTTGTGGTCACCTATGGTAACCGTTGGAAGCCTGTGGAAAGTAAATTATTTTCTTTCGCGGCTCCCCCTAGCCGGGAGTGGTTTTCACACGAATGGGACACGAATTTTTGCGAATGGGAAAAGAGAAATCGGATTCGTCTTAATTGGTGGAATTCTACAAGTTAGAAAGTTGGAAGGATTGTTACCGGAGAAGCACGAAATCCACCGGCCCTCGGGATGCGGGTTGGATTAGGTTGGATTCTGAATTGACAGCGGCTTGAAAGGTTTATCAAATGACCGCTACTTATGAATGAATCTTCAATTCCTCTCAGCTCGCGTCGCGAGTTTCTCAAAAATACTGGCCGCTTTGCTGCCGCTTCGGCTCTGGCTGGAGTGGCCCTCCCGCATGTTCATGCGGCAGGAAGCAGCACTGTCCAAGTGGCCCTGGTGGGGTGCGGAGGTCGTGGAGGCGGGGCGGCCGCCAACGCTCTCTCCACTCACAAGAGCGGTCCGATTACGCTCACCGCTATGGCCGACGTCTTCGAGGGGCGCCTGAATGACAGCTACGGCACATTGAAAAAGCAATACCCTGACTCGGTGGATGTGGCGCCGGATAAACGATTCATCGGCTTTGATGGCTATCAGAAAGCCATGGATTCGCTGAAGCCTGGCGACATTGTCATTCTGACCACGCCGCTGGCATTCCGGTGGGTGCATTTTGATTATGCGATTCAAAAGGGATTGAATGTGTTCATGGAAAAGCCGCTGACGGCGGATGGGCCGACCTCCCGCCGGATGTTCAAGCTGGCCGAGAAAGCCACGGCAAAAAACCTGAAAGTTGGAGTGGGATTGATGTCCCGTCACAGCCGCGCTCTCCAGGAATTGCAGCATCGAATCCAGGACGGTGAAATCGGCGATGTTAATCTGCTGCGCGGCTACCGCATGGCGGGACCGCTGGCGTCGGCCTTCTCGGAGAGATGGCCGGGCAAGCCCAGCGAACTGCTCTGGCAAATTTCGCGCTTTCACAGCTTCATCTGGGCGAGCGGCGGGTGCTTCAGCGATTTTTACATCCATCACATTGATCATTTGTGCATGATGAAGGATGCGTGGCCAATCAGCGCGCAGGCGCTGGGGGGACGCCATTATCGGCAAAGCCCGGATGGCAAACATTACGTGGATCAGAATTTTGATTCGTATGCGGTGGAATACATTTTTGCGGACGGCGCCAGAATGTATATGGACGGACGGTGCGTCATTGGCTGCGCGGACATTTACTCCAGCTACGCCCATGGCAGCAAGGGCATGGCGGTAGTGGCGAAGAATGGCGATTGCGGGCTGCCCTCCAGCACGTATAAGGGCCAAAATCCGCAGCGCAGCAACATGATTTGGACCTCCAAGGTCAATGCGGATGAGACAGATCCCTACACGAACGAGTGGAACGATCTGATGAGCGCCATCCGCAACGACAAGCCCTACAATGAAGTTAAACGCGGCGTTGAGGCCAGCCTTGTGACGAGTATGGGCCGGATGGCCGCGCACACCGGCCAGATAATCACTTATGAGGAGATTCTAAATTCCGAGCATGAGCTGGCGCCGGATGTGGATAAGCTGACGATGGATTCCCCGCCGCCCATCCTGGCCGATGCCGACGGCAATTACCCAGTGCCAATGCCCGGAATGAAGAAGCACCGCGAGTATTGAGAACGGGCTTTGTTTTCACCCGAAGAGATTTCCTGCGTGTGGCGGCGTTGGGGAGCATCGCGATTCCTCTGGGCCCAGCGCTTTCCAAACCAAGCCTTTCATTCCCACGCGGCGGGCGACCCAAACCGTTCGAGCTGGATGAGACGACCGTTGCCCAACTCCAAGCCGGAATGGAGTCGGGCAAATTCAGCGCCGTCTCGTTGACGAAGAAGTATTTGGGCCGCATCGACGAGATCGACAAACATGGTCCTGCGCTCAACGCGGTGATCGAGCTGAATCGCGATGCCGTGGCCATTGCCCACGCCCTGGATGGAGAGCGCAACGCCAAAGGAGCGCGCAGCCCGTTGCATGGCATCCCCATCCTCATCAAGGACAATCTGGACACCCATGACCGGATGAGCACCACCGCCGGATCACTGGCCCTGGCGGGCTCTATTCCATTGCGCGATTCTTTTGTCGTAGAGAAGCTGCGCGAAGCCGGAGCGGTCATCCTTGGCAAAACCAATCTCAGCGAATGGGCCAACTTCCGTTCTTCTCATTCCACCAGCGGCTGGAGCGGTCGCGGCGGATTAACACACAATCCTTATGCGCTGGATCGAAATCCTTCCGGCTCCAGCTCAGGCTCAGCGGTGGCAGTTTCAGCGAGTCTCTGTGCGGTGGCCATTGGCACGGAAACGGATGGCTCGATTCTATCCCCTTCTTCCGTGAATGGCATCGTGGGGATCAAGCCGACGGTGGGGTTGGTTAGCCGGGCTGGAATCATCCCAATTGCCCACAGCCAGGATACGGCAGGGCCTATGGCACGAACCGTGACCGATGCGGCGATTCTGCTCGGGGTTCTCACGGGACAAGATCCGCGCGATGCCACTACGGCGTTGAGCGAGGGAAAAGCATATCGAGATTACACGCGGTTTCTGAAAGCAGACGGATTGCGCGGAGCGCGCCTTGGAGTGGCGCGGAGATTCTTTGGGAGTCATGCGGAAGCGGACAAACTGATGGAAACTGCGATTGGGGAGATGAAGCGCCTTGGCGCTGAGATTATCGACCCGGCAGATCTTTCAACGCAGGGCAAGTTCGGAGGGGCGGAGTTCGAGGTGTTGCTCTATGAGTTCAAGGCAGATCTGACTGCTTACCTGGAGGGCTTGGGCGCTAACGCGCCCGTGCGCACCCTGAAGGAAATCATCGAATTTAACGAGCGGAACCATCGCCGGGAAATGCCCCACTTTGCGCAGGAAACTTTTCTCAAAGCCGAGGCTAAGGGGCCGCTCACGGAAAAGGCCTACCTTGAAGCGCGGGAGAAGTGCCGCCGCTTGTCCCGCGATGAGGGAATCGATGCCCTGATGACCGAGCACAACCTCGACGCTCTCCTCGCGCCGACCACCGGCCCAGCCCACTTGACGGATCTGGTTTATGGGGATCGCGGCATCGGTGGCAGCACCTCACCCGCTGCAATGGCAGGGTATCCAAGCATCACCGTGCCATTGGGGTTCATCGCGGGCTTGCCAGTGGGCATCTCTTTTTTTGGGCGGGCTTACAGCGAATCAATCCTGCTGAAGGTGGCCTTTGCTTTCGAGCAAGCGACCAAGGTTCGCAAAGCGCCTCGTTTCTTGCCAAAGGCGGTGGAAATTGCGCCGTAACGAAGTATTCCTGCCGCTGCTGTTCAATGATGGGGAGCCAGTCCCTGCCGAATGTTGTTTTCCCGCCCGGCCGGTGGGCGGGCCATGCAACGCAGGTATGACCTAAAAAAGATACTTCACCTTTAACCTTTGCTCAGGCAAGATGCGCCATAGCACTTATCTAATATGAAGAACTCAAAAATCTCGATCCTTAACCGGCGGCAATTTCTTTGCGCGACCAGCCTGAGCGTGGCTGGGTTTCAAATCGTGCCCAGCAGTGTCTTGCGGGGAGCGGAAAGCCTTCGACCCAATGACAAACTCAATGTCGCGGGGATCGGCATCGGCGGCCGGGGAGGAGATGACATCCATGAGGTGTCGGCGGAGGGCCACAACCTGGTCGCTCTTTGCGACGTGGACGACAGCTACGCTGCCAAGCAATTCGCGAAATATCCGAACGCCAAACAGTTCAAGGACTTTCGGGTCATGCTCGACAAGATGCACAAGGAAATCGATGCGGTGGTCATCGGCACCCCTGATCATTGTCACGCGGTCATTTCCATGGCGGCGATGAAGCACGGCAAGCATGTCTATTGCGAAAAGCCGCTGGCACACTCCGTGCACGAAGTGCGCGAACTCATGGCTGCATCCCACCGTCATAAAGTGGTCACTCAACTGGGCAACCAGGGACATTCCAGTGGGACGATCAGGCAACTCTGCGAGTGGGTGTGGGCGGGAGCCATCGGTGAAGTGCACACCGTTCATGCTGGGTGTGATGCCTTCCGAGAAGTTTATTCCCAAATTCGCAATCTGGACAAGCTCGACAAACACTATGATGTGCCCACAGGGCTCGACTACGATCTCTGGATCGGCCCAGTGCCGTTCCGGCCCTACGCCCCGTTTTGGGTGCCTTGGAATTGGCGGGGTTGGATGCCCTTCGGGACCGGCACGATTGGCGATTGGTTCTGCCATGTCATCGATCCGTCCTTTTGGTCCCTTCATTTGGATGCTCCGACCAGCGTGGAGGCGGAAGTGACGGATTATGAGCCTGCCAAACATGGGCTGACCTATCCCCCGGGCACCAAGCTCACCTTCCAGTTTCCAGCCAGCAAAGCGCGCGGCCCGGTCAAAGTGGTCTGGCACGATGGCAAGAATCAAATTCCAAAACCCCAGGATTTCCCAGCCGATGAAAAAGTTCCGGGGACAGGGGCCATTTTGTTTGGTGACAAGGGAATGATTGTCCACGGTTCGCATGGCGCCGGGGGCTGCCGCCTGTTACCCGACAAACTCATGGAACAGCACTCCGGCAAAAATGCGCCGGAGCAAAAGATCCCGCGTGTTAAAGGCCACCAGTGGGACTGGCTGGAAGCGATTCGCACAGGCCGCCAGGCAGGGTCCAACTTTGATTTCGGCGGACCGCTCACCCAGGCTGCTTTGCTGGGAGCCATCGCCATACGCTTTCCTGGACAAACGCTCGACTGGAATGACAAGAAGATGCGCTTCACCAACAACGACGCGGCCAATGAGTTTGTGCATCCGGCCTATCGCAAAGGTTGGGCTCTGTAAACGGCGCTAAACTTTTCGGGCACGATAGATGGCAACGTGGATCGGCGCTTTGGCTTTGTAGCTGGCGATCACGTCGGGCAGTTTCATCAAGACCCATGGTTCAATATAGTCTCGGCCATTTTTCGTGAATACGACTTCATCTGCCAGATAGGCGCACATGTGAATGGGCATCCCGTCGTCGCCCTGCAAACTAATGAGATCCCCAAACCCAGGGGGGGCGGATATTTGTTCATAGTCCGAAGCCAGAACAAGCTGAACATATTCGGGGTTCAGAAAGCGATTGTCCGGCTTTTCCTTAAAGAAGTTCATGGCCGTCCAAAAACAGTTTTCAGCAGCGGGAGCGTCTCCCGAGGGGGCCTCGGCGTAGGTGTAGAGGCGCGCGCGCGCAAAGGGAGGCAGGAGCAAAGAAATATTGATGCTGCCTCCGCCCGGCAATTGCGCCAGTGATTCCAAAAATGGCCGAAGAGCTTCGGCGCGGCCCCCGTGGTCCCAGTACTGGACTAAGGAATCAATGTCGGTCCGTGGTGTGACCCTCAGCTTCATCAAGAAGGTCCTCTCTCCATAAAGGGATTTGACCAGCCGCTTAAAATCGTTGGTTGAGAATAGGCCTTGAGCGATTGCCCCGTCACAAAAACAGAGAGAGCCTCCCTGGCTATAGATGAGCTTGCGCAACAGTTCGAGCTGCTCGAAGCCAAGGCCAGTGCCGGCGAACCATTCCTCGAAGCTTTCGGGCCGAAAACGAAAGGGATGGCATTGCGCGGAGTTGGCTGGCTCGTTGGCCAAAATGGAGTAGATGCGCTCGCGCGCCGCACGGCTCATCTCCAGGACCACTTGGGGCGGGGGAAAGACGTAAAATCCATTGCTGAGACGCTGCCAGCACCGTTCATCGATCAAACTCTGTTTTTGATCCTCGGTCAGAGGCGAGGTGTTGAACAAATTCACCACTTGCTCCCGGGAATCGGTCTGAAAGAACCAACGCGGCGCCTCAAGCGGCTGCGCGGTATCGGGCAGCCGCTTATGGGGCTCTTCCAGCGGCAACTTGGTATATTCGAAATCCCCCCAAGGCTTGGGAAGGCCGGGAAGCGCCATTCCGAGGTCACTTCTCTGGATTTTGCTTTCTGTCGCGCGGGCTTCCGATTGAGGCGCGTTGTGAGATACGGGCAGGAATGCCTGGACCGTTCCCAGAAATGCCATGCCTAAAAGGAAAAAAATGCCCCTTCCCGGAGCAAATCGTCCGGAGATATCAAACTTCATTGTGGGTCTCATATCCGACTTTTTAGACAACATGTATTTCAACACGGCTTTCTGACACCGACGCGGTTCCACAATAAACTGCATCCGTTTCGCCGCGGATGAACATGGATAGCCCACACGCCAATCCACGCCGGGCAACCACAAGCAGAAAGAGTTCCAATTGCGACATGCGCAACCGGAGTGTTTAAAGGAAACAGGAATGATAAACTCACTGAAATCCCTTTCAGTGAGTTTGGCCGGGTTGGCAGCTAAAAGGTGGAACTGTCCCGATAATAGGGAGTCCACCGCTAAAGTCAATCTAAATCGCAAAATTTAAACAAGGGCGCCTTTTAGGGCTACCGGTGAACCTCAACCGTGTCGTCCGGTTCCATAAGCGGGTCCTCCAGGCCCTTGAGCACACCCTTGACATTGATTTTAAAGGTTTCGCCCTTTCGCATAATAACGATGCTATGCGGTTCCCAGAAACCCGTGTATTCCGCGACCAACAGCGCTTTTGTGAGGGTCAGACCTTCGGCCCATGGAACACGGGATTTTTTCACATCACCGCGGAAATTAACGGAGGGGCCGGCTTTGGCTTGGGCAGCCGCTTGTTGTTGCCCCGCCGAAAAAGCCGCTTGCGCTTGAGCATTCGCCCTCGATTTGGAAATGCAGGCGGAAGTGGCCAACGTGAGGAGGAGAAACAGGCCCGAAACGATTTTCATAATATGACTAACAACTCGTGGGCACTTCCTGTAATACCTCGATGCAGTGAGGGATGGCCCCGAGCACAAATCCCAGGCATTCGACGGCCCCGCTTGGCTTTCCGGGCAAGGCGATGACCAGGGCCCGATCCACCACCACCGCCAAGGTGCGGGAAAGGATGGCGTTCCTGGTGATCTTGAGGGATTCCATGCGCATGGTTTCGCCAAAACCAGGCAGTTCACGGACGGCGATTTCGCGGATTGCTTCCGGAGTGATATCGCGGAGGGCCACCCCAGTACCCCCGGTGGTGAGGATCAAGGCACAACCCTTGTTAATGTGCTCGCGGATGGCTCGCTGGATGTCCCGCTTTTCATCCGGCACGAGGGATTCAGCCCCGATTTTCCAGCCGTATCCTTCCGCCGCTTTTTTGAGCGCGGGACCGCCGAGATCGTCATAGAGGCCCTTCGAGGCGCGGTCTGAGATGGTGATGATGCCAGTGTTTATTTGCATATTCCCCTAGGAGAGATTCCGTTTGGTTTTCGAGAGCAATTTCACATCAGTGATCCGCATGTTTTTATCCACGGCCTTGCACATGTCATAAATGGTCAATGCCGCCACGCTTACTGCCATGAGCGCTTCCATTTCCACGCCCGTCTGGGCGATAATTTTGGCGGAGGCAGTGATGAGCACCCGGTCACCGCTGATTGGAATCGACAGAGTCACTTCGCAGTGCGTGATGGGGAGGGGGTGGCAAAGGGGGATAAGCTCGCCGGTTTTCTTGGCGGCCATGATTCCGGCAAGCCGCGCGGTGGCCAAAACATTTCCTTTGGCAATCCGATTTGATCGAATCAATCGGAGTGTCTCTCGCAGCAACCTGATTTCTCCAGAAGCAATGGCTTCGCGCTGGGAGACGGGTTTGGCGGAAACGTCCACCATCCTGGCTTCTCCGCGCGCGTTGAGATGGGTGAGTCCTTTCATGCTTTATAGGGATTGAATCCAGTCCTGAACCGCCGCGCGCATGAGCGTGGCCGCGTCCAATCTTGGCTTCACGAATTTAGGGGTAAACCAGGGGAAAGTTCCGAGCAAATCGTTGGTGACAAGTATCTGTCCATCGCAATCGGGTCCGGAACCGATGCCGATCGTAGGGATTTGAATGCTGTGGGTGATCTCACGAGCGACCGAGGGCGCAACCAATTCCAAGACAATGGCGAATGCGCCGGCTTGCGCCAACGCGGCCGCGTCAGCCAGCAATGACGCGCGTTCGGGTTCCGTTTTCCCCTTAACGTGGTAACCACCTTCCTCGCGCACGCTCTGCGGCAACATTCCGAGGTGCCCAAGAAAAGGAATCCCGGCAGAAATAATTTCTTGCACTTGCGCCAGAATCACCCGACCGCCTTCGGCTTTGACACCCTCTGCCCCAGCCGCCATTAGCCGGCGGGCGCTTTGCAGGGCCGCGGCGGGGGTTTCATAGGTGCGGTAAGGCAGGTCGGCAGCCAGCATGGCGCGTGGTTTGGCGCGGGCGGCCGCACGGACGTGGTGTTCCATTTCTTCCAGCCGAACCCAGGTCGTATCGGAATAGCCGAGCACCACCATCCCGAGTGAATCTCCGACGAGGATGAGCGGAACCCCCGCTTCATCGAGTAACTTGGTCCCGGGATAATCATAAGCCGTTAGTGATGCGATCCTTTCTCCGCGCTTTTTCATGGCGCGGATGGACTCCGGCGTCACCTTCATCAAATCCACGCTTCCACCATCGCGGTGCAGAGGCTAAGCGACAAGCCGAAAAGCAGGCGACAGCCCATCATCGCGGCCCGCGGTCGTCGTGCAGGTTTGCCTGCGACTCCCGTTTTTTCGGGCTCTTCTTCGTCAGAAAATTTACGCGCAAAACCTTCGCTCCATCCCGGACGGCTATCAGGGTGAACCCCTTTTGAAGCAGGTATTGGATGAGAGAAAGTTCCTTGCGGCAAACGTGCGCCATTCCATATTGCCGGACAACATGATCCACCCACTCCTCTGCCATCCTTCTGCAATCATTCTTTTCCATAAGTGTTCAGGAAGTTACATGATGAACTTCTGGTCGGACAGTGGGGCCTTGACCCTCTTAGAGCCTGTTTTAAAATTCCGTGGGGTCCTGTTTTCGCGGAAAAGGCCGGATGGCGAGGCGCGACGACGGAGCATATCCGCCAGCGATCTGCGACCGAGGAGCAACAAAGCCAGCGGGCCTTTTCCGCGAAAACCCTCCGGGCGGCGGGTCTTTTGTCTGCGGCCTGCGTTGACTCGGCCGTCACAGCCCGCTGCGGGGATGCCCCGGCCTCGCCGCCTTGGCCACAGCCAAAATCACTCGCCGCAGGACCCCAGGCAATTTTAAAACAGGCTCTTAGACCATTTCTTTCAAACATTTTTGCGGGACCCGCAGAATCAGGGTCTCAACCGCGGAATACGCGAAATACGCGGAAAAAGCTGCCCGGAGGTGAGACACGGATTGCACGAATGACCACAAATCAAAAAGCGCACTTTTACCCCTTCGTTCATTCCTTCCGCGTATTTCGCGTATTCCGCGGTTTAAAATTCCCTTCTTGTCCGTGCTGTATATTCCGCGGTTTGTTTCACCCGTCACCCGTATATTCAGCGCCCTTAGAGCATTTCTTTCAAACATTTTTGCGGGACCCGCAGAATCAGGGTCTCAACCGCGGAATACGCGGAATACGCGGAAAAAGCCGCCCGGAGGCGAGACCCAGATTGCACGAATGACCACAAATCAAAAAGCGCACTTTTACCCCTTCGTTCATTCCTTCCGCGTATTTCGCGTATTCCGCGGTTTAAAATTCCCTTGTTCTTGTGCTGCATATTTCGCGGTTTGTTTCACCCGTCACCCGTATATTCAGCGCCCTTAGAGCCTGGTTTAAAATTCCGTGGGGTCCTGTTTTCGCGGAAAAGGCCGGATGGCGAGGCGCGACGAGGGAATATATCCGCCGCGATCTGCGGTCGAGGAGCAACGAAGCCAGTCGGCCTGTTCCGCGAAAACCCTCCGGGCGGCGGGTCTTTTGTCTGCGGCCTGCGTTGACTCGGCCGTCACAGCCCGCTGCGGGGATGCTCCGGCCTCGCCGCCTTGGCCACAGCCAAAATCCCTCGCCGCAGGATCCCACGCAATTTTAAAAGAGGCTCTTAGCGCGCGGGAATTCTCATTCTGCCACACCGCCTGTTTTTTGTCCGCGCTTCAGCGTGTTTGGCGATGGCTGGCTCCCTCAAGGGCTTGTCATCACCCACAATTCCGCCTTAACCCTGCTCAACTGTAGCAGCCGAGGTGAGTCGGCTCACTATTCTCCCCAGAAAGATCGGAGCCGACTCACATCGACTGCTACGGTTCAGGGGTTCTCAGGGCCTCAGGCGGGCGAGACGCCGCTTTTGGCGAAATCGGCTGAGGAATGGGCGTCGGTGCGTAAGATGGCCTGGCGCCCGCAAACCACCACCATCATTGCCATGGCCAGGTTCTTTCATGCCGCCAGGAGCGGCCTTTCGCCTGGAGAATGGGGTCGAATATGGAAACTGAAGAAAACCGAGCGTTAATCCTCTTGGGGTCAAAATGGCAAAGGACCGCGGGCTGCGCGACCAGAGCCAGGAAGTATTGAGACAAATTGAAAAGTTATAAGTCAAGATGTGACCCCGTGACCTTGCATGCTGCATCCTGAGCGCAGCGAGCCTGGCCAAATGAGAAGTGCTGGCTAACGCGCAATCCATCCCCCACCCAGCACCAGCTCTTCATCGTAGAAAACGCAAGCCTGCCCCGGAGTGATGGCGCGCTGTGGAGTGTGCAACTTCACCTGGGCGCCGCCTCCGGGGAGCGGAGTGACTGTGGCCGGAGTGCCAGGATGGTTATAGCGAATCTTAGCCGTCACTTCAAGCGTCGCGGGCGGAGCATCGAATGGGATCCAATTGCAGCGTTCGACATGAAATTCATCGCGATCCAAAGCGGATTCCTCGCCCACAATCACTCGGTTGTGGGGCACGTCGAGTTCGATGACATAGAGAGGCTTGCTGGCTGAAATTCCCAGGCCTTTCCGCTGGCCAATCGTATAAAATTCAATCCCATCGTGATGGCCGAGCACGCGCCCGTGAAGATCGACGATCTCCCCCTTGTGCTTCTGCACGAGTTTTGCTTGCTGAAGGAATTTTCCGTAGTCCTTGTCCGGGACGAAACAAATCTCCATGCTTTCTTCCTTCTCCGCCGTTTTGAGATGGCTTTCCCGGGCAATGCCGCGGGTATCGCTTTTGGTCAATTCACCCAGCGGGAAGAGCGCGCGGGCCAGTTGCTCCTGTTTAAGCGAGAAAAGAAAATAGCTCTGATCCTTTCGCGCATCCCGCCCGCGCTTGAGGAGAAAACGTCCGTTCTTCTGCTCGCGCCGAGCGAAATGGCCCGTGGCGATATATTCCGCGCCGAGCTGCCGCGCCCGGCTGATCAACGTGCCGAACTTCAGTTTTTCATTGCACATGACACAGGGGTTCGGGGTGCGTCCGGCTTTGTATTCTTCAGCGAAATAGTTGATGACCTGTGTTTGAAAATCCTCCGCTTCGTCGATGAGGTAATAAGGAATGCCAAGCTTATGCGAAACACTCCTGGCATCCATCACCGCTTGCGGTCCGCAACATTTGTCTTCCGCGCGGGAGATGCAATCCTGGGGCCAGAGTTTCAGCGTGATGCCTACCACGTCGTAACCTTGTTCGATCAGAAGAGCGGCGGCGGCGGAGGAATCGACTCCACCGCTCAGGCCCACCACTACTCGGATTTTCGTATTCCCGTTCACTGTGGCGCAACATAGGGGCGCGCTGCGCCGGTGTAAAGCAGGACGCAGGAATGGATGGAATCCGGGAGAAACACAGCAATTCTCATTATGGAAGGAAATCGGCACAATTTTCGGAAGCACGAGTTCCAAGAGTCTCCATTTTCTTAGGAGATCAGGGACTCGTGGAACTCGTCCTTCCGACCATGGCGTCCTGCATTGCCATAAGGAACTGCTGAGGAATGGACGGAATCCGGGAGAAGCCGGGACGCTCCAGAGAGGCATGATGTGTGCTCTGTGGCCAGAGGCCGGCAATCGATGCGCTCGAGGGCGCAGGCAGAGAAAATTGTTTGCAATTCCGTTTGCATTCGCGCTGAATGTATCGTTCTTTGTGGCAGCCGTTGCTTGAAGCGCATTAATTCCGCGAAGCACTCTTTCATTTGAATTACTATGTTTGATTTACCATTTCGGAGGGTGAACTGGCCGACCAGCGTGTTCTTGATGACCACCCTGTTCATCACGCTTACCGCCACGCCGGTGTACCTTTGGTTTTACGGGTTGGATTGGTTCCAAGTGTGCCTGTTCACGGTGTTTTTCATTTGCTCTTCGATGAGCATCACCTTGGGATACCACCGATTATTCTCCCACTTGGCCTTTCGGGCCAAATGGCCAGTCCGGCTCGGAACTCTGGTGTTTGGAGCGGCAGCTTTCGAGGGTTCGGCGCTGGAGTGGGTGGCCGATCACCGGCGACACCACAAGCATGTTGACCACGACGACGACCCCTACAATATCACCAAGGGATTTTTTCACGCCCACATCGGCTGGCTTCTTTTCAAACTGCGACCAGACCCTCCTCTGGACAACGTGGACGATCTGAAGGCAGATCCCCTGGTCATGTGGCAAGACCGTTATTGCGTTCTGCTCGGCTTTCTGGCGGGTTTCATTGTCCCTTCCCTGCTCGGCTGGGCTTGGGGTGGCCCTCGCGCCGCCCTCGGCAGTTTTCTCCTCGCAGGCGTGACGCGCGTCGTCTGCGTGCAGCACTCCACGTTTTTTATCAATTCCTTGTGTCATTACATTGGCAAGCGGCCCTATTCCAGCCGCTGCACGGCGCGGGATAGCTGGCTCATGGCCCTCTTTACCTTCGGCGAGGGGTACCATAATTATCATCACGAATTTTCATATGATTATCGGAATGGGGTGAAACCGTGGCAGTTCGACCCAACCAAGTGGGGAATTTGGCTTCTGAGCAAAATGAGTTTGGCCAAACAACTGCGGCGGGTACCCATCGAGAAAATTCAACTGGTGGAAATTGCTGAGAAACAAAGGCAATTGGAACTCCAACTGAAATCAAAAGCCGTCCATCTTGGGGAATCCACCCAGCGCCTTCTACAGTCCGCCCAGGAACGCCTCCAGCAGGCGGCGCGCAATTGGGAGCAGCGAAAAATCGAGTACGTCCGAGCCGCCGAGAAAAAAATCGAGTCCTCGAGGGAACGGCTTTCCGAATTGAAGCGCGAATTTGAAATCGCCGCCGCCCATTTGCGGGAGGCCATCCAAAATTGGCATTTAGCTCATCAAGCCGCGCTGGCCGGAGCCATCTGATTCCAATTGGGGTTCAAGAGGAGCCTCATTCGCTTGTCCTTTGGGTCGCTGCCTTCGTTGCTCGCTCGTTACAGATCCACTTCGGGAGATGCTCGTCGCTCGCGCCCCGTCTGGCCGAAAAATCCCTTGCCGCGAACGTCATCGTATTTACGCCTCAGCCCACTTAGTCTCATCTTGAACGTTCATTGGAAAAAGTTCTCCGTTTCAAAGTTTCCCGCGGGAGTCCATCATTCATCCGGGGTTAGGAGAAAACGGGCTGGCTTGGGATGCCGCGGGATGGTCCCACTTTTTCTCGAATTTTGCCGTCAACATTTTGCTTGGCATTTTTTATCGAGCGGCTTACAAGAGAGCGTTCTTTGAAATCTCTGGATGTTCGTTCATCCAGCTTCGCCGCTAAATGTCTGGAAACCCCGTGAGAATCGGGGACGGTTGCGCCACTGTTACGGGATACAATCCCCCACCAAGCCACTGGTCGTGAGACTGGGAAGGCGGGGGTGAGGTCAAACCCGAAGTCAGGATATCGCTTTAGCGGCGCTCGTCCTGGGCAGAGGAGTATGGTTGTGTGTTTCACATCTCCTGCTTCTAATGCCCAACTTCTCCGTCAAAGAGAAGGATGAGACCAGACCGCTGAACTGTGTTCAGTGGACTCGTTGAATGCCTTCATTCCCCGCTTTGCCGGAGTCTGAAGGTTTTTTATTTTCAGACCCGGAACTGGTCTCTCAACCGTTAACCCGTCACGCATGATGCAGGCATGTGCCCGCCGGAGTGACAATTGAAAGATCAGTTCCATGTTAAAGACACATTTATTGGCGTTGGCCGCGGCCAGCTTTGTTCTCACCTCTCCGGCCAGTCCCTTCGCGGATGAGGTGCTGAGTTACAATGCCGGCATCGGTTTCGTGGCGCCTTTCACCGACCCAACGGCAGCGCTGGGGGAACCCTCGCGGACTAATCCTTATGGAGAAGCAACCGATCCATTCGACCCGCCGTATGGCACAAACCAGATCGTCTCCATCGGAGCAGGCGGCCACTTGGTGGTCCGGTTTCACACACCCATTCTGAATCACCCGCATAACCTGGATGGGCTGGATTTCACCATCTTCGGCAACGCGGGGTTTATTATAACGAATGATTTTGGCGTCTCGACCTGGATCGGCTCCCCAGCGACAGACGGGTCACTCTTCGGGGACAGCGCTGGCGAGACCCGCGTCTCGGTCAGCCGGGATGGCTTGCATTTTTATGAGCTTAACCCAGCATTTGCGCCAGCCGTCGATAGCTTTCCGCCGACGGACGGCACTGGGAATTTTCACCTTCCTCTCGCTCCAAACTTGTCCCCATCCAACTTTGCAGGCGCGACGCTGAATGACATCCGAGCGCTCTACCGAGGCTCAGCGGGCGGGGCCAGCTACGACATCTCATGGGCTCAAAACGCGAGAGGCCATCCCGTGTTTCTCCCAGACATCCGCTTCATTCGCATCGACGTTCTCAGCGGCAGAGCGGAAATCGACGGCTTCGCCACCGTGCTCCGAGGGACGCACCGAGATGAGGATTGACCGAAAAAGATCAGAGCCGACTGACGTCGGCTGCTACAACTCGGATTATATGCGAGTGAGTTCACCGTGCATCATCCTTTTTTGGGCGCCATTCTGGCTGGCCGCCGCTCTGTTCGGGAGGGCGGCGGCCCTCTCGGAGAATTTTGCCAGCGACCCGGCATCGCGTGGCTGGCGCGTGTTCGGGGACGCTTCGCTGTTTCACTGGAACCAAACAAATCAGAATCTCGATGTCACATGGGATTCCTCTCATACGAACAGCTTTTTCTATCTTCCGCTCGGCACGGTATTGACCAAAAGCGACAATTTCAATTTCGGTTTTGACGTGCGGCTGTTCGATATCAGGGTCGGAAGCACTGCCGGCAAATCGAATGAATTCGAAATTGCAATTGGACTGCTGAATTTCCGCACCGCCACTAACTCCAAGGCCTTTCGCGGCGCTGGCGTCAGCTCAACCTACGGGGTGCGCAACATCATCGAGTTCGATTATTTTCCAGACGCGGGTTTCGGGAATACGTTCGGCACCACAGTTATTTCGACCAACAACGTTTTTTCTTACGCGCATAATTTCCCTCTAACCCTGAGCAGCGGCGACATCTATCACATTACCATAAACTATACGGCCGCGGATCAGACGTTGCGCACCGCAGCGACGAAGAACGGCGTGCCGTTCAGCCCGTTGGCGGACGTCGGGCTGGCGAACAAGCCGGATTTTCGCGTCGATTCGTTTGCGGTCACGAGTTACAGCGATGCCATCCAGACCGGCTCGCCCGTTTTTTACGGATCGGTCCTGGCGCATGGGTCAGTGGACAATGTGCAACTTATGGTCCCCTCATCCCCTTTGAGCCACCTGCAAATAGCGCGCACGAACTCGGCGTGGAGCGCCGAATTCACCAGCGAAACGAACTGGCTCTACGCGCTGGAAGCCAGCGCCAATTTGAGCACATGGAGCGCCATTTCGCCTTATCTGAACGGAACTGGCGGCAGGCTGCGTTTGACGGATACCAATAGGCCGCTAGAGAGAATTTTCTACCGCGTGCACGCAGAGCGGCCATGAAAAGGACTGAGCGACTTTCCGTCCGTCCCGCAACTGCCTCCCAAGCCATGCCCTGCCGGACTCCATTGTTGCCGGGCTTCACACTGGTCGAACTGCTCATGGCTATTGCTGTCCTCGGTATTCTCGCGGCATTGTTGCTGCCGGCTTTGCAAGCAGGCAAGGAAAAGGCCCGGCGCGCGCAATGTGTGGACAACCTGCGCCAACTTGGCCTGGCAGCGCTTTTGTATTGGGATGACAATGAGGGCCAGACCTTCCGCTATCTGTCCGGGGGGACCAATGGCGGAAAAGTTTATTGGTTTGGCTGGCTCAAAGCCGGCGCGGAAGGGACCCGAGAGTTCGATCTTTCCCAGGGCGCGCTTTATCCCTACCTGCAAGGCTCGGGCGTAGAAATTTGTCCCTCGCTGGACTATTCCAGCACCCTCTACAAATATAAGGCGAAAGGCGCAGCTTCCAGCTATGGATACAATTGGTATCTCGGAAAGCAAAGCATCAGCGTCAATCATATCGAGCAACCTGCCGAAACGGTGTTACTTGGGGATTCTGCCCAAGTGAATGACTTTCAAGACCCTGCCTCACCGGATAAACCGTTGCTGGAAGAGTTTTATTATCTGGATAGTGGCGACCAGGCGGATTATCCCAACGCCCATTTCCGGCATCAGACTCGCGCCAACGTTGCGCAGTGCGACGGACATGTGGAGCTGGAAAAACCCCTGGCCGGCTCGATCGATTCCCGAATGCCCGCGCAGTGCGTGGGTCGATTACAGCCGGAAATTCTGCTAGTGCCTTGAGATCTGGTTCGAGCCGGCTTTGGCCGGTGGCGCGTGTCCCGAAGGGACATTTGAGAATAGCCCGGCGCTTTAACGCCGCAGGCGAGCGGCACAATATCCGGAAGGACGCGTTCCAGGAGTCCCCATTTTCTTAAGAGCCTGTTTTAAAATTGCGTGGGGTCCTGCGGCGAGGGATTTTGGCTGTGGCCAAGGCGGCGAGGCCGGAGCATCCCCGCAGCGTGACGGCCGAGTCAACGCAGGCCGCAGACAAAAGACCCGCCGCCCGGAGGGTTTTCGGGGAAAAGGCCGACTGGCTTCGTTGCTCCTCGGTCGCAGATCGCTGGCGGATATGCTCCCCTCGTCACGCCTCGCCATCCGGCCTTTTCCCCGAAAAC